>CAYGCA010000021.1:19612-35272 GCA_964348265.1 uncultured Anaerolineaceae bacterium | reverse complement strand
CTGATCTCGATCGGTTCCTTGAATGTGGTCCATGCTCGCTCCGTGTAGACAAAGGCCGTCACCTGATCTAGCATATACAGCACCGGACTTTTCACACAGACTCTCGCTAGCGGACCGGGGATGCTGCGCCAAAAGTAAGAGGAATCTAGGATGGGCGGCGATGGAATGGCATATGAGGGAATGATCCCCGACCGCTTCTGTTTGGCAATTCAACTCCAAGAAGGGCTGTGGTTTTATAGAAAGGGAGTTGCAGATGGAGGAAAGAGGCAGCATGACCAGCAATCGAGCCACAAGGATCTACGCCTCTACGTTAGGCGTTCTCGTCGGCTTAGCAGGAGTAGAGCATGGGATCTTCGAAGTCCTTCAGGGGAATGTCCAGCCGGACAACATCATGATCGACGCGATCGGTCCGGCACATAAGCTTTGGGAATTTGCTATCGAAACGGCTGTGACAATCATTCCAAGTTTCCTTATCTCTGGGATCCTATCGATCATATTGGGTATCCTAGTCACTATCTGGGCATTGGCATATGTTGATACGAAATACGGTGCTCCTGTCTTGCTATTTCTATCCATCGCATTATTCCTAGTTGGAGGGGGCTTTGCACCGATTTTCCTTACAGTCTTAGCTTTCGTTGCTGCAACGCGAATAGGCAAACCGCTGAGGTTTTGGCGATCGAGTGCTCCTGCAAGCCTCCGAAATCCAATGGCAAAGCTATGGCCATGGACGCTCATCATCTCTGTAGTTTCGTTTGTAATCGCGGTTGAAATAGCGATCTTTGGTGATCCACTATTGGGGCTTGTTGGAGCGGATACTGCGTACGCGATTCAATTCTCCTTGGGCCTAGCCATGCTAATTCTCGCAATCCTGGCCCTTCCGGCTGCAAATGCGCATGATGCCCAAAGGCTTGCAGATCTGAGTCGCTAGGATTTGAAACACCCATTCCAAATGTGTCGCATTCGTCCCGAGACTATGTTTAATCTTCTGATCCAGGAAGCGGCCTAGCCTCTATGAAAGCGCTGCAGTTGTCAAGGCACGAAGAACTCCTTGGCAAAGAGTCACCTCTCCTGGATCTTGAGCCGGTCTCACCCCGCAAAGAACGCGGGACCTTGGGCCGGAAACATCTGTCCCGCCAGGACATGCCACACCTGTGGTGTGGCACAGGTGCCGGGACGATGTTCGTCGTCAAAGCGACAAGAGCATTTCCAACAGGCGTTTGGCAATCAATACCCATTCTGGGCACCCAGGGCTCATGTATCTCGCAGGATACAGGTTAGGCACGCCCTTACGCCTGCTTGGGAGAGCCCTGCCTGAGTAGGGCAGGATCCTGATAGGCTTCACCTTTCTTGAGCATCCAAAATGCAGATTCCCTGGCCCGGCCAGGACGGGCGGGCAGGTGGCGAGCGACGGGACCCACGGCGATGGCATGCCCTTTGTGACCATCGATGTGGTCGTAAACAAGGGAGACCTTCTTGCGGCGCCAGGTGTGACGATGGCGATGAGCCACCCCGACGTTGGCCGCCTCGATGCCCCTGCAGGGATGCTCCGCGAAACGCCCACTTGAGATACTGGTTGGCCTGCTTTCGCATATGGCCGAAACGGGTCTTGCCCGCACTGGCGTGAACTTTAGGTATCAGGCCGGCATTGGCAAGACGCGCCTGGCGTCCGAGTTTCTGAAATGGGCAGCCGTGCAAGGCGCGCAGGTTCTGTCGAGCCGAGCGTTTGAAACCGGCGCCGATCTTCCCTATCAGCCATGGATTGAACTCCTTCGATGTCGCAAAGCCCAGGATTCCCTCTCGAGAGCTGCTCAGTGATGTCTGGCTCGGCGAATTGAGCCGCCTGCTGCCTGAATTGGGCGATCGCTACCCAGGGATTTCGCCCCTGAGGGGTGACGAGGCAGCCGCGCAGGCACGCCTGTTTGAAGCTGTGTCTAGACTTGGCGGAGCCGTGGCCGACCAGGCACCCCTTGTGATCTTTGTTGATGATGCTCAATGGGCAGATGCTGCCTCGCTCCACCTGCTTCACTATGCTGCCCGGCGATGGGCAGACGCTGATGCGCCCATTCTGCTGCTCCTGAGCATAAGATCGGAAGCCTTGAGCAGCACACCCGCCTTGGTCGAATGGGTCACCAACCTCGGCCGAGATCTGACGTGCGTCCGGCTGGAGCTGGAGGCTCTCACCTATGACGACACGCGTCAGTGGATCCAAGGCCTTGGCAGGGGACCAGGCTGACGAACGCGTCGTAGATGAATTCAGTCAGTGGCTCTACGCCGAAACCGATGGACAGCCGGTTTACGTCCAGGCGATACTCGAAGCGCTGCTCGAGCGCCGAGTTTTGAGCACCGCTGCCCACGAGCCAGGTCTAATTGAGTTCCAGGCGGCTGTGCGCGAGCGCGAGGCACTGCTGGGCTTTATGCCCGAAGGCGTCCGAGATGTGATACTGGCCCGGCTGGCCCAGCTTCGACCGAACGAATTCGTAATGTTGTCTGCCGCTGCAATCTTGGGAAAGAGGTTCAACCTTGAACTCTTGCGTCGGGTATCCGATCTCCCCGAAGACAAGGCGCTTTCGGCTCTGGAGCAACTGCTTGCCAGTCGCCTGCTGCGTGAGCACCAGGGAGAGGAGGAGCAGTCGGCCGGTCGGCCCTACCTCTTCGCCCATGACAAGATCCAGGATGTGGTATACACTGAATCGGGGTCTGCCCGCCAAGGTATTCTCCACCGCCGGGCGTTGGAGGCCCTGACAAACACTTTCGCCCACGCGGCGGAGCTGGCCCACCACGCCCTGGCAGCCGGCATGAAAGCAGACGCGTTCCGTCAGAGCGTCGCGGCCGGCGACGAAGCCATGAAGGTGGTCGGCACCCAGGAGGCCATAACTCACTACAGCCGCGCCCACGAGCTTGTCGAGGAGATACAGATCGACGAGGCCGAAAGCCGGCAACTCACCTCTACCTGAGCTTCGGCCGGGCCTTGAAGCTCAGCGGTCAATTCGCTTCGAGTCGGGGGACGATGTCGCGGCGCTTCGCCGCTTCATCGGACTCTCACAGAGCCGATTCGCCGAGGCGCTGGGGATGTATGAGGAGCTGGGCGCGGCTAGCCAGCAGTATAACGACCGCGCCATGGAGCTCTCCACCTTGCTTGCTCGGGTCACCCTGCATGCCACACCCACCTCAGTTTCGGATCCGGTTCATGCACAAGCCCTGGCTGAGCATGCTCTGACCTTATCGCGAGATCTGGATGACCAAGCGGCTGAGGCGAGGCTTCTGTGGTCTCTCTCGCACGTCTATCGTGTCACAGACAGGATGCCGGAGGCGATCGCCTCCGCCGAGCGTTCGTTGGCCCTGGCGCGCAAACTGTATCTGAAGGAGCAAATGGCCTTGGCCCTCAACGATTTGGGGTCGCATTGCTACCTGATGAGCAGGCGGATTGATCAGACCAGAGTGACTTTGGCTGAACCCAGGGCGCTCTGGCGGGAGCTTGCCAACCTGCTAGTGTTGGTGGACAGCTTGGCTTCGATCGCCTTGGTCGCCTCCATGGCCGGCGATTACGATCAGGTCCTGACATTCTCGGAGCAGGCATTTCAGATCAGCCAGTCAACCGGCAATCTCTGGGGGCAGGCATTCAGCCGGATGCAGGTTGGGCAAGCTTTCTGGGAGCGAGGTCAGACAGATAAGGCCATCGCCGCCATGGAGGAGAGTATTCGGGTGAGCGAGTCGGCTGGCTTCGGAGTCCCACAAGTCCTGACCCGGGCCAGTTTGGCGGAGGTCTACGGCAGGCTGGGTGCGATCGAGCGAGGTCTGGAAATCGCCCATTTGGCTCTGGCTCTCACAGAAGCCTCCATTCCACACTCGGACCTATATGTCCTGGCAGTGCTGGCCCAGCTGCACACCCTGGATGGAAATCTCACGGAAGCCGAAGCCTTCCTCGAACAGGCTAGGGAAGACCCCAACCGGGAGGTCTTCCCGGTCATTTACGTCCGGAGAGTCCTTGCCGATTGCGAACTTGCACTCGGGCAAGGCCGTTATGATCGAGCGCAGGTAGAGTCGGACAAACTGCAAACCTATATGAGGCGATCGGGCATGCGCGCATACCTTCCAAGTGCGCTCAATCTTCGAGGGCAAGCCCTGCTCACGCTCGGCAAGCTGGAAAGCGATCCCGACAAGGCCCAAATCCTACGAAAACAGGCGCGAGAAGTCGCCGAATACATGCTCGACCAGACACGCGCGCCTGAGCTGCGGGCTTCGTTTCTCAGATTGCCCCACATCCGGGGAGTGCTTGAGGATTGAGCGGCCCTTCGAGCGCGGCCTTCGTCATAGACAAACTCGGGGGTAGGCCTGTGCTCAGCCTCTCGCAAGTCAGGAGGGGACTGAAACCGTGGTTGCCAGAGGCTATCGTTTGGTTGGATAGGGAGCATGGCACAGATGGAAAGTCCAGCTACCCCTCCGAACGCCAGTTTGCGTGATGAAATCCGGTCCGGACTTGAGACCACTCGGGTCGCATTCCACGATCTGCTTGGCTCGGTTGAAGCTGAGGATTGGGGAAAAAGAAGCGGCAATCCGGCCTGGACAGTTGGTGAAGTACTGTATCACCTAGCCCTGCGACTGCAACTGCTTGCGCGGAGCATTGGGTGGGTTCCAAAACTGCCTGCATCCGTATTCAACAGGTTGACAGTCCCTATGATCCGTATCGGGGCGCGAAAACAAACACAACAATCGGTTGCTGAGAAATACGACGATGCACATTATGCGGCCTTGCGATTGCTGGATAGCATCCAAGAAGGGGAGTGGGATAAAGGGGTGAGCTATCCGAATTGGGATTCCCTTCTTGAGGGGTATGTAACGATTGAAAGGCTCTTCCGCCATCCAGCCGCTCACTTCGAACTACATTCAGAGGAGATTCGGCAAGGTCTGCAGAACGTGGCCGCCTAGGACTAAGAAGGAGGTAGGTCTAAGATGGAGGCATTGCTTGAAGAATGGGACGGTGAGACCGTTATCTTCCACCATGATCGACCGACCGATGCCTGGATCCTCATTGCCATTCACTCCTCACACCTGGGTCCTGCAACAGGTGGAACACGGATGAAGCCCTATGCCTGTCTGGAAGCAGCCTTAGCCGATGCGCTCAGGCTCGCCTCTGGCATGACCTATAAGTTTGCGGTGCCGGGCATCGAACGCGGAGGCGGCAAAGCGGTCATTTCCATTCCCGAAGACTTGGAGCCGGACTCCCGCCCTGCTCTACTTAGGCGCTATGGCGCCTTGGTTCATCAGCTTGGTGGCTTGTTCTATACAGGGCCGGACCTAGGCACCTCACCCGCCGACATGGACATCATTGCTGAAACCGGCGCGCCCTACGTCTTCTCTCGCACCCGGGAGGCCGGTGGACCGGGATCCCCCGGTCCATTCACAGCGCTGGGAGTTCTCACCGGTATACAGGTCGCTTGTGAGCGTGTTTTTGGGGAGCTCTCTCTGAGGCCTCGGAAGATACTTGTGCAGGGAGCAGGAAATGTCGGACGAACACTCATCGAGCACTTGCGCAGGGCAGAAGCCGAAGTGATGTTCAGTGAGGTGGATGACGAGCTCATCCGGTACTTCATGGACGAACTGGGCTTGCAGTTCATCCCTGCTGAGGAGGTTTATGCAACAGAGTGTGACGTCTTCGCCCCGTGCGCCTTGGGTGGAGTGCTTAACGAAAGCACGATCTCCCGGCTGAAGTGTCGGATTGTTGCCGGTGGGGCCAACAATCAGCTGGCTCTTCCGGAAGATGCAGAGAGGCTTCGTGCCAGAGCTATCACTTACGCTCCGGACTACGTGATTAATGTCGGCGGTGCGATGGCGATTCTGGGAATCGAGCTTCTTGGTTGGTCGCAAGGAGAAGCGGAAGAGAAAGTGATCGGAGCCGTCCGCCGCACACTTCAGCGAATTTTCGAAATGGCGGAGGCGGAGAACATCACGACCGATAAAGCGGCTCGCCGCATCGCAGACGAGCATATGTCCAAGCAAGCCTGATCACTCGAAGCCTGCAAACCCACAGCTCTACATAGAAAGAGTTGGAGGAACGGCCGGGACAAGTGTGTGTCGCCCGCCGCCCCAATTCCGGCACCGCGGGGCCGCTCACCGCCCCGCCCCATCGCCCGCCTTGAAGCCGCCCCCTCCGCTGCCCTCTGCGAACAGGGTCCCATTGAACTCGCGGGAGCAGCCTGTAAGAGCCGGGGTGCCGCGCGAGGACAGGCGCCCTCCGCGAAGGCGGGGGAATTTCACGTTTGATTATGAGCGCGGGGTACGCGAGAATGATCGGAAGGAGCGGAGCAGGTACGCGGCCGTTTGGCGACCCAAACTGCGCTCCCGAAAACTCGTTGCGTGAGCGTGAAGCGGAATGCGAAGCGCCGTAGTTAAGGCAGGCCACGATGATTGACTTCTCAACGAAGCTCGGGCGTCGTGTCGGTGAACAGCTCAAGTCTGAGCGAGTCATCTGGTTGACCACCGTCGGTCCAGACAACACACCCCAGCCAAGGCCCGTCTGGTTTCACTGGGATGGCACCTCCTTTCTGATTTATAGCCAACCGGAGGCTCATAAGGTTCGTCACATATCGCACAACCCCAAGGTGTCGCTCAATTTCAATACAGATCCGGAGGGAGAAGAGGTAGCCGTATTTATCGGAGAAGCGCATCTTGACCCGAGCATGCTGCCAGCTGACCGGCATGAGGAGTACCTGGAGAAGTACACCCAGGGAATCGCAGATCTAAAGATGACACCCTCAGGATTTGCGAGCGATTACTCCGTGGCCATCAGAGTGACGCCTACAAAGCTGCGGGGCTTCTAGACCGCCATTAGGAATGGTCCGTCCACCCCCTCACCAGATTGGGTGAAACTCAGCCGAAAGATGAATGGTGAGAGGGGTACACCAAAACCTGGCGAAGAACAAGGAAGGGGGCACAAGAACAATTTGGAAGGAGCGGAGCGGATAGTTCGGAATCTTGGGCCGCCGGGCTTGGGTTGTCTCTGGAGGAAAGCTTGGACCGCTTTGATCTAGATCATGCCAAGGTCGACTCGTTCGCGCAGCAGATGATGGATATTTTGAACAAGGCGGCAGTTGCCCTGATGACAAGTATCGGTCACCAGACCGGACTGTTCGACCTGATGGCAGAACTCTCCCCCTCGACGAGCAGGCAGATTGCCTCCGCTGCCGAATTGAACGAGCGCTATGTGCGTGAGTGGCTAGGATCATTGGTCACTGCGCGTATCGTTGACTATGATCCCACAGGCAAGACCTATAGCCTACCTCGAGAGCATGCTGTCTGGCTCACAAGAGCATCTGGCGTGGACAACTTGGCTTCCCAAGCGCAATACATCCCAGCGCTGGCCGCAGTCGAGGAGGAAATCCTTGAATGTTTTCGTTCAGGTGGCGGCGTTCCCTACGCATCCTTCCCTCGAATTCAACGTTTGATTTCGGATCAAACCCGATTGAGAAATGATGACTCCTTGCTTGACAAGGTACTGCCGCTCTTACCTGGGGTGGTTGAACGCTTGAAGGCTGGGATCGATGTAGCAGATGTTGGGTGTGGAAGCGGTCACGCAATCAACCTGATGGCGTCGACCTTTCCGAACAGTCACTTCACGGGCCTGGATATCTCTCGGGAGGACATCGAAGAAGCACGCGAAGAGGTTGACCGTCTGGGTCTGTCCAATGCTCGGTTTGACCTTGTAGATGCTGCGACGATGGACATGACCAGGCCCTATGACCTCATTACATCATTCGATGCCATTCACCTTCAGGCACAGCCAAGAGTGGTTCTGCGAAACATCGCCACTGCATTGCAGCGGGAGGGGATATTCTTGATGGTCGATTTTGCAGCCTCCAGCAAGCTCGAGGAGAATCTCGACCATCCTTTGGCCCCATTCATGTACACTCTCTCTTGCATGCACTGCATGACCGTTTCGCTGGCACAACATGGCGAAGGTCTTGGAGCGATGTGGGGGGAGCAAGAGGCAATCCAGATGCTTAAGGATGCCGGGTTCAATTCCATCGATGTAAAGAGAATCAAGGCTGACATCTTTCACAACTACTACATCGCAACTTTCAAACGGCCTTAGAAGCGACCTAAACCCCTGCCAGCCCCTTCCATCTGGACCCCGGGGTTCTCCGCAAGTATGGGGGGACCCCCAAGGCGGGGCCATTAGATGCAGCCAAGCCGACTAACCCTGAGGAGGCCAGGTGTCCACAAATTACAAGGGCAAAGACGAGCCGATTGCTCTATCGTGCTATGAAGCGATGGCCGTTGAGTACGCCGCGACGGTCGATGCCAAACCATACAACGCCTACTACGAGCGACCAGCAGTCCTTTCACTGCTTCCTTCAGTGACAGGATTGAGTGTCCTGGACGCAGGCTGCGGCTCCGGCTGGTACGCTGAATACCTGGTTGGACACGGAGCGACCGTGACTGCCGTGGATGTCAGTCCGAAGCTCGTAGCTCTGACGAAGGCCCGACTGGGTGACCGCGCACAAGTTCTGCAGGCGGATCTTGGTCAGCCGCTTGCTTTTGCCGATGACGGCGCATTTGAGCTTGTCCTGTGTCCATTGGTGATGCACTACCTTGAGGATTGGCGGGCCGTCTTTGCGGAGTTTCATCGGGTCCTCAAGAGCTTTGGCGTGCTGTTGTTCTCGACACATCACCCCTTTATGGACTTCCAGCTCTTCCAGACAGAAAGCTATTTCACAACGGAACTCCTGGAGGATGAGTGGAGTACCGGCAAGGTCTGCTACTATCGACGTCCACTGACGGCGATGATCGAGGCATTGGCTGAAACGGGCTTTGTGGTAGAGCGGATATTGGAACCCCAACCGACGGACGAGTTTAGAAATGTTGATCCTGAGGGTCACGATCGTCTTTCCAAAAATCCCTGGTTTGTCGTTATTCGCGCCAGGCGCGACCGCAGTCAGTCAACCACCCTCGACTAGAACTCGAGGCAAGCATCCCACACGATCGGGGTCCCAAGGTCGCTGCGAGGGTATGCATCGGCTAACCTTCCCTGGCCCGACCGCTTAGCGGGGCATCCTTAGTCGCCAACACCGGTGTTGATGCTATGATCGAAGAATGAGGCCTGGCCCATATGGATGATTGCATGATGACCGCCTCGGCCTGCCTATGACGATGGCACAGCGCCCAGAGCGCGGCTCCGGGAGGCTGCGATGTGCTCCGCGAAATGAGGCTGCTTGCGGCCGGTGGGCGGCCTGAGACCGCATTCCAGCCAGCAGCTGGCAGCTGCTGAAGGTGGGTTGAATGAGTGGTTCCGGAGGATACGAGGGATATGCATTTGTCGCAGACTACTACGACCATGTCGTTCCGTATCGAAATCGCGCAGACATCCCATTCTATGTGGAAGCAGCAAGAGCATCCGGCGGGCCGGTGCTTGAACTTGGGTGCGGCAGCGGAAGGGTCCTTATCCCAATTGCCTGCTCGGGCGTAGAGATCGTTGGCATCGACCTATCTCCTCATATGCTGCAGGTTTGCCGCGATCGCCTGCATCAAGAGCCGCAGGAAGTCCAGGCCCGCGCTCAGATTCTCGAGGGGGATATGCGGGATTTCGATCTGGATCGCGCCTTCAGCCTCATAACCACGCCCTTCCGCCCATTCCAGCATCTGATAACGGTTGAGGATCAGATCTCATGCCTCAAGTGCGTCCATCGCCATCTGGTGCGAGGTGGCCGCTTCATTCTGGATGTATTCAATCCCTCCCTTGAATCATTGACCAGGGACGATCTTGGCGAGGAGTTCGGTGAAGAGCCAGAATTCACCCTGCCCGATGGTAGGCGCGTAATTCGTCGGCACAAAGTTACCGAGAGGGATCTGTACAATCAAGTCATTCAGGCGGAACTTGTGTACTACGTAACGTACCCCGAGGGCCACGAGGAACGCCTTGTGCATTCCTTTGCGCTGCGCTATCTGTTTCGGTATGAGGCTGAGCATCTGCTTGAGCGATGTGGGTTTGAAGTAAGGTCCGTCTATGCCGATTATGATGGAAGCCCGTATGGTTCGAAGTATCCCGGGGAACTTATCTTTGTGGCCGAGAAATCGCATTCCTGATAGCTGGTTCGGGCCGCCGACCAAGTTGCTGCCCCCTGCGCTGCGCCTTGCGAACGGCCTCCCGCTGGACTCCCGGAAGGACATACCGCGCACCCTCAGCGCGGCGCTGGGGCAAGGGTGCGCCCCACAACCTCCCGCGGGTAGCACCCTGTCAGGGCCGGGGATGCTTCGCAAGGGCGGGAAAGCCAAGGTCGTTAGGCACCTTTCCCGGGCGCCTCAGATCATTGGATGATCAGAGCGATTGTCTTCGACTTTGACGGCGTAATCCTTGATACGGAAACACCGTATTATCAATCCTGGCTCGAAGTATTCCTAGAGTACGGTATTGACCTGTCCCCCTCCCATTGGGCAGCATCGCTTGGCGGGGAATATGATCCCGCTCGTCCATTGGCAGTGCTCGAGACCCAGATAGGGAGGTCAATTGATCACACCAGGGTCCTTCCAAGGCGTGAGCGACGCGAGCTTGAAATCCTGGCGACGATGGATCTCATGCCTGGGGTGAGCGAATACATTCGCGAGGCGAGGAGGCTGGGCATGCTGGTTGGGATCGCCTCCAGCTCGGGTAGAGAATGGGTCATGGGGCATCTGGAGCGCCTTGACCTTCTTGGCTTCTTTGATTCGGTCGTCACTGCCGATGAGGTTCGCAACACCAAACCCGACCCTGAGGTCTATCATTCGGTTCTCTCTTCCCTGGGCGTAGCGGCCGGGAATGCTCTCGCCATAGAGGATTCACCCAAGGGAGTCCGCGCGGCCAGGGAGGCAGGCTTATTCTGCGTTGGCGTTCCCAATCAAATCACGAGACACCTTCCTGCGCTGGATGCCGATCTCGATGTGCCGTCTCTTGCCGAGATTCCTCTTCGTCGGCTCCTCGAGATCGCTTCGGGAAGACGTGGATAGAGGCACAGAGCCGAGGGGCCGCAGCAGGCAGCCCGCAGCTCTGAGCGGTCTGGCGATAGGCGTCGAAGGAGGGTCAGCGCATTGAGGCCGATTCAGGAAATGCCTTCCCAGCTCGGGAAACCCGGCAAACCCGTCCGCATCACGATATTCCATACGAATGACATGCACGGTCACCTGGAAGCGATTGCGCGCCTAAGCACCCATGCCCGCAAACTCAGAGAGGCGGCCCAGGCTGAGGGTCGCGAGGTCTTCTTCTGGGACGCAGGTGACGCGGCGGACAGGAGAATACAGATATGCAGTGCCACGAAAGGTTCCGCTTTCCCGCCAATCTTGAACTCGATGGGCTACGGTCTTCAAACGATGGGCAATGCAATCTCGCTGACTTATGGTCCCCAGGCAATGGCCGATGTTGCGGCCCGATCGGAATTCCCCATCCTGGCCGCAAACTGCCGAGATGGTGATGGTCCCCTGGTGGAAGGGCTCAATGAGCTTGCGTGGATTCCTCTGGCCGGCGAAATGTCCATAGGCGTGATCGGCTTGACGGCACCTTGGGGGAGCTTCTACGAGCTTTTCGGCCTGAGCTTCCCTGATTTCCGCCAAGTCGCCCGGCGGCTTGTGGCCCAGCTTAAGGACGACGGGGCCTCAGTGGTTGTCGTCCTTTCTCACCTCGGTTTGGAAGATGATCGAAGATTGGCCGACGAGGTCGATGGAATAGATTTGATTATCGGAGCTCACTCCCATGATAGGCTGGCAAGGGGCGAGGTGAGGAGCGGAGTGCTTATTGCTCAGGCTGGTGAATACGCCAGAGCCATCGGCCGGGTTGACCTTGCACTCGATCCCCAAACGGGGCGGATGATATCTTGCTCAGCGAGCGTTATCGATGTCCCCGATGCTACGCCTCCTGATCAGGCGGTCCTAATGGCGATCTCCGCTGCCGAACAGGAAGTGGAAGAGATTATGGCCCAAGCCATCGGGGATATTGCCGGACCGCTAGACCTTGATTATTTTCAGGAGTGTGGCCTCGGCAACCTAGCCGCCGACGCACTGCGCGACCGCATGGCCGCGGAGGTCGCCATGGTTTCAAGCGGCCAATTCCATCGGGCTCTGGCGGCCGGAACCTTGACACTGGGTCAACTCGATGCAGCCTGCTTTTCAACGGCTAACCCCTGGCTATCCGAAGTTCGCGGCGAGCAGCTCTTGGAGGCCCTTGAACGCGGGCTGAACCCAGCCATAACACAAGTCAAGCACCCCGGCTACAGAGGCGCCCCGGTCGGGTTCCCTCAGATAAGCGGCCTGCTCGTCGAGTATGACAGCAGCGCAACTGTAAGACCTCGAGTGCGCCGCGTGGTCGTCCAGGGACAGCTCATCGAGCCAGATCGGCTCTATCGCTTGGCCCACACGGATGCCGAGACAATGCCGGAAGTTGGCTACTTGGTGCTGGAGGATGGACAGACGCTAGAACACGAGGTTCCCACGATCCTGCGAGAAGTAATAGCCGAATATGTGAGACAGCACTCCCCGGTGCCCGAACCGCAGCGAGGGCGCTGGCTGCCCACCTCTTCACCCTGACGGGGATAAGGTCTCAAGCCGGCCAACCTCGATGAAAGCGCGGCAGTTGTCAGGGAAGAGACAATTCGTTGGGATCGAATTATGTGCTCGAGTTCATGAGCCGCTCTCCCCGGATGCATCTACCCGGGGAGGACATACCACAGCCCCTCGGCGCAGGCAGGTCAGAGCTGCCTGGCAGAGAAGAACCAGACAGAAGCGCTGCTCGATACCTAGGAGGTGACATTGTCTCAGCCAACCGATCCCAATGAAGGCTTCTGGGCCCGGTATGCTTGGGTTCCACTTTTCGTGTTTACGCTCCTCATGCTCATCATCGGCCTGGGAGGCTTCGCGGGTCCAGTCAGTGGGGGATCCGCTTTGTCCGCGTTCTTTGCGAGCGAAGAAACTGAGCAGATCTTGGCCAGTCGGCTGCGGGGAACTTTTGTCCTAGGAATGGTGATCTTTGGGATGGCCCTGATCCTTGTGCCCTTCAGGCGCCAGGAGCGATGGGCATGGTATGTTCTCTGGTATTACCCAACCTTCTTTGTGCTCCACGTGATTGCATTTGGCACGTTGATCCCTGACGGCTTATTCGCCATTGTCAGTTCGCTGGCTCTGCTTGCCACATATCCCAAGACATTTGGCAAGCCGCCACAGGAAACTGGCCGGTAAATTGAATGACCGGGGTAGCCGCTGGGAGTGCAGGCATCAGGAGAATAACCAATGACCCCCGTGTGTCGGCTATCTTGAATGGATGTGGCAAGATCACGGGTGCGATGGAGGCGCTCACGATTACGCGTGTGGGAAGATACGCCTTTCGTCCAATCCTGACCCGCTCCTTCGCGAAGAGCTGTGGAGAAACGAGACAGCCGTCCAAAGCCCGAATCACCCTGACCAGAGGCACGTATACGCTGCGCCGCGTCGATAACTCCCCTTGGGCGCGACCAGCGCCGACTTCAGGCGCCTCTGGCCACGGTGGCCGGGCTATTTGACTTTAACGCTCGCGTCCAGAACGCTGCTGTCACGATCAAACCGATGATCGTCCAGCACAACGTCGTCGACTCTGAGAGCATAGGTGCCGCGGCGGGCGCTGCTAATCTCAAAATAGGCATAGCCCGTGCTGGAGGTGATGTCCTGGACGGCCTGTGTGCTCCCATCCGGATACACCCAGGTCGCCAGCACGCTCGCCCCGGGGGCAGCCAGATCCCGGTCGTCTTGAACCCGCACCAAAGCGCTGACCTGACGCTGACCTTTTTCCTTGACGGCCGTCAAGTCAATGTCGGTGACGCGGGTGAGCTTTTCCCGAGGTGGAGGCGGCGTGCGCGGGAAGAAGATCGCCATACTGACGTGGGTCGTCCCGCTGTAGAAATCAAGCGCCCATTTGACCTCGATGCCCTGTTCGTGATCCACGACAAGGTAGAGATCCCCCCACTGGTTATAGGTGATCTCGGCAGCAGGGTATGCATCTACCACGGCCTGCGGATTATCGGCCGCCAGCGTGGTATTGACGCCCGCGGTTGTCCTCCAACCGCTGACCTGCTCGTGCCAGCGGATGTTGTAGGCGACATCGTCCGGGGAGTTGCTGGCACTGCCCCCATCGGAACCCCGATAACGCACATCGACCTGCCCGCCGCCCTCCACCTCAAAGGAACAGAAGGCAAGATCGCCACTGTTCTCGACACTCTGGCACCACTGCGGCTCGCCGTAGGCAGCCTCAACTTGGGCGCGTGTGAATCCCAGAGCAATACCCGGCACGCTCTCCCCTTCAACGACGACGCCTACAGCGGGTGCAGCTGCCAGGACCGGCAGCGCGACCACCAGGCTGATCGCCACTGTGAACGGAAACAGCATCATCTTGCGCGACATCGATTCTTCTCCTTGGTAAACGGACCTGAGGCGTATGAGTTCACGGGCACCACACTTCGCCCCTATCTTGGCAACGCCACCTTGCCTCTCTCCAGACGCCAGTTCGTGACCACTATCCATAGGCTACATCCCTACCTTTACGAAAATCTTACAAAAGTACTCCAGATGTATTACGAGTACGCATCGCTTCTGGGTTGCGGCCTGGTTTGTGGCCTGGAAGACGCCAAAAGGCTTCAGTGTAGCCCCTCATGTTGGGCCGGCTCCCCCACGGCGGCGAACGGCTGGGCATAGGCCACAGAAACATCCCACAGCGAAGCTCAGCGTGCCTCCCGATAGCCTAGTCGCTTCACCCTTCTAGCCTGAGACATTCAAAGCCTCGGCAACCATCCCGATCTTCGACCAGGGCTCGCGCCGCAAGCCCCCATAGACGGCCGACCCGCTTTCCGGCAGCCGCGCCGCGCCTCAGGGAGCTGGCTCGCCTCCTGAGCCATGGAGTCCGGCGGGCCAGTGGGATCAGGAGAACATGGGAACACACTTCACTCGTACGATGAGCGGAGGCTGCGGGGCCAGGGATCTGACGGTGGTTTGCAGGTCCAGTCGTCAGCCTCGCCTCCCTTCTGCCTGTCGCGAGCCGATTTTCGAGCGCCATCCAGGCAGGACAAACGTACCATCGCGAAAGCTGTAATGGCCGCTAGGGGTTTCCGTTGCATATATTGGATTTCAACTGAATAGTGAAAAGCTCAACGAAAGGGTAATGCCACCGGAAGGTGGCGACACAAAGCTAGAGGGTCAACAGCTGAGAACTCAGCTACGCATGACAGCCAGCTGCCGAAATGAGCGCAAAGAGGTACGGGGGCTTTCGCATTGCGCTCTGGAATCGCGTAGGAGCCAAGCGATGAGGAGAACAGCCCCCAGCCGGAAGCTCGAACTTGGCCCGCAACGAACTAAAGGAGCACGGAACAGAACGGTGAAACATCCAGCTCAACATCGCACACAGGGAGGTTCCTCTTCTAGCAGTCGCAGGGGTCAGGGGTTGGTGGAATTCTCTCTTGTCCTCCCGCTCCTGCTCATCTTCTTCATGGGGATCATCGAATTCAGCCGCCTTTTCATCATCTACACCACGGTAACTTCCGCCAGCCGGGAGGCCGCTCGCTACGGGGCTTCGGTGGGAGACAACCCAAGCGGCATCCCGCGGTATCACGACTGCGTCGGCATAATGGACGCCGCCAAACGTGTCAACCTTCTCAGCCCTCTGACGACGATCACAATCGA
>CAYGCA010000021.1:18478-19602 GCA_964348265.1 uncultured Anaerolineaceae bacterium | reverse complement strand
CCGCGGACATCAAGGCGAACGGTTCGGACGGTCCGATCACGATCGACTATGACAGAAACGGTACCGCGCTGGGCAATTGCGCCAGCAGTCCGGACATTGAATTGGGCGACCGAATCGCGGTTCAGGTCCAAGCTCCCTACAAGCCACTGGTGCCGCTGATCGATCTGCCCTCCTTTGACATCACGGCCTCGACCAAGCGGACCATTCTGAAAGACATCTATATCGAGTAGCCGGATTGAGCCTTGCAGCGGTTCAGGATCTCTAATCGCACAGGAAAAGTGAAACATGAATGCACGTAGACCATCCGAGAAGAAGCTGCCAGGGGCTCTGCTCCGGCATGAACGAGGCCAGAGCCTGGTCGAGTTCTCCATAAGCATGATGGTGGTGCTTATGCTGTTGTCCGGTGTGCTGGATATCGGGCGGGCTTTCTATGGTTACCTCGCTCTGCGGGACGCAGCCCAGGAAGGGGCTTCCTACGGCTCGATCGCCCCTTTGGATAGCGCGGGGATACGCACCCGCGTGCGAGAGCTCTCGAGCAACCCGATCGATCTGGGCAGCTTCGCCGACGATCAAATAGGCGTTAAGGTGATCGGCTCGGCCTGCGCCAGCGGCAGCAATGCAGTCATGGTATCTGTGCAATTTGACTTCCTGATGGTTTCCCCGTTCCTCGGAGGTCGGACGCTGCCGCTCTCGGCGACGGTCACCAATACCATCCTCCAGCCACCTTGCTGATTCCTGATGAACGCAGGAGGTCAGCCAATAGGAGTCCACCCATGAAAAGGTATCGTTCTCAATCCGGTCAAACTCTCGTGCTGCTCGCCTTAGCGCTTGCAGGTCTCCTGGGTGTCTCGGCCCTGGCCCTGGACGGGGGGATGCTCTACTCTGAAAGACGACGAGCCCAGAACGCGGCCGATTCCGCGGCAATGGCAGCCGCGCTGGCCAAGATCCAAGGCGCGAATTGGGCTACATCTGCGCTAAACCGCGCCGCAAGCAACGGCTTCTCAACCACCGTTTCGCCTTGCAGCCCTGCGGGATTCGACTGCGCCCTGGGCACAGGGTCTAAATGGACGACAGAGGTCACTCATCCGCCCCGAAGCGGGCAGTTCGCTGGGAACAGCGCCTAC
>CAYGCA010000021.1:0-18410 GCA_964348265.1 uncultured Anaerolineaceae bacterium | reverse complement strand
GCATCCTGGGCGAGTGGATTCGCCGGGACGAGATCCAGGTCGTGCTGACCACAGAGGTAAGTTCTTCGTTCGCGCACTTGATTTTCCCCGGCCCCCTTCGCACCACCGTTGAAGCGGTAGCGCGCATCTGGCCATCGCAAGGGATCTCTCCAGGCTTCGCACTCCACGCCACAAACGAACACGACTGCAAAGGAATCTGGTTCTCCGGGACCGGCGACACAACCATCACCGGCGGCAGCGTCTTTTCAAACTCCGACGCCGATTCCGGCAGCTGCCAATCCGGCGTCCAGGACGGCAACGGTAACATCTCGGTGGGCCCCCCTCCGGAGAACATTCAGGTCGTCGGGACCTTCGATGACAGCGGCAGCGGATCTGTGAGCCCCACTCCGGTCGAAGAAGGGGTGAAGCACCAAGACCTGAGACCTGTCCCGCTCCCCGACTGCTCCGGGCTGCCGGATTTTGGGGTAGTGAAGATCAATGACGGCGAGAGCTCCACCCTACCGCCAGGGAAGTACGAGAGCATCACCTTCGGCGCTAACTCGCTCGTCAAGCTCGACCCTGGGATGTACTGCATCTATGGAAAAGGCGGGATCAAAGGGCTCTCGAAGGAGATCTCCGGCGCAGGCGTGATGATCTACCTTCAGGACGGCGACTTCGACCTGGCCGGCAGCCTGTCGGTAAACCTGGCCGCGGAGCAGACCAAAGGCGTGCTCGTCGATCCCTCGGGGCACGACTGGAAGGGGATGCTGATCTACGTCGATCCGGCGAATTCCTCGCCTGTCCAAATCACCGGCAGCTCCGGATCCACCTATGCCGGCACGGTCTTCGCGCCCTCCTCCCTATGCACGATCAACGGGACCGGGGACAGCCTGGGCCTTAATTCGCAGTTGATCTGCAATAAGGTCAAGATCACGGGCACGGCCACCGTGGACATAAACTACGTCGAAGATCAGAACTACTACCTCCCGCCTGCCATCGATCTGGCGAAGTAGGCGGGCTGGCCGCCCCGGCCCTGGCTCCCAAGCGTTCCGAGCGGTCAAGGGCAAACACCTTGACCCCTTTCAACCGCCCGCCCTCCCAGACAGCTGGGAGGGCGGCGGACTTGGACCATCCTCACAACTTAGCTGGAAGCCTGGCTCCAGCCCGGGCGCCTCTCGTGTCGGGGACCAGGTAGCCCCTCTCCGTTCTCTCGGGCTTCTGCTTGGCGCATCATGCTCAGACTGCCTTTCCGGGCAAGGGCAAGCGCATGTGACCGGATACTAGGCGCGCCTGCGCTCGATAGGCGCATGGTCAGGAGCCCGAGCACGCACCCTCCTCCGAAAGGCGGCCAGGCAGGGAGGCGCCTCGAAATAGAACAGATGCGCCACGCAGCCGCAGTCGGAAGCCCCAAAGCCGCGCAGGGGAATCCGCGCGCCGGGTAGGCTTTGGAATGCGCTCGCCCACAGATGCTCCCTCTGGACATCGCTCTGCGCATACCAGATTTCACTTGGGGGTACGACCCGCCGGAGGTAGTCGATATGCCAATGGGGTCTGGGGGGTCGGCGGAGATGGCGCCGGAGTCGGGCCCGGACCCCTCCGGGTCCAAAGGCGCTTCCAACGTAAACGTAGCTGCCTGCGAGGATCTGAAGATCTCCCAGTTTGCCGACCTGAACCTTGGCGGGTTGCGCGGCGCGCAGGATCAGCGCATAGGTCCCGTGCTCAGAATCCATTTTGTCTGTCTCCATTATCGCGCCCTATTCAAAGCCGGAGCAGCCCCCAGCTTCAGCGTCCGAATCGAGCGGCTGCCCCTGGCAATCCGAAGCCCTATATCCCTCTGCTCTCCCCGGCCTAGGGCCCCACGCCTCCCTCACTCCAGAACGCCGCCCCCTGAGGCATGCATATCGCCGGGGACCTGCGTTCGGTGGAGCAGGCGCAGTGTTTGTGGCCTAGCGTTTCGCGAGCTCGGTCGAGCAGTTCTTTCCAACGTGTCACCCGGCACCCCCTGCTTGAAATGGACGGTCGCATGGTCTATGCTTGAAGTGGATCGGGGAGTCGCGAGAGGCTTGAACCTTATTCCCCTTGCAGGAGCATCCTGCCGAATTCTTGGGGACTCTTCCGCGAAGGAAGCCTCGCCACCTTTGCCCCGATGCCTGCCTGGCGCAGGAGTGATGACTAGTCCGGCAGCGCTCGGGATTGCCTATGCCCACACAGATCTCACTTGACGAGCTTTGGAACTCACTACCAGCCTCCAGGGGGAAGTTTGAGCCCGAGCGATTCTCAGCGCTTCCCGACCCCGCATTGCGGTACCTCCAGCACGCTATCGCACCTGGGATTCCTCTTGCATAGGCGGTCCGATTGCGCATGCATGGCGAGATAAAGCTGAGATCTTGGGTGCCGTTCGAGGCACAGCAGGTCATTCACGCAAGTCGCGGGATGATCTGGAGTGCCACTGCCCGCATGAACGGCCTTCCAGTTCGCGGCTCAGACCGGTTGATTGACGGACAAGGGAGCATGCGCTGGCGGCTATTCGGCATCCTCCCCGTACTGACCGCCTCCGGGCCGGAAATCACCCGCTCGGCGGCCGGTCGTCTTCAGGCAGAATTCGTGTGGCTGCCATCCATCCTTGCTCAGGCCGATGTGTCATGGGCAGCCCCCGACAACGCTCGAGCGCAAGCCACGCTCGAAGTGGCTGGTCACACCGAATCAGTCGCTCTGGACCTAGATCACGACGGCCGACTGATGAGCGTGAGCTTGCCACGTTGGGGGAATCCGGACGGGGGCGCCTTCCGCTCGATCCCCTTTGGCGCCATTTCAGAGCAGGAAGGAAGCTTCGAAGGCTACACTATCCCCACTAGGCTTCGCGTAGGATGGTACTACGGGAACGATCAGTTCGAGTCTGAAGGGGAGTTCTTCCGATGCACTATTGATGAAGCCATATATCGCTGAGTAGCATGTGCTCCATCGGTGCTGCCAGGCCGCTCGCCGGATCCCTTGACAGGATGCCCGCAACCTTCGCCGAACCAGCACCGGAGATTCGGCCAATTCGGGGCGCAGGCTTTGCGAAGAGGGTGGGAGCAAGTCCTGCACGCCGCTCCTTGGACCGTCCATATGCGACGGCCTCCTCACCAAGCATCCTGGCGACCCGTGCCCGGGTTTCCTTGTTCCCTGGTGCAGGGCAGATCTATTGGCTGGAGGAGAAGCGGCAGCAATGAGGAGCCAGGCGCCCGCGTCGTCCGGACATGGAGGCATAACCCGACACGTCGGAGGGTTTCTGGGATGACAGAGGAATCGAACTCCGCTGCAACCACCATCCCGCGCCTTCCGCGCCCGGTCCTCCTCTATGCAGACGACTGAAGATTCTGTCGCTGGGCGGCAAGGGTCGTCGCCACGCTCGACCGACAGGAGGACATAGCCCTGCTGCCCCTTGGGCATGCGGAGGCCATTCAGTTACTCGCGTCTGTGCCCGAGGAAAGACGGAGCAAGTGTTGGTGGATCATCCTCCACAATGGCACACCGGTCGCAGGCGATAATGGTGGGGGCGTAACGCTCTTGGCCGAGCTCCGGTTGACGCGGCGGATTGGCCTTTCCCTCCAAGCGCTCGGGCTGTCTTCGTTCATCGATGCTCTGGACAAGCTCACAGCTCGTCATCGCGGGCTGCTCAGTCGGTTGGTCCCAGAAGGTACTGCCCCACGGCGCTACCCTTGACGCTCCCCTATATTCATCCAAGCCCGTTCCTTCCCAGAACTTGGATCAGATGGCCGGAGGCGCCGTGGCATGACCAGACGGCCCACTACCATCGGCAGGGGGCGCGACCAACCCGCCAGACTGTGTGAGTTCTCAGCCGAAAGACTAAGAGTGGGGGGAAAGACCAGTACCCCGTCCACCTGATTGAGATGGACTTCCTCGCTGGGGCTGCGGTGTGGATGGCCCATCACCAACAGGCTGGCTGCTCAGCTGTGGATGAATTGAGCCCCGGCGGCTCTCCAGACTGCCCCTCCAGCCGTGCCTGTCCACCCGGAAGGACAAACCACACACCCCGAGGCACCACGTTTCCCGTGACCCCGCCGGGGTGGTGTGTGGCACTCACTCACCTCGGCGCTCACCGCCGGCGCAGTGACGGGGGTACCGGAGGCGGCCCAGGCAAAGGCCAGGCAACCCGCGTTGGGGCTTCTGCCGACCCTTGCCTGGGTCGGCAGGTTGTCCACGTGATCCTGTTGGGTTCCCCTTAACCGCGGTCCGGCCTGAGGCTCGCGGCCCCTCGCAGATAGCGATGCTGCAGTTCAGCTTGCGGGAGGTCCGTCTCCCAAAGCACCTGCACCCGCAGGCACCTTGCCAGACTGTCAACCACCTCCATTTCCTGGAGGCACAGCAACGAAGCCTCTGTCCAGCCCTTCTCACGCGCCGCCTCGGCCGGGTAAGCACGGTCGAGATCCGAGGTGGCCGTGAATGTCGCCGATATCACCTCACCGGGCCGAATGCCATTGGCTTCGATGAGCGAATCCAAAAGCTCATGAGTGGCGGCCAGGATCGCCTCACGAGTGTTCCTTGAGACGGTAATTGCGCCTCGAATGCCACGGATGGCCATCAATCCTCAACTCAAGCGGAGACGTCCGGATCAAATGCCCGCCAAAGATCTGAGAAGGAGCGGCGGACCACTCATGCCGCATTCCAAGGGTGCCGGGGATAGGCCCCCAGAATCCTCAGCATTATCGCCTTCGCTTCCAGTTCCTGGAGCGCGTTTGCGACGTCCTTATCTTCCGGTGCACCGGCAAGATCCAGGTAGAACAGGTATTCCCAGGGCTGACCCACCATGGGTCGCGATTCGATCTTGGTCAGATCAATACCTCTCTGGGCGAAGCCGGCCAAGGCACCGAATAGAGCCCCTGGGCGGTTTTCGAGCGTGAAAACCACAGAGGTCTTCGCATCTGACACAGGCTTGATCGGTCTGGCCCCGAGAGTCAAGAAACGAGTGTAGTTGGCCGGGTCGTCCTCAATATTGTCAGCCAGAATCGCTACCCCATAGACTTCCGCCGCCCGGCGAGAGGCGATTGCGGCAGCATCCCTGCGCCCATGCTGGGAGAGCAGGCGGACGCTTCCGGCCGTATCATGCGTCGGCACAGCTTCAACACCAGATAGCCGGCTGAGATACTTCTCGCACTGAGCCAGGGCCTGCGGATGCGACATGACCTGCTGGACATCGGACAGCTTCACTCCGGGCAGCGCGAGGAGACAGTGACGAATGCGATGATGGTACTCACCCGTGATGAACAGGTCATGTCGAAGCAGAAGGTCATAGTTTCGGTGAATGCTTCCGGCCAAGGAGTTCTCGATCGGGACCAGCCCCTGGTCAGCCTCGCCGGCGGCGACCGCAGTGAAAACTGCCTCAAAGCTGGCGCACGGCAGCGTCTCGATTTCGGGACCAAAATAGGCGAGCGATGCGGCTTCGCTATAGGCGCCAGGCTCACCCTGGAATGCAATCACCTGCATGAAGCGCTTCTCATCTGCCTCTAGACCCGCCGTCCCCCGGATCAGGGGGCCTCATCCGGCTAAGCTGACGACGCACTGCCTCCCCCATTTGCTCCGTCGTCAAGGGGTTGTCTCCGCTGAGGTCCCCCGTCCTGGCGCCTTGTGCCAAGGCGCGGCCAACGGCCTGCTCAATATCGTCCGCCTCCGCTTCCAACTTAAGCGAATGTCGCAGCAGCATAGCCACGCTCAGTATCGCCCCGATAGGGTTCGCGAGGCCCTTTCCTGCGATGTCGGGCGCCGATCCATGAATCGGTTCGTAGACTCCCAAGGCCCCTCCTCCAAGCGAAGCGCTGGGCAGCATGCCCAGCGAACTCCCCAATACGGCGGCCTCGTCGCTCAGGATGTCGCCGAACATATTGCCGGTTACCAGGACATCGAATTCTCCCGCCGCGAGGATCAGTCGCATCGCGGCTGTATCCACCAACTGATGCTCCAGCTGAACCTCGGGGAATTCGCTTGCGACTTCCTCGATCACCTGCCGCCACAGCCGGGATGATTCCAGGACGTTGGCTTTATCCACCGAGGTGACCAACCCTCTCCTGCCCATCGCCAAGCGGAACGCCACTCGGCCCACCCGCCTGATTTCCTCATCCCGATACTCGAGCGTGTCCACAGCCCGCCAGCCGTCGTTGATTCGCTCACGCAGGCTCGGTTTGCCGAAATACAGGCCGCCGGTCAGCTCGCGCACTATGAGAAGATCCACGCCGTCCAGCCTCTCTGGTCGCAGAGGGGAAGCATCGACCAGCGACGGGAATACACGAACGGGACGCAGATTGGCATAGAGACCGAGCTCAAGGCGCAGCCTGAGCAGGCCCTGCTCCGGTCGGACGGCAGCCTCGGGGTCGTCCCACCGGGGACCACCCACAGCGCCCAGCAGGACGGCCGCAGATGCCAGACAGGCCTTCAGGGTGGCTTCGGGCAGCGGATCGCCAGCTTCGTCCATCGCGCAGCCGCCGATTAGATGCTCCTCAAAGGCGAAGCGGTGACCATACCGCTTCGCCACCGCCTCCAAAACCTTGCGGCCTTCGGAAACCACTTCCGGTCCGATCCCATCACCGGGCAACAAGACTATCTTGGCTTCCAACCTCTTCCCTCTTCGCTCGAGGTTGTGTTCCCCCAGGCTTCTCTGTGCTCAACAGGCAAAGGCCAAGCCATACTCAATGCTGTCAGCCAGCGCGAGCCAAGAAGCCTCGATGATATTCGTCGAAGCCCCTACGGTGCTCCAATGGCGCCGGGAATTGCGGGTATCAATGAGGACTCGAGTCGTCGCCGCGGTACCTTTCTGGCCATCCAAGATGCGCACCTTATAGTCCGCCAGCTGAAATCCTTCCAGAGCTGGGTACATTGGCGACAGCGCCTTGCGCAAGGCCGCATCCAGGGCATTTACAGGACCGTTTCCTTCGGCAGCAGTATGAAGCACTTCGTTTCCGACGCGGACCTTTACCGTGGCCTCGGCGAAGGTCCCCCGGCCCTGCCGGTGCTCAACCAGCACGGCGTAATCGATCAGTTCGAAGGGCGGCCGGTAGTCGCCTGTCTGACGCTTGATCAACATCGCGATGGAAGCTTCAGCCGCTTCGAAGGAGAAGCCTCGCGCTTCGAGCTCTTTCAGCGTAGAAAGCACATTGGCCATGACGTTGGCGTCATCGGTCTCAAGACCAAGCTCTTCCGCCTTGCTCAGCAGATTGCCGCGTCCTGAGAGCTCGCTCACGACCACGCGCATGCGGTTCCCTACAAGAGCCGGATCGATGTGCTGATACGAATGCTCGTTTCTGCGCATAGCTGCGACATGGATGCCGCCTTTATGAGCAAAGGCGCTCCCTCCCACAAAAGCCATGTGTTCATTGGGCGCCAGATTGGCCACCTCGGCTGTGAAGTGGGCCACCTCGGAGAGTTCACTCAGCTTGCCCTCCGGCAGACAAACCAGGCCCATCTTGAGCTCCAGGTCAGGGATGAGGGCGCACAGATTGGCGTTGCCACACCGCTCTCCATAGCCATTAATGGTCCCCTGGACGTGCCTCGCCCCCGCGCGCACTGCTGCCAGGCTGTTCGCCACGGCGCACTCGCAGTCGTTGTGAGTATGTATGCCCAAATCGTGGTCTACCTTCTGGCGGACCTCGCCCACGATCTTCTCGATTTCCCATGGCATCGAACCACCATTGGTATCGCAGAGCACCAGGAGCTCTGCCCCTCCGCTGACGGCCGCCCTGAGGGTCTCGAGCGCATAGGCAGCATCGGCCTTATAGCCATCAAAGAAGTGTTCGGCGTCGTAGATAACCCTTCGGCCATGAACGCTCAGGTACTCCAGGCTCTCTCGAATCATGTTCAGGTTTTCTTCGAGGCTGGTTCGCAACACTTCGCTCACATGCAAAGTCCAAGTCTTGCCCACCACTGTGCACACCGGCGTCTCGGCTTGAAGAAGGGCCCGCAGATTAAGGTCTTCTTCCGGAGGACGCCCTGCCCGGCGGGTGGATCCAAAGGCCGCAATGCTGGCTGTCTGCCAGTCCAGCTCCTTCGCCCGTCGAAAGAACTCAGCATCCTTGGGGTTAGATCCCGGCCAGCCGCCCTCAATGAAGGCCACACCTAACTCGTCGAGCCGGGAGGCGATGCGCAGTTTGTCATCGCAGGACAGCGAGATCCCTTCCCGCTGTGTGCCATCCCTCAAAGTCGTATCGTAGATTTGGACGAAATCACGTTCTGTCATGGGCGGCCTCGAAGGCTGCGATCTCTTCTTCCAAGGAGAGCAAGTATCCCAACTGATCGACGCCTTCCACCAGCGAGCGCTTGGCGAAGGGATCGATCGAGAAACTCGTCTTCAGGTCTTCTCCGTGCCAAATGCTTTGCGAAGTGAGATCGATCGTAAGTTCTGCAGCCGGGTCCTCACGCACCAGCTCCAGCAATTTGGAGTGGGTCGCTTCATCGACTTCAATCGGCAGCAGGCCGTTCTTGAGAGCGTTGGCGCGAAAGATGTCTGCGAAAGAGACCGAGATCACCGCTCGCACCCCCCAATCTAGGAGCGCCCAAGAAGCGTGCTCCCGGGAGGACCCGCAGCCGAAGTTGCTTCCGGCCAGAAGGATTTGCGCTCCCTGGACGTGAGGTTGATTGGGGACGAAGTCCGGATTGGGTACGCCGCCGGGAAGGTGCCTCCAATCCGCAAACAGGTGATCGCCAAGGCCGTCCTTGCCGGTGGTTTTGAGGAACCGGGCCGGGATAATCTGGTCCGTATCGACATCCTTCTCCACCAGCGGGATCAGATGCGAGGAAAGTCTGTGGAACTTCTCCATCCTGTCGACACCTAGAGCAACGTCCTCACGTCCGTGATCTCCCCCGTGATCGCAGAGGCGGCTGCGGTAAGCGGCGAAGCAAGAAACGTCCGTCCACCTTTGCCCTGCCGGCCTTCGTAGTTCCGGTTGCTCGTGCTCAGGCCGTACTGTCCCGGCTGGAGCTCGTCGCCATTCATGGCAAGGCACATCGAGCAACCCGATTCGCGCCACTCGGCGCCCGCCCTCTGAAAGATCTGGTCCAAACCCTCGGCCTCCGCCTCCCGCTTCACCGTCTGCGAGCCGGGCACGACCAACATTCTCACCCCGGGCGCCACCTTGCGGCCCTCAAGCAGGCTGGCGGCCAGTCGCAAATCGGAAATCCGGGAGTTGACGCATGAACCGATGAACACCACGTCGATCTGATGGCCGAGCAGCCTCTGCCCAGGCCGCAGATCCATATACTGGAGCGATTTCTCCAGGGATTGTCGCTGATCCGCATCGCTGAACATCTCAGGCGTCGGGATGCGGGAGTCGATGGGCATCCCCATCGCCGGATTGGTGCCGTAGGTGATCATGGGTCCCAACGCGGACGCATCAAGGTCTACCGAGCGATCATGGGTCGCGCCTTCATCCGTCGGAAGCCGGCGCCACCAAGCCAGCGCCAAATCCCAAGCCTTTCCCTTCGGCGCATGCTCTCGCCCCGCAAGGTACTCGAAAGTCACCTCATCGGGTGCGACCATGCCGGCTCGCGCCCCCGCCTCAATCGACATGTTGCTGACCGTCATCCGGCCCTCCATGTCCAGGGCTCGGATTGCGGAACCGGTGTATTCGAAGACGTGGCCGATCCCTCCATCTACGCCGATCTTGGCAATCAGCGCCAGGATGATGTCCTTGGCCGTCACCCCGGGCTTCAGTCTGCCCTCCACTCGCACCTCATGCGATTTCGGCTTGGTCTGCAACAGGCACTGAGTGGCCAGCACGTGTTCAACCTCGCTCGTACCGATCCCGAAGGCCAGGGCGCCGAAGGCACCGTTGGTTGAAGTGTGACTGTCTCCGCACACAATCGTCATACCCGGCTGCGTGAGGCCCAGTTCCGCCCCAATCACATGAACAATGCCTCGGCGCTTGGAGGAGAGGTCGAATAGCGTCACACCGAAATCCCGGCAGTTGCGCTCAAGCTGCCTGACCTGCGCGGCTGCCAGCTCATCCACGAGGCCTAGGTCGAGCGAGGCGGTAGGCGTAGAGTGGTCCATGGTGGCGAAGGTCCTGTGGGGCCTTCGCACTCCCAGGCCACGCCGCCGGAGTCCCTCGAACGCTTGCGGGGAAGTGACCTCATGAATCAGGTGCAGGTCGATGTAGAGCACCGCCGGGAACCCCGGCTCCTGGGTCACCACATGGGCATCCCAGATTTTGGAAAGCAGCGTCTGTGGTGAAGGCTTTGACTGATCTGCCATTGCGCTAAGGAGAACGCTAAGCCTCTCGCGAAACGGAGGCTGGGAACTGCGGAACGGCCGAGTGATCGTGTTCGCTGCGCTCAGTCTGCCGGTTGTACATCTTGCGCAGTGCCGGTGTCCGGAGCCGCGCCCACCTGGGCCAGCACCCTCATTTGGCCGTCCTGTCCCTCCGAAATCAAGAGCTTATTGAGCGCAGAAAGATACGCTTTGACGCTGGCAACGATGATATCCGTATCGGCGCCATAGCCGCCGTAGGTTCGGGGCTGCGGAGTCTCCCGCAGCGCGTGCGCAGTTTGCAGCCCGCCCTTGCTCTGAACGCGGACCGTGACCTCGCCCTGCGCGTCGATGCCTTCGGTGACGGCATGCACCGAAAACTCAAGCAGGGTGTTTGGGACGCCAACGATGGCGTCGATCGCCTTATAGGCTGCATCGACCGGCCCCGTTCCTACCGCCGCCTGGACATGCTCCTCGCCCTCGGGACCCCTGAGCCGGACCGTTGCGGTGGGCATACCCATCGTTCCGCAAGCGACCTGCAGTCCATCCAGGGCAAACACCTCCGGGGGCTGATAGAGCTCATCCGCCAGCAGCGCCTCCAGGTCCGCGTCGGTGATGGTCTTCTTCTTATCGGCCAAGGCCTTGAACCGATCAAAGGCTCGCGCCAGTTCGTCCTCCTCAAGAGCGTAGCCCAGCTCGCTCAGGCGCACCCTGAATGCGTGCCGCCCGGAGTGCTTACCGAGGACCAAAAGGCTCTGGCTCAAACCCACCGTTTCCGGCCGCATGATCTCGTAGGTCGCTTGGTGTTTGAGCATCCCATCTTGATGGATCCCGGCCTCGTGGGCAAAGGCATTGGCGCCGACAACGGCCTTGTTTGGCGGGACCACGATGCCTGTATAGTTGCTGACCAGTTTGCTCACCCTGCTGATCTGCGTCGTGTCAATGCCGGTCGCGAGGCGAAAGATCGGCCGCCGCGTGTGCAGGGCCATGACCACCTCCTCCAAGGAAGTGTTTCCCGCGCGTTCGCCGATCCCGTTGACCGTGACCTCTACTTGCCTGGCGCCGGCCAGGATGCCCGCAAGGGAATTGGCAGTCGCCAGCCCGAGGTCGTCATGACAGTGCACGGAGAGCGTCACATCTTCAATCCCAGGCACCTTCTGGGCGATGCCCTTGATCAGGCTTCCGAACTCACCAGGGGTTGTATAGCCAACCGTGTCCGGGATATTCAGCGTGGTCGCCCCGGCCTTGATGGCCTCTTCCAAGACCACATAGAGGAATTCTGGATCGCTGCGGCCGGCATCCTCGGGGCTGAATTCGACGTCCTCGCAGAGCGAGCGGGCATGCTCGACCATTTCGATCACCCGCTCGACAACCTGCTCCGGATCCATTCGCAGCTTGTGCTTCATATGGCTCTCGGAGGTCGCCAGGAAGGTGTGGATGCGCGGCCGGGCCGCCGACTGTACAGCTTCCCAGGCCTTGTCGATATCCTCCCGATGTGCGCGGGAAAGCCCGCAGATGATTGGAGGCTGGCTGGAGGCTGAGGGTCGCCCTCTCGGCGCGTTGCCCACCTCCTCGGCGATGCGGCGCACACCATTCAGGTCATCTGGTGAGGCGGCTGGGAATCCGGCCTCGATGATGTCGACTCCGAGGCGGGAAAGCGCCCGGGCCACCTCCAGCTTTTCTGCCGAGGTCATCGTAGCCCCTGGCGATTGCTCTCCATCCCGAAGTGTGGTGTCAAAGATATTGACGTTGTCCATGTCTTGATTTTCGGTTCCCATCTCCCAATCTACTCCCCAGGCCTCAGATCCACCGGATCGAGGAACGGCATCATTTGGCGCAGTTCGGCGCCCACCTTCTCGATGGGATGACTCTGCTCTTTGCGCCGCTGTTCGTTAAACCATGCTCGGCCTCGCGAGTTCTCGTCAATCCAGCTGCGGGCGTAGGTACCGTCTTGGATTTCGGAGAGCATCTGCTTCATTTCACCCAGCGTCTCCTCAGAGATCAGCCGCGGGCCTCCGGTATAGTCGCCATGCTCAGCGGTATCGCTCACCGAGTAGCGCATGTAATTCAAGCCGCCACGATACATCAGGTCGACGATCAACTTCAGTTCATGCAAGCATTCAAAATAGGCGATCTCCGGCTGGTAGCCAGCCTTGACCAGGATTTCAAATCCTGCCTTGACCAGCGCGCTCACGCCGCCGCACAAGACAGCCTGTTCGCCGAACAGGTCGGTCTCGGTCTCCTCGGCGAAGGTCGTTTCGATGACACCGGCGCGAGTGGCGCCCAGAGCTTTGGCGTAAGAGAGGGCCAAGGCCTTGGCCCCTCCACTCGGGTCCTGGTGAACCGCCAGCAAGGCAGGGCAGCCCTCCCCGGCTTGATAAGTCTCCCGCACCCGATGACCAGGCGCCTTAGGCGCCACCATGCTCACGTCCACATCGTCTGGCGGTTCGATGGTCCCGAACCGGATGTTGAAGCCGTGGCTGAACATCAGGGTCTTCTTGGAGTCCAAGACGGGCGCGAGGTGCTCGGCATAGATCTCCGGCTGTTCAGTGTCAGGGGCAAGCAGCACGATCACATCCCCCCATGCCGCAACCTCGGGCACCGAGGCTACCGTCAACCCCTGCTCCTCGGCCTTCGCTCGGCTCTTGCTATTGGGGCGCAGCCCCACCCGCACTTCTACGCCGCTGTCTTGAAGGTTGAGCGCCTGCGCGTGTCCCTGAGAACCATAGCCGATGACAGCCACTTTCCGAGCCTGGATGAGCGTCAAGTCGGCGTCCTGATCGTAGTAGATAGTTGCCATGGTTGATGAGCTCCTGAATGATGAAAGCCTTCTGCGTGATCTAGGAACCTCGAGAGGCACCGATCAGCCAAGTGCGCCGTTGGGCACACGCGCCTGCACGAATTCGGGATGGGCGCCTGGAACCTCCGGGCCACGGGTCATGGCCACTCGCCCGGTGCGGACCATCTCAAGGATGCCGAAAGGGCTGAGCACATCACAGAGGCCTGCGATCTTCTCCTCGGTACCCGTGATTTCAACAATGAGCGACTCTGGAGTTACATCTACCGCTCGCGCCCTGAACACATCACAGATTTGAAGCACCTGGGCGCGGGCCTCAGGATCGGCCTGCACCTTGATCAAGGCCAGATCCCGCATGACCGTAGGCGTGTAGGTGACATTCTCAACCCGCAGCACGTTGACCAGTTTGTACAGATTTGCTTCCACACGCCGTGCAACCACGTCATCGGCTTTCATGACGATGGTCATGCGCGATACGCCCTCCCGCTCGGTATGGCCGACCGTAAGCGACTCAATATTGAATCCCCTGCGGCGGAAGAGCGAAGCCACCCGATTGAGAACGCCTGGCTTGTCTTCCACATATACGACGAAGGTGTGCGTGGCATCAGCTGCGAGATCCCTTCCGTTGTCGTTCATCTGGCACCTCCTGCCTCCAGTGTTCGGTCATCCCGCCTATGCTGGGCCATCCACACCGCAGCGCCGGCGCGGAAGTCCATCTGAATCAGGCGGGCAGAGTGCTAATCTTCCGCGGTCTCGACGAGCGGGTTGGGCCGCCGGATCATGGCATGCAGGTCAGCTCCCGCGGGCACCATCGGATAGACGCTGTCCTCCTGCTTGACCCGAAAATCGATCACCACGGTCCCCGGTGTTTGCTGGGCCCTATGGACCGCCCCCTGCACTTGGTCCCGCTGGTCGACTCGAATCCCCACCAGGCCATGGGCCTCTGCCAGCTTGACAAAGTCGGGGTTGCGCAGTGGTGTGGCCGCGTAGCGGCGTTCGTAGAAGAACTCCTGCCACTGTCGAACCATACCCAGGTAACCGTTGTTGATGATGGCGACGTTGAGCTTGATTCCCTCTTGGGCACAGGTCGATAGCTCGGCCTGCGTCATCTGGAAGCCTCCATCGCCTACGATGACCCAAACCTCGTCGTCGGGCTGGGCGAAGCGAACCCCGACAGCAGCCGGCAGGGCGAAACCCATGGTGCCCAATCCGCCGGAGGTGATCAGTGTGAACGGTTTTTCGTGTTTGTAGTACTGGGCCTCCCACATCTGATGCTGCCCGACATCCGTCACGACAACGGAATCGCCGGCAGTGAACCTCCATAGGTCGTGAATCACGTGGGCGGCATACAGACGCCCGCTGTCTGGCAAGCTTTGTATGTCCCGCACCGCCGAGTCGCCCTTGAGTGTCTCGATGTGCGCCAGCCACGCCTCGTGCTTCTTTTCAGGCACACGCGGCAACAAGCTCACCAGGGTCTCGCGCAAGTCACCGACGATCCCAACGTCCACCTGGACGTTTTTGTTGATTTCAGTGGGATCGATCTCGACGTGAATCTTCCTGGCGTCAACGGCATAGGTCTCGAGGTTCCCGGTGACGCGATCGTCGAACCGCATGCCGAAGGCCAGCAGCAGATCGGCTTCCTGGATAGCGGCGTTGACCCAGGCTTCGCCGTGCATCCCCATCATGCCCAAGTTAAGTGGATGGCTGGCGGGCAAACCGCCGATCCCGAGCAGTGTCATTGCGACCGGGATCTGGGTCTTCTCGACGAAGTCTCGGAGGGCTTGCATCCCCCCCGACATCATCACGCCATGGCCAGCCAGAATGAGCGGCCGCTCGGCTGCCTCGATCAATTCGATGGCCCGTTCGTACTCTTCTGGGAGCGCACGCAGGTCCGGCCGGTATCCCGGCAAGCGGACCGGGGAGTCATCCGGAACATAGTCCGTTGTGGCGGTTTGAGCGTCCTTGCTGATGTCGACAAGCACCGGGCCGGGCCGTCCCGATCGAGCCACGTAAAAAGCTTCCCGCAAGGTTGGGCCGATGTCTTCGACGCGCGTGATCAGGTAGTTGTGTTTTGTGATGGGGAGCGTCACCCCCGTGACGTCGGTTTCTTGAAAGGCGTCGCTCCCGATCGCCATGGAGGCTACCTGGCCTGTGATGCAAACGATTGGAGATGAATCCATCATGGCCGTGGCGATTCCGGTGACAAGATTGGTCGCCCCCGGTCCGGAGGTCGCCATGGCAACGCCGACCCGCCCGGAGGCGCGCGCATATCCATCGGCCATGTGAGCCGCTCCCTGCTCATGACGCGTCAGGACATGCCTTACGGGATAGTCCAGCATGGCATCGTAGGTAGGCAGAATCGCGCCACCCGGATACCCAAAAACCACCTGGACACCTTCCCCAACGAGGACCTCCCAGACTACTTGCGCACCTGTTCGCTCCATGATTCTCTCCTCCAATCTTCACCCGGAACCCACGGCTTCCGACGCCCGTCCCGCCCGTTTATGTGCCTAGGCGCAGACCGCCCCTTGCGCCGCCGAGGAGACCAACGTGGCGTACTTGGCCATCACCCCACTTCTGTAGGGCGGCTCAGGCGGCTGCCAGCGGCTCATCCGAGCTTGGATCTCTCTATCCGACAGTTCATGGTCGAGTCTTCGGTTCTCTACATCAAAGACGATCGAATCTCCATCTTGAAGGGCCGCAATGGGGCCTCCCTGGGCGGCCTCTGGCGCAACATGTCCGGCCATCAAGCCGTGCGTCGCGCCTGAGAATCGGCCATCCGTAAGCAGCGCCACCGAATCCCCCAGTCCGGCTCCCACGATCGCAGCGGTCACGCCGAGCATTTCTCGCATTCCCGGCCCACCCTTTGGACCTTCATATCGAATGACCACCACGTCCCCAGCCTGTATGCCGCCGGTGCGCACAGCCTCGAAGGCCTGCTCCTCCGAGTCGAAGACCCTGGCCGGACCACGGTGATGCCTCAAATCATGCCCGGCGATTTTGACCACGCAGCCTTCAGGGGCAAGGTTGCCTCGCAGGATCACCAGTCCCCCGGTAGGCCGGAGCGGGTTGTCCAAGGGTCTGACGACTTCCTGGCCTGGAGCCTCCCTCGCCATCCGGGCCTCTTCGCCTATCGTCTTTCCGCTGACCGTCCTCGCATGCGGGTGAAGGATGCCCGCCTCCAGCAATCTCTCCACCACCAGCTGAATGCCTCCGGCCCTATAGAGATCGGTGGCCACGAACCGACCGCCCGGCTTCAGGTCAGCCAACAGCGGGGTGCGCTGACTGATCCGGTCAAAGTCGTCGAGGTCGAGCTTGACCCCAACTTCATTCGCAATGGCCAGCAGGTGAAGCACCGCATTGGTGGAGCCTCCAGTGGCGGCCACGGAGGCGATGGCGTTCTCAAAGGCCTCACGGGTCATCACCTGGCGCGGGCGGAGATCGTCTTCCAGGAGATCCATCACCATCCTGCCAGCCTGAACGGCCACCGCATCCTTCTGCTCATCCATTGCAGGCACACTGGCGCTTCCCACGGCCGAGATACCAAGAAACTCACAGACGGTGGCCATCGTATTTGCGGTGAATTGGCCTCCGCAGGCTCCAGCCCCTGGGCAGGCGACCTCCTCGAGCGCCTGGAGCTCGTCGGCGGCGTGGGCACCGACCGCTTCAAACACATCTTGAATGGTTACGTCGCGTCCGTTGTGGCGGCCGGGCGCGATTGAGCCGCCGTAGAGCATCAAACCTGGCAGGTCCAATCTGGCCAGCGCCATGACGGTGCCCGGAATAGTCTTGTCGCATCCGGAGAGGGCAACCAGGGCGTCAAACATGTTGCCGCGCGCCACGAGCTCGATCGAATCGGCAATGATTTCGCGACTGACAAGTGAAGTCTTCATCCCCTCCGCGCCCATGGTGATGCCATCTGAGATTGAGACAGTATTGAACTCCATGGGCGTTCCCCCGGCCGCACGGATGCCTTCCTTCACCTTCGCCGCCAGACGGCGCAAGTGGAAGTTGCAGGGCCCGATCTCAATCCAAGTGTTGGCCACCCCGACGATGGGGCGACGCAAATCCTGGTCGCTGAATCCCACCGCCTTCAGCATGGCCCGAGCCGGCGCTCGGCCGGGTCCCTCCGTAATCGCCCGGCTTTGGCGTTTCAACTTATGGGTCATTGTTCACACTGGACCAAACGGCCGCTTGCCTGCCTGGGCTAGCCGTTGTAGCAATCCATCAGACCTTCTTTCAGCGCCTGTTCGGCTTCGTCCAGTGGAACTTGGAAGAACTCTTGGTGCATCTCATCGCTGTCATGCCTGCTGGATGCGGCGTCCAAGGTCTCCGGTAGAGGGGCCTCATCCTCCTGGTACGCGGGTCCTCTATGGCTTGAGGGCCCTTGATGGAACGCTGGATAGTCTCTCTCTGTGGCCATGGTTCACCTCCGCCGCTGACACTTACGCGGTCTATCTCCGGCTTGTCGGAGCCGCCAACACCAGAGGTGCAACGACCCCGATCCACCCCCTCTTCCTTTCTTCGTTTGCTACTTCTCCACGGTCTGAATCGGCAGCTACTCTCCCTTCATCCTCAGCCCCCGAACTCGGGTCTCCCTCCGGGCCGTGGGCCACGCCTTGGGCCGTAGACCTTGACCGGCCTCCGATCGATGCTCGGCCATCTTGTCAAAGATGTAGTGCCAGTCCAGATCTGGTCGCGATCTCCTCTCGGATGAGATGTGCTGGAAATGAAAAACACCTCCCGGTTGGGAGGTGTCTTTTGCTATTAAGGGCCGCCGCTAAATGCCTGACACCTCCGCAACCGAATCTTGCTCGACCTCAATAAGGATGAGCAGCGAAAGTGAGGCAATCTGAACCTGGCTTAAATCCTGGGCGGTCATCAGCGGCCAGTTCTCCTATTTAGCCTTCACCCTACCATGCTTTTTGGAGTTGTCAAGCACCAAGTTCCCTGACGTCTACCCAGTTTCAGAAGGAAGCGAAACGCAAAGCCCTCGAATGGTTTTCAAAGGGTGAGAACCGCTCAAGACCAAGGAGGGCTTTGCTATGCTATCGTACGCCGATCTGTGGACCATCGTCAACCGTTGGGGCATCGAGATGCGAGTGACGCGCCTGCGCAATCTGACCCTGCGTGTTCACGGCATCCTGGGCAGCCGCAGTGACTGCCTTTCGGCCATCGTCCGCAGCTGGACCGTAGGACCGTCCCGTCACATCCATCGGCTCAAGCGTCTGCATCGTTTCCTGAAGAACCTGGCGGTGCATGTGGCACCGGTCTTCCGCCCGCTGGCGGCCCTCGTCTGGCCCTATCGACCGAGTGGCAAGCGCACCCGCCTCGTCCCACTTGCCATCGACTGGACCAAAGTCCGCGCCTTCAACGTGCTCTGGGCGGCAGTCCCCCGCA
>CAYGCA010000020.1:29435-37381 GCA_964348265.1 uncultured Anaerolineaceae bacterium | reverse complement strand
GTCTCAATGGCATTGAGAAGGTCGTGGGTTCGAATCCCACTGGGTCCACCAGACAGCCGAATGAACGCAGGCTAGGGCAGGAGTAGTAGGCTATCTGCCAGCGAGCCGGGGACCGTGTGAGCCCGGTAAGGCGTCTGCAGAGCGCCCAGGCTGAACTCGCCTGTCGTCCCGCGAGGGACAGGCTCCTCCGGCGAAAGCAGAGTAGTTGGAGGCGTTTTTCGCCCGTTAGCGCGAAGAGAGCGGTCCAATGGTGTGCGTTGGATAAGCAGGGTGGTACCGCGGAGCGCCCCTTCGTCCCTGAGTGACAAGGGGCGGTTTCATTGAAACCGACTGCATGCAGAATCAAAGGACTTTGGGCATTGAAGGTGCAACAAATCTATGCGAGTAACCCGTCATGCTTCGCCAGATCCCTCGTCTTGGAGGCCCTGGCGACGGCGGAGGTGCGGAGATGACCAGATCAGTCGGCGCTGCAGCTGAAACCGGCGACCCGGGAATAGACCGCTATGATCCGCGGACTATCGAAAGCCGCTGGCAGGAGCGCTGGGAAGCTGACGAGACACACCGGGCCAAGATTGACCCTGATCGCCCGAAGTTCTACTTCCTGACGATGTTGCCATACACGTCGGGCAACCTGCACATCGGGCACTGGTACCCGATGGCGCCCTCTGACGCGCGCGCCCGATTCAAGAGGATGCAGGGTTTCAATGTCATGTTCCCCATCGGATTCGATGCCTTCGGCTTACCGGCTGAAAACGCGGCCATTCAACGAAATATCCATCCCAAAGAATGGACTTACAAGAATATCGACAACATGCGTCGCCAACTCCGCAGCATGGGCGCCATGTGGGATTGGTCACGCGAAGCGATCTCCTCAGACCCTGCCTATTATCGCTGGAGCCAGTGGTTCTTTCTGCAGCTGTACAAGCACGGCTTGGCCTATAAGAAGCTTGCCCCCGTGGACTGGTGTCCGAATGACAACACAACCTTGGCCCGCGAACAAGTCATTGGCGAAGAACGTCTCTGCGAACGCTGCAAGACGCCGGTAATCAAGAAGGACCTCGAGCAGTGGTTCTTCCGGATCACCGACTACGCCGATGAACTTCTGGATTTCTCTCATCTGGATTGGCCGGAACCAGTGCGGCTGCTACAGACTAACTGGATCGGTCGCAGCGAGGGTGCCCGGGTGACCTTCCGGACGGAAGACGAGGACCCGATTGAGGTCTTCACCACCCGCCCCGACACCTTGTGGGGAGCGACCTTCATGGTTCTGGCGCCTGAACATCCCTTGGTGGCCAAGGTGACTTCACCGGAGCAGCGTCGCGAGGTGCGCCATTATGTGGAGGAGGCGGCGCGCCTCTCGGATATTCAACGCGAGGCGCTGGACGTGGAAAAGACGGGCGTGTTCACCGGCGGGTACGCCGTTAACCCGGTAAACAGCGAGAGGATCCCGATCTGGATCGCCGACTATGTGCTGATGACTTATGGGACCGGTGCCATTATGGCCGTGCCGGCGCATGACGAGCGAGATTTCGCCTTCGCCCGCAGGTACGGCCTCGAGGTTCGTCCGGTGATCCTGCCTAAAGATGTTGATAGTCTGGACGGTGCCGCGATGACCGAGGCCGTCGTAGCTTACGGCCCCATGATCAACTCGGGCCCACTCACAGGTACACCGGGAGAGCAGGCGGTTGAGCGTACCATACAGTATTTGGAAGCGAAGAGGTTCGGAACGCGAGCGATCAACTATCGTCTGCGAGACTGGCTAATCTCGCGCCAGCGTTATTGGGGCTCCCCAATTCCAATCGTTTACTGTTCACAATGCGGCCAGGTTCCTGTCCCAGAGGACGAGTTGCCGGTCTTGCTACCTGATGACGTTGAATGGCGACCCACGGGCGAGAGCCCCCTGAAGCTTCACCCTACCTGGAAGGACGTCAAGTGCCCGATCTGCGAGGAGACGGCCGAGCGAGACACGGACACGATGGATACTTTTATGTGTTCGTCTTGGTACCATCTGCGCTACTTGAGCCCGAATTATGAGGGAGGCCCCTTCGACCCCGAGGAATACGAATACTGGATGCCGGTTGACACCTATACAGGCGGCGTGGAACATGCCACCATGCATTTGATCTATACCCGCTTTTTCCACAAAGCTTGCCGGGATATGGGGATCACCGCAGGACCCGAGCCGATGATTCAGCTTCGCAATCAGGGCCAGATCTTGGGTCCGGATGGCCAACGGATGAGCAAATCGCGCGGAAATGTGATCGATCCGGATGAGCAAGTTCAAATGTACGGCGCTGATACCGTGCGGGCCTACTTGATGTTTGGCTATCGCTGGTCGGAGGGCGGCCCGTGGAACCCGGACAGCATACAGGGCGTTGTGCGCTGGTTGAACCGCGTGTGGGCTCTTGTTCTGGAAACCGCAGATGGTCCGCGCCATGAGGGGGATCCAGCGCAATCTGGCCAGCTGAGGCGCAAGCTGCATCAGACGATTAGACGAGTTTCGCATGATCTGGAGAATTTCGAATTCAACACATTGGTCGCAGCCATGATGGAGCTCACCAACAGCATGTATGCAGCCCGCGAGGCTGGTCTAGCGGGCACCTCGGTGTTCGACGAAGCCGTAGAATCGCTCCTGCTCATGATGGCACCAGTTACTCCGCACATCTCTGAAGAGCTATGGTCTCGTCTCGGCAAACCCGATTCGATCCATACGCGGGCATGGCCAGGTTTCGACGCTGAGGCTGCCAGGGAAGACGAGATCACGCTGGTCGTCCAAGTCAATGGAAAGGTTCGGGATCGCATTCTGGTGGCGGCTGATATTGATGAAGAGAAAGCCCGTGGCCACGCTCTGGCCAGCGAGGCGGTCCAGCGTCAATTGGGAGGAGAGGAACCACGCCGGGTAATCTACGTACCTGGACGACTGATCAACATCGTAAAATAGTCGCGCTTTCGTCAATTGACGGTCGTCCTTGGAACGAGCCGATCTCAGTCGGTCACAGAAGTGGGATCTCGGGCGGGTTGCGAAGCCCGCCCTACGCATTAGAAAGGGCGATTGGCGATAGGCAACTTTCGGGCGTGGCCCTTGGAAGACTCCCTGTTTGCTTGTATATATAGGAGTCCGTCGAAAGCACATACTTGAGACGCTGTCCACACTCATATTCTGTGGGGAGGAGAACAGCATGCGGCTTGAGGACCTAAACTGGATGGACGTTGAGGCCTACCTGAAGAAGGACAAGCGGCTGATGCTGATTCTCGGCGCCTGCGAACAGCATGGCTACCTCAGTCTGACGACGGATGTCCGGATCCCACTTGCCCTGACCGACGCAGCCAGCCAGCAGACCGGTGTGCTCGTTGCTCCGCCGCTAAGTTTCGGTGTCTCGTCTGAATTTGGAGGCTACCCGGGCACAATCAGTCTGCGCCTGCAGACCTTTCTCCAGGTCTTGGATGACATCATCCGCTGGCTCCACCAGCAAGGCTTTCGACGACTGCTGGTTGTGAACGGGCACGGCGGCAACACGCCCGGCGAGACGCTCCTCTACGAGTTAGTCAACGATCTCGAAGATCTTAAGGTTGCCTGGTATTCATGGTGGCGCTCTCCAAGCGTTATGGCGGCCGCGGAGAGCCATGGGCTTCACCCTCATCACGCCTCATGGATCGAAGCTTTCCCATTCAATCGAGTCGCCCCATTGCCGGAAGGCAAGAAGGCCCCTGTACCTTCACAACGAATTGTGGATGCCAAGAATGCGCGCCATGTTTATGGGGATGGCGTCTTAGGAGGTCCCTATCAGGCCGACCCTGAAGTCTTGGATGAAATCTTCAACATTGCGGTGGGGGAGATAGTCGTCGAACTAGAACGCCTGAAGGCTTGAGGTGTCGACTCTAGGGTCTGAGTGAGAATCCGCCTCTAGGTTCAACCAACCCAGTCAGGAGGCTACGGATGGCTGGTAGAAGACGCGAAGTCGTAATCGCTGAGAAGGCCCCGCCGGCGCTAGGACCCTATTCGGCTGGCATACGCACCGAGAAACTGATCTTTCTAGCAGGACAAGTCGGGGTCGATCCAAACTCTGGAGAACTGGTTCCCGGCGGGATTGAGGTCGAGACTCGCCAAGCTTTGACCAACCTCTCCTATGTCCTGGAAGCCGCCGGATCCTCGCTTGATCTGGTGGTCAAGACCACGGTCTTCCTGGCCAACCTTGATGATTTCACGCGGATGAACGCCGTCTATGGTAGTTTCTTTGCAAGCGAGCCCCCCGCCCGGAGTACGATTCAGGTGGCTGCCCTTCCCAAAGGCGCCCAGGTTGAGATCGAGGCCATAGCCATCATTGGTCAGGCGCGTGGAGACTGAACGCGGAGAAACCCCGCGCGGCTGGGGGAGGACGCGGGGCCTCTCGCTTGCCCGGGTGTTCCGGGTATATAGACAGAATATCGCCATAGCGGTTTCTTGAATGTAACCTTGACTACGAGTTTCGAGGCAAGCCTCCCCCCTCCGTTACGAACAATAGAAAGAGAGGCTGCATGCCCGCAGAGCGGATCCTGGTTGTGGATGATGAAGCCAACATCATCCAGCTTGCGCGCCTGTACCTCGAGCAGGATGGCTTCAAGGTTCAGACTGCCATGGATGGCGCCGAAGCCCTGGAGAAGATCCGTTCAGGAAGACCCGATTTGGTGATCTTGGATATCATGCTCCCCGAAGTTGACGGATTTGAGGTTTGTCGGCAAACACGAGTCGAATCAGATGTACCCATTATCATGCTCACTGCTAGGGATGACGACATCGACAAGATCGTAGGCCTTGAGTTAGGGGCGGATGACTATCTCACCAAGCCCTTCAATCCCCGTGAACTCGTGGCGCGTGTAAAAGCCATTCTGCGCCGCTTGGAACGCAGTCCCCAGCCCAATGCGCGGCCTGTACGCCTGGCGGATGTGGCCATTGATCCCGACCGACGGGAGGTGAGTGTTGCAGGAGAGGCTCTCAAGCTGCGAATGAAGGAGTTCGACCTATTGCTCGCCTTCGCGGAGAATGAGGGCATTGTCCTGAGGCGCGAACAGTTGCTAAACCTTGTGTGGGGCTATGATTTCTATGGGCAGACCCGGACGGTCGATGTCCACGTTGCTCACCTACGCAAGCGATTGGCCCGCTCGGAGAGCGTTCGGATTGAGACGGTCACGGGCGTAGGCTATAAGCTGGTGGCTTGATCCCCCTATGTTCCGTTCGCTCCGCTCTCGCCTGCTACTCACCTATCTGCTCATGATCAGCCTCGTTCTCGCATTGACTGGCGCCGGCCTGATCCTGTTCTTGCTGCAGAACCCCCTGTTGGAAAGACAAATCGTGCGCGATCTCAACTTCGTTGCGGCGATCATCTCGATTCGGGATGAGCGACGTCTTATCAGCGTGCCAAGGGATAGGCTGAGACCCGCGCTGCGGAGTCTTGGGTTGCCTGAAATCAGGTTCCTAGTCCTGGATAGGGAAGGCCAGGTGCTTTCGGATACCGGAAGGGGTGCCCCCCTACCTTCGGAGGAGGAGTTGGCCCGCCTGGCAGACAGCGATCCACCGCTGAGTGGTCGTTTCCGGGACACGACTGGCGGGCTTTGGCTCTATGCGGCGAGAAGTTTCGCATCCGGGGAAGCAGTCGTCGTGATGACGCCTCGACCCAGGCTCCAAGTTTTGCGATTGCTCGGTGGTGATCTTTTAACTCCCGTGTTGCGGGCCGGCTTTGCAGCATTCATCCTATCGCTTGTCCTGGCATGGCTCATCTCGAGGTGGGTGGCTGCACCCCTGCAACAGATGTCCCAAGCAGCTAGATCGGTTGCGGCCGGCGAATACCAGGACCGTCCAAGGCCGGCGGGCCCTCAAGAGGTGCAGAACCTTGCCCTGGCTTTCAACAGCATGGTCCAGAAGGTGCAGGCTAGCCAGCAATCCCAGCGCGACTTGGTGGCAAACGTATCCCACGAGCTCAAGACGCCGCTCACGTCTATCCAGGGCTTCGCTCAGGCCATCCTGGATGGAACCGCAGAGAGTCCCGAAGCGCTCGAACGGGCGGCCCGGGTCATCCACGATGAATCTGACCGTCTCAGCCGCCTTGTCCAGGATCTGCTCGACCTGGCTCGGCTGGATGCTGGCCAGATCGAGTTTCACCGTGAGATAGTCGATCTTCGGGAGATTCTGGATGCCATCCGCGAGAGGCAGCTTCTTCCGGCGGCGGAAAAGGGAGTTCAGCTCGAAATGCGAATCCCTGACCTGCCCACAATCATCGGGGATGGGGACCGCCTAGTGCAGGTGTTCACAAACCTGCTTGACAATGCCATCAATCATACGCCTCCGGGGGGGACTGTGATGGTTTCTGGCGAGGCCGGCGGCGGATCGGTCGTGGTACACGTGGAGGATGAGGGCCCTGGTATTCCTGAGCAGGAACGGCCTAGGATCTTTGAACGCTTCTATCAGTTGGACAAGGCCCGGGCCGGTAGTCGGACTCGGGGTGCAGGCTTGGGTCTGGCCATCACTCACGAGATTGTGCAGGCTCACGGTGGAAATATCGCAGTCACAACCCGGAATGGTCCAGGCAGCCGGTTCAGCGTTCGATTCCCCGTGGCAGGTCCCGAGAATCTGACGCTGGCGCGCAATGCGGCGTAGGCGCGCCAGGGCATGATCCCCATCCTGCGGAGGCGTCTGGCATGCAACCAAGTCGCTCCAAATCTCCATGGCTGGTTCTGGGCGGGGCGCTGGCGATTCTGTTCTGCTGTCTCGGCTCGCTTGTGTTGTTCGGAGGCCTCTCCTTAGGGGCAGCAAGCCGCCTAGTCCCTCGTCTAGGGAGAGATTGGACCTCTCCAGCCGCACGCTCGACCCCTTCAGTGGCACTCGATTCTGATGCTGCAAGCTCGATTCCAGGTGGGGCGGACGAAATGAGACGCACCCTGGCGGAAACCGAGGTTCCTATTGCCGATCCGGTGAGCATCGCTGAACGTCTGCTCGGGATCTCCAATATCCCGCGCGTTCTAGTCCAAAAGGCTGAACAAGTTGAAGTGGGCACGAAACGGTCTTTTTGGGTGAGAGACATAGAGCGGAATAAGACATTCACCACTGAAGCCGAGCTGGTTTTCGCCTCCCCCAGAGTCTATTTCTGGGCTGACACTCGAGCAGACTACGATCTCAGGGATGTCAGGGCGCTTGTGGATGAATTCGAGGCCAAAGTTTACCCCACGAACCGGGCCTTCTTTGGCTCGGAATGGAGCCCAGGCGTTGACGGCGACAGCCATATCCATATCCTGTATGCAAGAGGTCTTGGTTTTTCAACTTCCGGCTACTACTACCCCGTAGATGAGTACTCCCCTTTGGTGAACGAATTCTCCAACGGGCACGAGATGTTTTATGTCAACGCCGACAACCATGGTCTGGATGAGACCTCGCTCTACGGTGTGCTTGCCCACGAATTTCAGCACATGATTCACTGGCACCAGGATCGGAACGAAGAGATCTGGATGAACGAGGGTTTCTCCGAACTGGCGATCTTGTTGAACGGATACAACTTGGGCGGATTTGGGCATGTGTTCGCAAGCAACCCGGACCTTACCCTGACTCGCTGGCCCCCTGTATCGGCAGCTGCCCATTATGGCCAGTCTTTCCTGTTTCTGTCCTATTTCCTAGACCGTTTTGGCCCCGAGGTCACACAGTCCCTGGTGGCCAATCCGACCAATGGGCTGAAGTCAATCGACGAGACCCTCGCGGATAGGGGGGTGACCGACCCGCAGTCTGGCAGGGTTGTCACGGCTGACGACGTTTACCTCGACTGGGCAGTTGCCCTTCAGTTGCAGGATGGAACAGTGGGCGACGGCCGATACGCATTCCGAACCATCCGCAGACCGCCACAAGTCGGCTGGAGTGATGAATTCGACTCCTGTCCCATCCCGGCGCAGAACCATTTCGAGGATGTCCACGACATCGGCACCCA
>CAYGCA010000020.1:22771-29425 GCA_964348265.1 uncultured Anaerolineaceae bacterium | reverse complement strand
TGAGCCAATATGGTATCGACTTCCTCCGGATACGCTGTCGGGGCAGCCACAAGCTGACCTTTGACGGAGTCCAAGCGGTCAGAGTCGTTCCAGCAGAGCCGCACTCTGGAGACTACGCGTTCTGGTCAAATCGAGGTGACGAGTCAAATATGACGCTGACAAGAGCTTTCGATTTCCGGGGCGTCAACGAGGCCATAGTCCTTGACTACTGGATATGGTATGACATCGAGGAGGGCTGGGACTACCTCTACCTCGAAGTCTCTCAAGATGAGGGCCAGACTTGGCGGATACTTAATACCCCTTCGGGAACCGAAGAAGACCCGTCTGGAACCTCATTTGGATGGGCCTATTCCGGCACAAGCGGGGGAGGTGACCAGCCAGCCTGGATCCGGGAAATGGTCGATCTGAGCGCATATGCTGGAGAGGAGATTCTCCTGCGCTTCGAGTACATCACGGACACGGCCGTGCATGGCGAAGGACTTCTGCTCGACGACCTTGCGATCGAGGCGATCAACTACCTTGAAGGTTTCGAGTCGGGTGAGGCAGGCTGGCAACCGGCTGGTTTTGTGCGCCTTTTCAATCAGCTACCTCAAACCTACCGCCTGGCGCTGGTGGAAATGGGGTCTGAGGTGCGGGTGCGGGAAGTTGTGTTGGATGAATCGCAGCAAGGGGAAATCGAGTTCACGTTGGGCCAAGCCTATGAGGAAGCTGTCCTCGTGGTCATCGCCACCTCGCGTCATACCTGGCAGACGGCTCCCTACCGGTTCGAGGTGGTGCGCTAGAATCGCTTCCACCGCAGTCGGGCAGGCCTGGATCAGCTCGAAAGCCATACCCGGTGGGGATGAAGGATGGATGGCTTGCTGAGGCGAAATGACCCATCATTCCTTCGTCGGGCAATTGAGCTTGCCTACGAAGCTGAGCGGAGCGGCAACTTACCGGTCGGTGCGGTCATTTGTCTGAAGGATGAGGTCGTGGCACAGGGCAAGAACTCGATCTGGGCCCCAATGTTCGAAGCCGATCGACACGCAGAAATCGAAGCCCTTCGGGCCGTACCGCAGGAACTGTGGGCGAGATCACGTGAAATGACCCTTTACACAACGCTGGAACCTTGCCTGATGTGTGCAGGCGCCATACTTCTTCACCGTTTTGGTCGGGTTGTCTTCGGATCTTCCGACGGCCATGGGGGGGCAGGCTGCGTGTTTGACCACATGCCGCCGTACTTCAGGACCGAATTGTCGAAAGTTCAGTGGATCGGTCCAGCTCTACCCGAGGAGTGCGACCCGCTGTACGAGCGAGTGCTGGCCTTGATCGAACAAAGGAGGAGAAGAGACGCCGGCCCCTAGCTTGCAATCCGATCTGCCCGCCTCATCCGAAAGAGGAGATAGGCTCTTGACCTCAACCGTTACGCGCTACGGCGACCGGACGATGGGACCCACGAAAGCGTGGTCGGCTGTCCCTATTAGGATGAAAGGTGTCTGTCTGAAATCGAGCCCATCTGCGAGGTTGCGATCAAGCTTCAGATTTCCCGGCGCGAGCTACTGACTCATCAACAGCTTCACGTACTGGGCGCGCTCAAAGGCGAAGGGGTCGTCAACCTCTCGTTGACTCAGCTTGCCTCGAAAGCTCTCCAGATCGCCGTAGCCCCGCTCTTCCATCCATCCTTCAAGTTCACGCAGCATGGTGGAAAGATAAGGGAGCCCGTTATCCAGGAGAGCAGAAGCGGTCTGGATGGCGGTCGCGCCGGCCAAGAACGCGCGGGCGGCATCAAGCCCGGAATGCACGCCGGTGTTGAGGATCAGGTCGGATTCCACTCGACCGTAGAGTAAAGCGATCCAGCGAAGCGGCAGCTTCATCTCCTGTGGTGAACTGAGAACCATCTCGCTCGTCAAGCTCTCCGTTAGAGGGTCGATGTCCGGCTGAAGAAATCGGTTGAAGAGGACCAAACCGTTCACTCCCCGTTTATCGAGTTCCCCAGCTACGTTGGCTGCTGAAGTGTAGTAGGGGCTGAGCTTCACAGCCACCGGAACCTTGACCTCGCTCTTGACCGCCTCCGCGATTTCATAGAGCTCTTGCTCGATCTCAGAGCCTGTTCGCTCCAGATCGGTGGCCACTGCATAGACGTTGAGCTCCAAGCCTTGGACACCGGTTGCCTCAAGCTGCTTGGCATACGTGATCCACCCCCCAAGGCTGACCGCATTCAAGCTTGCGATAAGCGGCATTTTCACCTCGGCTCGAGTCCTTTCAATCCACATCAGATGTTCACTGGCATCGCCGTGCTGGATTCCGGGCAGGTAGGTGAGCGCTTCAGGAAATGCTTCTGCGCCAACCGAAAGGGCTTCCTCCATCTGCATGGCTTCAAGGTGGATCTGCTCCTCAAACAGCGAACGAATCACAAGCGCCCCGGCTCCAGCCTGCTCGGCTGCCTTGATTTGCTCGATGCGGCTGGAAATCGAGCTGGCGGCCACGACCAAGGGAGTCCGTATTTGGATCCCCATGTAGGTTGTCTTGAGATCAGTCATAATTCCTCCGTCCTTGATAGATCCTTCGGCTTTAACAATTGCTCAAAAACTGAGGTCGGAATAGTGACAGTTGTCCTCCACTCGGCGATGCACTTCTACACTATTGTCAGGGGTCCAAGGTGACTAGACTTGGTGCGGAGTAGCGCTGCCGGATCCTTGCCCGACAAGGGGCGGCGAGTGATGCCGGTCCGGTGAAAGGAGTCCAACATGGTAGCACAGAGCACCCAAAGGAAGGTTGCGCCTTACGACGGAAACGGTGCTGCAGCCCATGTTGCGTATGCCACGAATGAGGTGATTGCGATTTACCCTATCACGCCCTCTTCGCCGATGGGTGAAATCGCCGACGAAAAGGCCTCGCGGGGTGAAGTGAACATCTGGGGAACTGTACCCATCGTAGTGGAAATGCAGGCCGAAGGCGGCGCAGCCGGGGCTGTCCACGGCGCACTGACCACCGGAGCACTGACAACGACCTTCACAGCCTCGCAGGGGCTTCTCTTGATGATCCCCAACATGTATAAGATCGCCGGCGAGCTGACGCCGGCTGTGTTCCATATTGCGGCTAGGTCCGTAGCGGCGCAGGCGTTATCCATTTTCGGCGATCACACGGACGTCATGGCCACTCGGAGCACTGGCTGGGGAATGCTGGTCTCCAACAACCCACAAGAAGTCATGGACCTCGCCCTCATTGCGCAAGCCTCCACACTCGAAGCGCGTGTACCGTTTCTGCATTTCTTTGATGGCTTTCGTACTTCGCATGAGATACAAAAGATCGAGGAGCTCACCCACGGCGATATGCGGGCAATGATCGATGAAGAACTGGTTCGGGCGCACCGGAGGCGCGGCCTCTCACCCGACCGGCCGACCGTCCGCGGTACGGCGCAGAACCCTGACGTCTTTTTCCAGGCCCGGGAAACCGTCAACGCCTACTATGCCAGGACCCCGCAAATCGTGCAAGCCGCAATGGATCGTTTCGGCAAATTGGTGGGCCGCCAGTATCACCTCTTCGATTATGTCGGCGCGCCGGATGCCGAACGGGTAGTCGTGATGATGGGCTCGGGCGCCGAGACGATGCACGAAGTTGTCGAACATCTGACAGGTCAGGGCGAGAAGGTTGGGCTGATTAAGGTGCGTCTCTACCGACCCTTCAACGGCACAGCCTTCCTGGATACGGTTCCGGATACGGTGCGTTCGGTCGCGGTGCTCGATCGAACCAAGGAGCCGGGCGCAGAGGGTGAGCCGCTCTACCTGGACGTGCAGAACGCAGTCAGCGAGGCGGTCTCCCAGGGACGGATGGATCGGAATGAAATGCCGAGGGTTGTCGGCGGCCGTTATGGGCTTGGTTCGAAGGAATTCAACCCTGGAATGGCCAAGTCGGTGCTCGACAATCTGAGCCTCGAAGAGCCCAAGAACCACTTCACGGTGGGGATCATCGACGATCTCACCCATTTGAACCTACCTTGGGATAATAGCTTTTCCTCCGGCTCAGAGCCGACCCACCGGGCAGTATTCTATGGGCTTGGTGGCGATGGAACGGTCGGGGCCAACAAGAACTCGATCAAGATCATTGGCTCGGCAACCGAATTCTATACGCAGGGCTATTTCGTATACGATTCGAAGAAAGCGGGTTCGATGACCGTTTCGCACTTGCGCTTCAGCCCGCATCCGATTCGGAGCACCTACCTGGTCAACCAGGCCGAATTCCTCGCCTGCCATGCGTTCAGTTTTCTGGAGCGAGTTGACATCCTGCGCGCCCTCAGACCGGAGGGCGTCTTCCTGCTGAACAGCCCCTACTCGGCCGAGGAAGTATGGGAGAACCTGCCCTACGAGGTTCAGGCAGCCTTGATCGAGAAAAAGGCCAAGTTCTACGTCATCGATGCCAATGAACTGGCGTCATCTGTCGGTCTGGCCGGACGCATCAATGTCATCATGCAGACAGCCTTCTTCACTATCTCCGGTGTGATACCGGAAGAGCAGGCCCTGGAGATGATGGAGCTGGCGATTGAGGACACCTACGGCTCAAAGGGCAAGGCGGTGGTTGGTATGAACATTCGGGCCGCCCGTTTGGCGCGTGACCGCATCCAGCAAGTGGCGCTGCCGGAGGCGGCGGACAGCGCGTTCCGCGTTCAGTCACCTGTACCTGACGATGCGCCCGAATTCGTCAGAAGTGTGACGGCTGAAATGGTCGCTCACCGGGGTGACCTCTTGCCCGTCTCGGCGCTGCCAGCTGATGGTACCTATCCGGTGGGAACAACTAAATATGAGAAGCGCAATGTCGGCCAGGAGATCCCGGTTTGGGATCCTGAAATCTGCATTCAATGTAACTTCTGTGCATTCGTGTGCCCGCACGCCACCATCCGTATGAAGGTCTACGACGCATCCTACGCAGACGGGAATGCCCCCGAGAGCTTCAAGGCAATTCCCGCCAAGGGACGGGGATTCGAGAATATGCTTTATACAGTCCAAGTGGCGCCAGAGGATTGCACGGGGTGCGGCGCGTGTGTCTATGTCTGTCCGGCCTACGCCAAGGACGAGCATGGAAATAAGACCGATCACCAAGCGATCAACATGGAGCCACAACGTCCAATCCGGGAGTTGGAATCGGCCAATTGGGACTATTTCCTGTCGATTCCCGATACAGATCCGGCGCTTTTCAATCGCTTCACGACGAGGGGGTCCCAGCTCATGCCGCCCTTGTTCGAGTTTTCCGGAGCCTGCGCTGGCTGTGGCGAAACGCCCTACCTCAAGTTGCTTACGCAGCTTTTCGGGGACAGATTGATCATTGCAAACGCTACCGGCTGCTCGTCGATCTATGGCGGCAATTTGCCAACTACTCCCTATGCCACCAGGGGCGACGGTCTAGGGCCTGCCTGGTCGAACTCCCTTTTTGAAGACAATGCTGAATTCGGCTTCGGAATGCGTCTCACTGCCGACAAGATGGGCGAGTATGCCAGGGAGCTCTTGGAAAGGGTTTCCCTAAACGGCCATACTGACCTGGCGGAGGCGATCAAGGGCGCCGATCTCAGCACGCCCGACTTGATCGATGCACAACGAGAAAGAGTTAATCAACTCAAGCAGGTCCTGGAAGACAGGGACGATCCAGAGGCAAGTTCACTCTTGAGCGTCGCCGACTTCCTAATTCCCAAGTCGGTCTGGCTGGTCGGGGGCGATGGTTGGGCTTACGACATCGGCTATGGGGGCCTCGATCATGTGCTGGCTTCGGGTCGCGATGTGAACGTCCTCTTGCTTGATACCGAGGTCTACTCTAACACGGGCGGCCAAGCGTCGAAGGCCACACCTCGGGGTGCAGTGGCAAAGTTTGCTGCTGCTGGCAAAAATCTACCTAAGAAGGACATCGGGGCGATTTCAATTACCTATGGCAATATCTACGTTGCTCAGGTGGCCTATGGTGCCAACATGACCCAGTTGGTGCGGGCGATGCGCGAGGCGGAGGCCTATAGGGGGCCCTCCATGATCATCGCCTATTCCCACTGCATCGCCCATGGGATCGATATGGGGAGGGCAACTGATCTTCACGAAGACGCCGTCAAGAGCGGCATATGGCCTCTCTACCGCTTCAATCCAGCCCTGGCCGGGGAAGGCAAGCAGCCGCTCCAACTCGACTCGAAGGCTCCCACAGAAGATATCGAGACCTTCATGTACAAGCAGAATCGATTTCGCCTGCTCCGTCAATCAGATCCTGCCAGGGCTAACAGGCTCTTAGAGGCGCTTCGGGAGGATGTGAAGGCTCGCGGGCGCGTCTACGAGCAGATGGAAAAGTAGGAAGCCTAGCGCTTGCACGGGTAGAAAGGGTTGCGAGGCGCCTCTGCCCATCGGCGGAGGCGCCTCCGCTTTCCAAATGGTCGCTGGCGGAAGACTGCATGATACTCGCCGAACCCCTGATGAGGTTTGTGTGGACTGGCTGTGGCCCGAGCAGGACCGATCAGTGCACTAATGCTCAGTGGGGCAAGCTCTCGCTCCCTCGCTCCATGGATCTGTCCTGTGCGTCACGCAGGGAATTCCGATAGTCTTCGCGCTCGGAACTTCCCTCTCAGATTCTTCAAGAGCATGCTGTGCCTTGTGAGACCGCCGGCTAGGCCGAAGTAACTCCTATACTCCCTTAGGCTCACGAAGCCTT
>CAYGCA010000020.1:18541-22761 GCA_964348265.1 uncultured Anaerolineaceae bacterium | reverse complement strand
ATCTGCGCGCGTCGTATGCCTCCCGCATTTCCTCTGAGAGGGCGCCCACCCTTTCCCGGGCTCGGTCCAGGAGTTCCTCTCCAGATGTCGGGGCGAATAGGAGCGCTACGACGGAACCGACCAGCGCGCCACAGAACGCTCCGGCGACGAAACTCATGAAACTGCGCATCTCGATTACCTCCTCGAACCGGTATTATCGCGTACAATAGCGACTCAACCAAGAGTTGGCGGCCGGGTTGGCGTCCAGGCAACTCTGCCACCAATCCTCCAAGAAACGATTATGGATGGGTCAGGAGGGATACAGCGGGTGACATCGAGCGCAGAATCTGCAGGGCGGCCTGAGGCCGGGCAGGTCAGTTCAGGATTGATCCCCACTGCGAGGGCCCGCTTGCCCAAGCTTGCGAAGCAGCCTGCCCAGGGCAACCATCTTGAGAAAGGTCACAGGTCCAGGTAAACTTGTGCGTGCCCGGGTCCTCGAAGAAGAAGGGGTTCCTGTCGTGCCCGCTTCCTGCACTTCAACGGAGGTTGCCATGTTGCTGACGATGTCCATCGAATACTGCGCAGCTTGACACTACACCGATCGAGCCATCGGTCAGATGGAGGAACTGCTAAAGAAATTCGAGGCGTACATCGGATCCTTCGCGCTCATCCCATCAGACGGCGGTCGGTTTGAGCTCAAGGTAAATGACGAGCTACTCTACTCAAAGCTCCAAACGGGCCGGCACGTCGAAGAGGGCGAGCTTGTGAGGCTCGTCGAAGAATTCATCAGCAAGTAGGACGCATTGACGAAACCGGCCCCCGCCGGTGCTGGAAACCCTTCCACCGTTCTTGGCGCCCGTGGCTTCGGGCGCTAGGCCTTTTCGAGCATAACAGCCAGCCTGGATCAGATCAGTCCCCGCGACCCGAAAAGCAAAAGCGGTCCTTGATTCGATCCTGAAGGAGAACAAGATTCATGCGAGTAGTTCTTCAACGAGTCCGCCGAGGGCAAGTCAGCCTTGAAGGCGAGGCCATAGCGACGATTGGCCAAGGGCTGGTAATCCTGGTAGGCGTTGGTCGAGGCGACACTGAAAAAGAGGCTCGCTGGTTGGCTGAGAAATGCGCGGTGCTTCGAATTTTCGAGGATGATGAAGGAAAATCAAACCTTTCGGTTGGGGACGTGGGTGGTCAAGCTCTGGTCGTTTCTCAGTTTACGCTCTATGCCGATACTCGCAAGGGCCGTCGGCCGAGCTTCATCTACTCTGCACCGCCCGAAATGGCCGAGCCCTTGGTGGAACGCTTCGCCGAAATCTTGGCCGAAAACGGCGTGCCGACCCAAACCGGTCGATTTGGAGCCCACATGTTGGTGGAGATCGAGAATGATGGTGCCGTAACCATCCTGCTGGAGAGGGGGGGCAGCCAAGGTATTTAGGGACGGAAAGCTGTTCCTTCCTAGAAACTCCTTGAATCGCCTTGGCCCCCTAGCAGCCTCTCAGGCTCGGTCCAAAGGACTGAGTCCAGTTGCACCCCTGCTGCTCCAGCCGCCAGCACAGCCTCAATGTGGTTCCGTGTGTAGATCCCTCCGCCGACAATTAACGGACATTGGACTAGCCTTCCGAGTCGATAGGTTGCCCTCAGGGTGAGGGGGAAGAGCGCCGGCCCATACAGGCGTCCGTGTACGATTTCCCCGCCTGGTGCCGGTAGGGTGCCCCGTGGTGGACCCAGCGAGAGGCCATCTGCTCCGGCCTGAACGGCTGCCAAGGCAGCCTCTTCGTCAACATCCAGGGGCAGTTGCACCAGGAGAGGCAACTCGCCACTCGCCGCCGCGGAGACCATGCGGGTGATCTCCGAAGAAATCCTTGACTCGAGCCCGAGTTCAAGGCCATCCACTTCCTCGACTGCCTCCAGACGCTCGGCCATTTCCGCTGCCTCGCCCGGTCGTTGGGTTAAGAGATGAACAATGACGGGGCACGGCATGGCCGCCCAGCGACGGAGATGGCGGCTGATGACGGTCGAGAGGCCCGGATTAGGATGGCCGGTGTGTAGCAGAAAGCCCCCCGGCGCGGCGAGATGTCGCGGGCCTCGGGCAGGTGTGCGCCGAACTAGACTGACGGGATTGGTGATGAAGGCGCCGAGTCTCGAAGGATCGATCAACTGCCGGGCTTCATCGGAAAAGCCCAGGCATCCAGCAGCGTTCATCAAAGGAGGCTCGATCAGCAGGTCTTTCTTGCCAGTGGAGAGGAAGATCGCCATGGTTCAGTTTCCGGGCTTTGACCTACCAGACGAGATCAGCGAGGTCGAAAACGGGCCCGGCCCGGCAGGCGTACTTCCAGCCGAGCCTGCCTCTAACAGCGCAAACCCCGCAGGCGCCAAACCCGCACGGCAGTGTTTGGGTGACAAGCACTTGGGCCTCAATCGCCAACTGGGGTTGAGGTTCGAGGCGGAGTCTGTCGCGAAGATCCTGCATCTGGTCTGGGAAGACCTCGAGGGCCAGGAAATCGGCCCATCGAAGGGCTGAAGCGAAATCCAGCGTGTGTTCGACCTGGGGCGGCAGAGAAGAGGGCGGAAGCCTCTTCGTCCAGATCGAGACCTCCACACCCTGAGAAAGGCCGAGATCAATCAAGGGAAGCATTCGACCGGCGGTGGGTGCAAAGCTTCCCACCAGCCAGCGCTGCGCCCGCGCAGGCGGAGAGAAGCCCGGTCCAAAAGGGCCGACCAAATCGACCTCGTCCCCCGGCTGCCGGTCAAACCCCTCCGGCAGCTCCGCTATGAAGCCTCTTTCCGTAATCCTTATGGGAAAGAGTGTCCTCCGGAGGGGCTGTCCTACACCTGGGGCGAGCGCAAGCATAGCCTGACCAGGCCGGGGGATCAGGCTCCTTGGCACGGTCAGGCGGATTCCGGGTTCACCGGCGGCCTCAAGGGTGAGAGCTTCAACTTTGGCAAGGGCACGTTGCATGTTGGGTAGCCGCATTCGGGCCAGGACAGGACAACATCAGCTGCCTGTTGGCAAGGGAATAGTTGCCCATGATATAATCGCCGCGTGTAAGCGGGAATCCGCACCAATCATAGCAATCTTTCTGAGGAATTGCGTAAGGAGGCGAATGTGAATATCGCAGATGGCTTGCGTGCTCTGACAACCTTGATTTGGGTGGCGGTCTTCGCTGTCATCATTCTGGCTGTCGTGCGCGCCGGACGAGGCAGTCCGTTCCGGGGGGCGGGAAGCATCGTGATCGGCGGTATCGTCTTGGCGCTGGTGTTGACGGTAGTCAGCGCAGGGTTAGTGTTTGTCCAGCCGCAGGAGCGAGCCGTAGTCATTTCGGCGATTGACCCGGCAGGATTCAGGGGGACTGCGCTGACGCCCGGCTTGAAATGGATATTCCCGTTCTTCGAGAATGTTCAGACCTACCCGGTCTCCCGACAAACCTATACGATGTCCATCGCTCCGCTGGAAGGACAGATCCAGGGCGACGATTCCGTTGCTGCTCGCACGTCAGATGGCCAGTCGGTGCTGATCGATGGGTCGGTAATCTTTGCCGTCGATCCGAATCAAGTGATCGACGTGCACATCCGGTGGCAGAACCGCTATGAGGGAGAGCTTGTGAGGCCGCAGGCGAGAGGCATTATCCGTGATGAGGCCTCCCAGTTCCGGGTCGATCAAATCGTGAGCGAGAGGCGCGCGGACTTGACGCGTGGCATTGAGCTGAAGCTCGAGGATGTGCTGGCGCAGAATGGTCTCATCCTACACGACTTCGTTTTGCGCAACATCCAGTTCACTCCGGAGTACGCCGCGTCGGTGGAGCAGAAACAGATCGCCGAGCAGGAGGCGTTGCGGGCGGAGTTCATTGTCGAGCAGCGCAAACAGGAGGCTGAGCAGCGCCGGCAGGTCGCCCAAGGCGAGGCAGATGCGGCTGTGATCGCCGCCGAGGGTGCGGCGGAGGCCCGACTTATTCAGGCAGACGCAGAGGCCAAGGCGCTGGCGCTCATCGCAGCCGCGCTGCGCGACAATCCGGAAGTCTTAACCTTCGAGTACATCTCGAGGCTCGCTCCCGGAATTCGAGTGATGCTGTTGCCGAGCGACAATCCCTTCCTGTTGCCGCTGCCGGACTTCACCTCGGGAGAGCAGCTCGTCCTTCCCACGCCCGAACCAGCAGAACAGCCGTAGGTTCCCTGTACCTGGTTAGTCAGCTTGTTATGAGAGCGGTGGTCTCCCAGGCACCGCTCTTATTCACTTTCGGAAGGAGATA
>CAYGCA010000020.1:15585-18531 GCA_964348265.1 uncultured Anaerolineaceae bacterium | reverse complement strand
GGACGTCGCGCGGGCCTTGAATGCTGCCAATAAGCGGCAAGCCGCGCCCAAGAGGAACGACGATCTGAAAGGGAGGCTTGATGATTGAACTGAGAGAGGGAATCAGCTACTAACTAAGCAGGCAGGCCACCAGCGGAACCAGCATTTCCTCCTCGGATAGTCCACCATGACGGCCGAGCAATGGATTGTCCTTCTTCGCCCACCAGAGGTAGGAATCTTGTTGGCTGACGGCGATACGGTCGCCCAATCGATAGACGGCCTCGGCGCAGGGTTTGCCCGGGCCGAAGAGCCCGGCCTGGAGCAGGTGGCTTGAGGGCAGAACACGGAAGGCATTCGGCCACGTGCGCCCGAAGTACTCGGCTACAGCCTCGGCCTGCCCTGGCCTCACGTAGAGGTAAGTCAGCCGGCTTTCACCTGTCGGCTGCATCAGTAGCCGCCGCGCAAGGGAGGGATGACTCTGTAGATCGTAGTAGGTGTCTTTAGGCGTGGTGATCTGCCCATGGTCGGAGAGGAGAAGCAAAAGGCTGCGGCGTCCGGATTCGGCGGAGAGCCTTTTCATAAGGTTTTCATTAAGCGACCATAGTAGGGCGGCAAACTCCGCTTCAGCCTGTTCCGAATCGGGTCCATGAATGTGGGAGAGCCGATCAATCTCACTGTGGTAAGCGCAGATGAGCCGTTTGCCTTTCGCTGGTGACTCGGCGAGTTCGCGCACCCGGATCCACAGGTCCGCCGTCGAGCGAACTCCGTGGATTTCGAACCCGGAATAGTGCATGCGAGACAGGCCAGAGTTGCGGATTTCATGTGGCAGAACAACGTGCAGTTCGACCCCGGACATGGCAAGTGACGGGCCAAGGGTGGGCACAGGAAGCGCGTTCTCAGGCTGGAAACCGGCTTGATACAGCATCCCGCTTTGGCCTTCGAAGCCGACCGGAGAAAGGCTGATCATGTTCGCCACCAAGCTGTGCTCCCGTAGGAAGAGTTCGAAGCCCAGCATCCCATGTTCTGCAGGACCGCAGCCAGTCCATAGGGTCGTAAGTGCTGTGCTGGTTGTCGAAGGCACGACCGAGGTCAGGGGCGCCATGAGACTGCGCTCGATGATCGTCCGGGCGCCTTGGGCCGGACGCTCGGTCCAACGCCTAAAGCGGTGGAATGCAACCGAATCAATAAGGCAGACGAGGATTTGCTCAGCTGCATGGGCTAGATCATCTAGGGATGGCAAGTCTAGTGCGGGATGGGCCAAATCTGGAGCGCCGAGCCAGCGGCACAGGCTGGCAGGCAGGTTCAGGATCGAGAGGCCGCCGTACGCCGGGTGGATTTGGTCGATCCCCAGATCCAGATCAGGCAGCTTGTTCGCCTTCAGACGGGGGAGCACATGGCTCGTCAAGTCAATCATGGCTGGAGTTGCTGTTTTCGGAAGCCCGCTTCTAGCCGCCGGGTGGGAATAGTTCTCCCGGATTGTGCCCGAAGCGTTCCAGAACAGCCTCGATTTCGGCTTTGGTTGGAACGTTGCGGCCGGTGCCGAGCTTCCGCACCTTGGCTGCTCCGGTAGCGTTGGCCAGCGTTCCAAGGGTCTCCAGGGGAAGCTGGTTGAGGTAGCCGTAGATTACGGCCGCGGCCAAGCTGTCGCCAGCGCCTGTCGCATCCTTCACCTCGACGGGCAACCCAGGGGCGATCTGGACCTGATCGCGAGTCAATAACACACAGCCGGCGACCCCGCGCTTGATCACAACGAGGTCCGGGCCTCTATCCAGCAGAGCCAGGGCCGAGTTCAAAGGGTCGCTGAGCCCCGTGAGGCGATTGGCTTCGCTCTCATTCGCCAGGAGCACAGTGGACACCTCGACGGCATCTGAGTGCCACTCGCGATCGAACTCCGGATTACCCGGGCCGGGGTCGAAGAAGGTGGGCACACCGGCCGAGTGCGCCGCTTGGAACCCTTCCAGGATGAGCCCCCCTACCGCTGCATGATCGGCCCAGCCATCAGCGAAGAGCCCCTGGCAGGCTGAAATCCTCTCCGCCCAGACCTGCGGGAGGGAGGTTAGCCGCAGCGTGCCACGGTATCCCAAGTAGGCCGGCTCGGCGGAGGAGTCGACGATAACTCCGGCCACCGGCGTCTCAACGTCCTCACGGACCATGATTCCGGATGTGTCGACGTTCTCCTGATCCAGTCCCTCCCGGACGATCTCGCCAAACGGATCCTCGCCGACCTCTCCCAAGCAGCCAACCTCGAGCCCAAGGCGGACGGCTGCGATCGCTACATTTGCCGCGCCTCCCGGCCCAACCTCCAAGTAGTCTGCCCTTTTCAGGTCACCTGCCTGGACAGGAAAGATGGAAATGCGCAGGCTGAAGTCCGCGATCAGATCGCCTAAGATGAGGATCATCTCCTAGTTTCCTTCCTGTCCTCCGTCCGCTCCGTGAGCGCCTCCAGAAAAGCTTCCACACTGAGCGGCGCGGCCCCTAGCTGGAGGGCATGGGCGAGACGGATCAACTGTGGCGGTTCAACAGCCGCCTGGGCCAGGATAGCCTCCTGCGGCAAGACCTCCGCAGCCGGGCCGTCCGCCAGAATCTTGCCGCCCGACATCACGACGACACGATTGAAATGATCAGCGCAGAATTCAACGTCGTGAGTGACCGTGATGATCGTCCGACCCTCGGTCTTGAGGGCCTCAATAATTGCACCCAACTTTGATACCCCGGCCGCGTCCTGACCGGTGGTTGGCTCGTCAAGAAGAAGGATGGGTGTCTGCATCGCCAGAGCCGCCGCCAGCGCCACTAGCTTGCGCTGCGAAGCGTGCAGGTCGTAGGGATGCGTGTCAGCTTGGTCCTGGAGCCCCACAGTCGCCAAAGCCGCCTCGACATTGGCATTCACCTCCGCCACCGATCGGCCCACGCATCTCCCGGAGTCTTCCCGACCCCCGGCGTCGCGGGCAACCTTCCCTCGGGCGAGTC
>CAYGCA010000020.1:14632-15575 GCA_964348265.1 uncultured Anaerolineaceae bacterium | reverse complement strand
CATTCACCTCCGCCACCGATCGGCCCAGATTCCGCGGGCCGAAGGCGACCTCCCGACTCACGGTGCGCTCGAAGAGCTGATCGTCGGGGTTTTGGAAGACGAAGCTCACCCGCCGCGCCAGCTGGGCCACGCTGTGCTGGCGTGTGTCCCACGCGCCGACCGTAACCTGACCGACGGACGGTCTCAGCAAACCGTTAATCTGCTTGACGAGTGTGGTCTTGCCGGCGCCGTTCTCACCCAAAATCGCGACCAATTCTCCGCTGTTGACTCGCAGGCTGACGCCCTCCAATGCTGTCACGCCTGATGGGTAGGTGAAGGAAACCTCCGTGAAGAGTATGTTCATTGGAAGAATTCCACGGCCTGCTCCAGGGTCACAGGGAGCGAAGCCCGCCCGAGCACAAGCTCCCGTTGGTGGGCGGCTTGGGCGACCTCGGTGTAGCGAGTTCGTCCAACGCCGTAGCCCCTGAGATCCGGCGAGATCAGCACCGCTTGCGGCGGACCATCGGCGACGATTCGCCCCTTGGCCAGAACCACCACCCGGTCCGCGAAGTTTGCCACCCACTCCAGCTTGTGCTCTGTCAGCACAATTGTGGTCTGTCGCTCGTCGGCTAGACGGTTCAGAGCAGCAAAGACCTCTCGACTCCCAGCCGGATCCAGCTGAGATGTGGGTTCGTCCAGGACCAGTATGCTGGGTTGCATCGCGAGGACCGAGGCGATGGCAAGGCGTTGTTGCTGGCCTCCGGAGAGCCGAAGGGGTGAGCGGTCAGGCAATGCCTCCAGGCCTGTCGTCGCCAAAGCTTCCTTAATGCGCCGGTTCATCTCGTCTTGAGGCACCCCCAGGTTCTCCAGGCCAAAGGCGACTTCCTCCCGCACGGTGAAGCGCGCTCCGCTGATCTGATTGAAAGGATTCTGGAAAAGGAGCCCCACCTTGCCCGCTAATTGA
>CAYGCA010000020.1:0-14620 GCA_964348265.1 uncultured Anaerolineaceae bacterium | reverse complement strand
CGGGGCGATTTCGAGGGCATCCTGACCACCGATACGGATGCGGCCCTCATACTCTCCCGCGAAAAACTGGGGCATGAAGCCGGCCAAGGTGTAACAAAGGGTGGTCTTGCCGGCGCCGTTCGCCCCAACGATGGCACAAAATTGGCCCTCGGGGACCACAAGGGTTGCACCCTGCAGCGCCGGAACTTGTGAACCTCGATAGCTAAAGGTGAAGTCAACGACTTCGATCATGTGATGAATAGCGTGCCCAATCGAGTCAAGACAGCCACCAAACCTGTAAGCAGAACAAGGAGACGGATAGCCCGCTGAGAGCGAGAATCTTCCAGTTGCACGAAGCTGGTCTTCTTTCCCTGGCGGCTGAAGCCGCGCGCCTCCAAAGCGATGGCTCTCTCTTCAATGTCGATGAAGCTCCCTAGTACGAGGGGAACAACGAGTGGTAGCAAGGCTTTAGATCGCTGTAGGAGATTGCCTCCGGTTTCGAGGCCACGCGATCGCTGAGCGTCCAGGATTGTCTGGGCGCGGGTTTGGAAGCGGGGCACGATTTGGAGCGTGGAAAGGACTATGTAGGTTAGACTGCCTGGCAAGCCGCGCTGGGAGAGGGCGATCATCAATCTGTCGGGGCGCGTGGCGAGGGAGAGCATCAGGAAGCTGCTTACGACAACAATGATTCTCCCTGTGCTTGCTGCGGCGAATAGGATCCCTTCACGCTTGAACGAGAAGAGGCCCAGGTCGATGAATGGTGTACCGCCGTGCCAGAAGATTCCCTGTATGAGGAAGACGGAGATCGCAAATGGGAGGACTAGTCGCCACAAGCGTCCCAGGAGAGGCCTCACGAGCCTTCCCCAGACCGCCAGGGGGAGAATGATGGTGAGGAAGATCAGATAAATCCCCGTGACACTGGAGGCGACGAGCCCGACAGTGAGACAGAATCCTGCCAGAGCCAATGTCGTGAGCGGGTGCAGTCGATGTAGTCCGCTTTCCCGCGGGACGAAGAGGCTGAAGCCTGCTGCCATTCTGTGTCCTGCGCTACGGGAGCAGGCCGCCCGTTTGCGACGGAGATTGCTTGCTCAGCTGACGTTCTCAGCCCGCGAGAACCGAGCCAAAAACCTTTGAGGCAGCAACCTCACGATCAGGAACACGATCAAGAATGTAATGGCCTTGTCCAAGGGATCGGAAGACACGCCCTGGGCAAGGCTGGAGGGCAGGATGCCGAAGCCAATACCCCGGAAAAAGGCCACTACGAGGTCAGTCCCCGCGCCAGTCACCCCCCCGAAGACATAGGCCGAGATCGGCGCTGAGATTATTGCCGCCACCAGACCCGTGATAAGCCCGGCAAGAATGACCTTCCATACTTGCCGGATCCAGCCGATTTCGCTGAACAGGCCGGCCAGCAAACCAATGACACCTGCCACGGTTGATCCCTGAGAGTCCCCAGATCAGATTAGCGAGGAGTCCCGTCAATGCGCCCGCCCAACCTCCTGCCAGCACACCGACCAATACAGTGCCGATTGAGTCAAGATACAGAGGAATCTTGAGTGCGAAGACCAATGTACCGATGACTATGTTGATGGCAATGGCGACTGGAATCATAACCAACGTGATCGTGGTGAAGTCCTTGCGGATACTGTCCATGGCTAGGTCCTCCCTGCTGCATTGGGTGATGCTGCTCCTTCTCCCGAATATATGACAAAGACTCGCCACTGTCCAGAGATACGTGGCTCGTCTCCTGACGGTGGTGTTTGGGAATGGTCTGTTCACAGACCCAATTCTTGCCCAGCGAGGGCTGCTCCTAGCCTCCCCGTGGGGGACATGTCGGCCCCCAAACCATGATGAATGTACAGGCTGTCACACAAGCCCGTCTTCGTTGAGGATTCATGCTGTCGTCTTGACTTGCTGGCAAGGTCTTGATGTCGGCCTCTGTATCTCTCGAAGGAAGCGAGCAGATTGCTTTGAGAAAGGCTACAATAACCTCTGTGGAGGAGAGTCTTTCCCTATCTGCGAGGATGAGAACACCATGAAGAAGCTACTTGGCATGCTCCTATTGGTTACCCTGGTCTCGGCCTGCGAACGTCGAGCCGCCGCGATTCCCACTCCAACTTCGACGGTCGAGCCGATCCCATTACCCACCGGCACAGCCACCCTGCCGCCCACAAGCGAGCCGGTGATCACTGTCCTACCGCCAACCGAAACCCAGGAGGGCCTTACCGCCACTATCACTGCATCACCAACGGTCCAGGCTACCCAAACCGAATCGCCTACGATCATACCGACTCCCACAAGCACACCCGGACCCACGACCACGCCCTCCGGTCCTCGCCTGGACCCCGAGGGCCTTTGGGGACCGCCGACTTTCAAGGACCCGATGGGCAGCTTCAGCAAGATCAATTGGGAGGGTGAAGACGGTGCTCTTCCGGATACGGTCAACATCCGGCTTGAACTCAAAGAGGACCAGCTTCATGTGACTGGCAAGCGCCTCGGTTTCAGCACCTGGTGGTTCTCCTGGCCGTTCCTCGGGGACGCCTACGTCGAGATGTTGGCGCGTACGGACGCATGCTCTGGGAAGGACGCCTATGGTCTGATTCTACGTGGGCCGACACGCGGCGCGCCGAAAACGCATGGCTACATTGCTGCCTTCTCGTGCGACGGAAGCTACTTGCTACGGCGGGTGGACAGCACCGACCCCTACACGGCGGTCGATTTGATTGGGTGGACGCAGACCAACGCACTCAAGGCGGGTCCCAACCAGGAGAATCTGGTCGGGGTCCAGATGGACGGTAGCACGCTGGCTCTCTACGCCAACCGCTTCAAGGTCGCTGAATTCAGTGATCCTAGCTACAGCGAGGGTCGATACGGAGTATTCGTGAGCCCGGCGCTTACGCAGAATCTCACCTACCGGGTTGAGGAGATCACCTACTGGGAGATTACGGAATAGGCCGCACGGGCGGATGGTGTTGTAAGCTGACTGAAAAGTCATCCCGGTGCGAAACTCACCTATTATGGAGTCAGACGCGAGGCCTGCGGCAGCCGACCCTTGGCCTCGCTTTGCAAACCCGAAATAGAGCGATGGCTACAGTCGCATGCGGTGCTAGAGAGTCATCAAGAACGCATTATGAGGGAGAAGCGATCCAGTGGCTAGAATACTTATAGTCGACGATGAACCGGACACAGTGGCGGTTTTCTCTCTGGCCGTCGAGCTACTCGGGCATGAACCGATTGCCGCGGGCAGCGGCCAGGAATCGCTCGAACTGATTGTTCAGCAGTCGCCTGATTTGGTGCTACTCGACTATATGATGCCGCGGATGAACGGGATAGAGACCCTGCGCCGCATCCGAAACCTCCCTCAAGGCGAGCCGTTGCCGGTGGTCATGGTGACCGCCAGCTCCGATGAAACGCTGGATGAGCAGATACTTTTCGCCGGCGGAAACGGCTGTGTACGCAAGCCGATGGGACTGGAGACCCTCGTCGCCCTTATCGAGGAGCACGTGTCCGACTCGAGGGTCGTAGTTCATTCCCGGAAGTATGCGACCTAGCGCTCCCATCGGATCGCGCCAATCAAATCCCTAGACACTCCGTTCCCTCTATCTCTTCTCACATGAATCTACGCATCGCCTGTCTGGCGTGAGATTCTCCCTCGCGCTTGGTAAGCGGATAGCTGGAGTGCGCCCGAGTCCTTGGAACTGCGATCCCTATCTCGTTGAACCTCCTCCTACCGGAGCAGTGCGGTGCCTGACAATAGTCCGATTTCTGGAAAGTCGGAAAGGCAGCGGTCAGCCGGTCCATCTGCCGGTTGAACCGACCTTCGAAATCCTGTAGGATGGTTCTTAAGCCCAGCGAGCTCACCCGATGCGGGGCTCATATTCACTTAGGTATGGACTAGGGCTTATGAGGCTGAATAGAAAGGCAAAGTCGAAGGAGGAGCAGGATGGCGACAGACTTGACGGTCATATTGGAAGATCGCCCGGGCACGCTGGCAGATTTGGGTGAGACCTTGGGGAGGGCCGGCGTGAATATTGATGGGCTCTGTGCCTTTACGAGCGAGGGCAAGGGGGAGATTCATATACTGGTCGAGGATGCTGCCGTAGCTCGGAGCGCACTTCAGGGGGCCGGGATGGAGGTGCGCGGTGAGAGGGAAGTGTTGGTCGTCCCTGCCGAGGACAGACCGGGGATGCTCGGAGAGATCGCTCGCAAGGTCGCTGACGCTGGCGTCAATATCAACCTGGCGTATTTGGCCACCAACACACGCGTGGTGCTCAGCTCCGAAGATCTGGAGGGGGCGCGGCGCGCGTTGTAGTCTAGCACAGCCAAGTTCAACACAGTTCATCTGGCAGGGCAGCTATCGCGTCGGGTTAGACTCCCTTGCTCACTTTTCGTTGAGTGGGGATCGAACGCAGGCTGCCTGCCTCGGCTGCCTTCGCGCCATGAGCTCGAGAAACAATTCATTCTCATGGGCGACCAGGGTGCGAGACATGCGGACCCTTACGGTCCTTGGACCGGAGGAGGCCATGATCGGGCTGTGCTGACGCTTGGGATTCTGGCGCGAACCATCCAAACCGGTTAACGCCTTCCTGTGGTCACCTCAACTCAGCCGTTTGCGGTGGCAGTCTGGGTCTAGAAAGGCGCACTATGGGATGGCTGTCCGCTCATACCCGGTGCCCTGAGCCCTCTGAAGCGCTAGCGGATTCCTCGATCTATGCCATGGACATGGGACCCGGACGGCCGATGCTCAGGCAAGGAAAGTGTTTCTCCCCAGTCCTGCAGCAAGGCCACGCGAAGCCCAGTAAGCCTATGCTCCTTTCTGCATGAACTAGATTCCAGCCTGGGACCAGGCATCAAGCGTGTTGCAAAGGCGATCTTACTGACCAGGTGTCCAGCCTTCACCAATGGGGAAAAGGGGTTGACACGCCCTTGACATTTCAGTGACTGGAAGGCGTAAGATGGTGGCTGAATTCAAGGCATGGAGAGGCTAGCGATGACAATTGCCAAAACGCTTAGAGTAAGACTTGTCGGGGAGCAACACATGCATTGCACTGGGTGCGAAGGCACCATCGAATTCAGCCTATCGCAGCTGCCGGGCGTTCTGAGAATCAAGGCCAACCACTCAGATCAGACAATTCAAATCACCCACGACCCAGACGAGATCGATCTTGAAGGAGTCAAAATTGAATTGGGGTGGATTGGGTACAAGGTGGAGGCCGAATGATCAGTGGGCCGCTGCAGCCTATCGAGCAGCAGCCGGGAAGGGCCTGGCTCCAATACGGCGGGCTGCTGGCTCTATTCCTCGCAATCATCGCTACAGGCTATTTGGGATTTCGCGCCTTCGCGAGCATAGCGGATTTGACGGCGTTTAACCTCTACTTCTTGGCCACGGTGGCCGGAGTGGCCAGCTTCTTTTCCCCGTGTGCCTTTCCGCTTCTGCCAGCGTATCTGTCCTTCTATTATGTTGCCAGAGAAGGAGAGGGTGGTTCACTGCCGTCGTCGAGTCGAGCGCTGCCCCTCGGCCTGGCCGCTACCCTTGGGGTTATCACCTTCAACCTCATTCTCGGCGTCTTGATAGCCCTTCTGGGGACCGGCCTCGGGCGAGCCCTGTCCATCTCGGCTAGCGACCCGAGCCAATTCGTGCGCGTTCTCCGTGGAGGGGTTGGCGCACTGCTCTTGGTCCTGGGAGCTGGCCAGCTAGTTGGCTGGAATCTCAAACCTCCCCTTATGGAGGCCCTTTCGTTTCACACCAGGCCGCAACGGGAAGGTACGCGAACGCCCGCGGCAGGCCTCTACCTTTATGGCTTGGGGTATTGCGCCGCTGGCATGGGCTGCACCGGGCCTACCCTCGCTGGCCTGATGAGCCTGGCTCTTGCTTCCGGAAGGTGGGTCAGCTCGCTTACTGCCTTTATCGTATTCTCGCTGACGATGGGTGGATTGATGCTGCTAGTTTCCGGTCTCGTGGCTGCCTCTCGCCAGACCTTCGTCACACGCCTGAGGGCTGCTGCCCCCCGGATCAAGTCGTCTGCCGGCACTATACTGATCCTGGTCGGGGCGTTCAACATGTTTACGTCACTCAACCTCGACCCTTTTCTGCGTCTGTTCTTCGGGTAGGGCCCCCAAGAACGAGTGGCGGGAAGCATAGGATGGGCGAAGATCACCTGTTCTGACTTCTTCTGGGGCGCCCATCCCTTGAGGAGGGGCTTCCAGGTTGGCAGAGGTGGCGTTCTCCTCGTTCAGCCAAATCCCCCATGTTGCTGTACACTTGGTTCGTTGAGAGAGCCTTGGGATCGAGCATCTTCGATCAGGCTGACGCTGGTCAAGAACCTCATTGCAGACCACCGGGTGGATCTGGAACCTGTTCTGGTCGAAGTTGAGCTGGGCAATCGCGAGGGCAGGACTCAAGGCTGGCTTCACGACCGGTGGGTGAAGGAGGACAAATACCATGGCATAGCGCTCGAGTTCTCCTCTGTGGGGACAATTCGGATCTGAGAATGTAGCCGAAATGGATTTGCTAGCTAGCCTAAAGATCACGCATCCTGTCGCCCAAGCCCTTCTGGCTTCAAGCTTCACATGGAGCTTGACTGCGCTAGGGGCGGCTTTGGTCTTCTTTGTGGTTGACGTGAACAGGAAACTGCTCGACGGAATGCTCGGCTTCGCCGCCGGTGTAATGACCGCTGCAAGCTTCTGGTCTCTACTTGGGCCGGCGATTGAGCTATCGGAAGGGCTGCTACTTCCGCCTTGGCTCCCCGCTACGGTGGGATTCCTTGGGGGTGGCGTCTTCCTAGCTGCCGCCGACAAAATTTTGCCGCACCTCCATCTGGATGCTCCTGAAGATGAAGCTGAGGGCCTCCACGTTACTTGGCGACGTAGTGTCTTGCTCATGCTTGCCATCACCTTGCACAACTTCCCGGAAGGCCTTGCTGTGGGGGTGGCCTTTGGAGCAGCGGCGGCCGGCCTACCGGCTGCCACCTTGGCCGGAGCCATGGCCTTGGCCATTGGAATTGGCCTTCAGAATTTCCCGGAAGGCGTGGCCGTCGCCATGCCCCTGCGTGCCGAGGGAATGTCCCGCTTGAAGAGCTTCTGGTATGGGCAGTTGTCGGCGGTTGTTGAACCGCCTGCCGCCGTCCTGGGCGCTGCCACAGTTCTGCTAGCACGACCTCTCCTGCCCTATGCATTGAGTTTCGCAGCGGGCGCCATGATCTTTGTTGTCGTCGAGGAACTCATTCCGGAGTCCCATTTCGGGGACAACCGGGACCTAGCGACTATGAGCGCCCTGGTGGGTTTTGCAGTCATGATGCTGCTTGATGTCGCCTTCGGATAGCTGCTGGTGGTTTTCCTGGGGTGACCTCCAATCGGGGCGCGTCTCCCCAGTTGACTCCTCCCAAGGGGATTCTCAGTATTCGGGTATTCGATTCGGTCCAGGACGATCTTCTCCCGGGCTATCTCTATGGGTTGAGCATCTGGGTATACAATTGCACCCCGGATGGAGCGCCTGATGCTGGGCCTAAGCGCAGTTGCCCGACCCGGATTTCAATGGAGAATGGTCGGCAGCGCTGCGTTTTCGGATTGTCCATCCGTGGGCGTGAGACCCTTCCAGGGGCCGATCGTATCCGAGGCCGCCCACCAGCCCGTCAACCTGTAAGGCTATACTTGGGGTCGGGATGAGTGTCGAGGGTGGAAGGAAGGCTGCATGGAAGAGGATCTGAATCCTCGGAGAGCTCTGAGCCTTTTGTCGACTTTTTCAGAGAGAGTTGAGCCGGAGGCCGGATTGTAGAGGGAGGGGTCAGGGCGGAGCCTCCTAACCTGGTAGGTGCCGTCCGTGGTCCCGACCCGTATCGGCCAAGATGAACGGAGGGATACCATGTTACAACGTCTTGTGAAGACTGGCTCGTTCCTACTGGTCGTGGCTCTGTATGCGGCAGCGTGCGCGCCCCAACCTGATACGCCGACACCCGTTGAGCCCGAACAACCGCGTGTAGCGCTCATAATTGCACAAGGTGGTCTGGGCGATCGCTCTTACAACGATCTCGGGTTTTCGGGACTCCAGCGCGCGGCTGAGGATTTCGATGTCGAGGTCAACACTATCGAGTCAGCCGACCCAGTGGGTGAAGGTGAGCAATTGCTGCGGACTGCCGCAGAGGCTGGTTTCGATCTGGTGATCACTCTCGAGTTCACTCACTTCGACCCATTGCCGCGAGTCGCAGCTGACTTCCCAGATACGCTGTTCTCCATCATCAACATCGTGGTTGATGAACCCAATGTCGTTTCAGTGCTCTTTAAGGAACATGAGGGCTCATTCCTGGCGGGAGCCCTGGCTGGCATGGTAACGAGCATGCCCGACAATCCCAAAGTAAACTCAGATAAGATCATCGGGGTCATTGGCGGAACGCAGTCAGCCGGGATCGACAAGTTCTTGGTGGGCTACGAGGAAGGGGCGATATATATCGATCCTGAGGTCGAGGTTCTAACGGCGTATTCGGAGTCATTTGGTGATCCGGCCAAGGGCAGGGAGTTGGCGCTGGCGATGTACGAACAAGGTGCCGACATTGTGTACCAAGTTGCCGGCGGCACAGGCGAGGGGGTCTTCGAAGCAGCGGAGGAATCTAACCACTATGCCATCGGTGTTGATGCCGACCAGGACTATATCAAGCCGGGTTTCATCCTCACTAGCATGATCAAGCGGACGGATGTAGCCGTATATGACGTGATCGCAAAGCTGGTTGCTGGCGAGCTGGAGGGAGGCACTACCATCGAGTTTGGCTTGATTGAGGATGGTGTGGGCATCAGTCCCATGGATTACACCAAAGATGAGATCCCTCAGGATTTCATTTCTGAAGTCGCTGTGCTGAGGGAGATGATCGAGGAGGGTGAGATCGAAGTCACTGATGTCACGAAGGAGTAGTCCAAACCTCAGAGATCCAGGAGACAAGCTGCTGCATAGCTTGGACCCGTAATCGCCGGCTTGTCTCCATCTTTCCCATGAATGCGCGAGGGAGGTTAGCCGTTGCCATTTCTTGAAATGCGGGGCATTACCAAAACCTTCCCCGGCGTGGTGGCCAACCGGGACGTAGATCTTGCCGTGCAGCGTGGCACCATTCATGCCCTGGTGGGTGAGAACGGTGCAGGTAAGACGACGCTGATGCGCATCCTCTACGGGATGTATGCCGCTGACGCCGGCAGAATCCTTCTCGAAGGGCAAGAGGTCTCTATTCGAAACCCTGAAATGGCGATCGGGCTTGGCATCGGCATGGTTCACCAGGAGTTTCAACTAGTGCCCTCCCTGACGGTCGCCGAGAATATTGCGTTGGGCTACGAGCCAACGCGCGGGCCTTGGGTGGACAGGGGTGCCACGCGGGCCCGCGTGCGAAGCCTTTCCGAGCAGTTCGGACTGCAAGTCGATCCCGACTTGCGGATAGGCGAAATCTCAGTCGGTGTGCAGCAGAGGGTTGAGATCCTCAAGTTGCTCTACCGGGAAGCCCGTTTGCTTATCCTGGATGAGCCAACCGCTGTACTCACGCCTCAAGAGACATCCAACCTGTTTGCAGTGCTCAAGCGCTTGCGGGATGAGCACCACACTATCGTGTTCATCACCCACAAGCTGAAGGAAGTCATGGATGTCTGCCAGCGCGCAACCATCCTGCGCCGTGGGGAGGTTGCCGGGGACGTTGTCGTCGCAACCAGCAGCGAGGCGGAGATCGCTCGGCTCATGGTGGGGCGGCAGTTGGAGCCACCCAAGATTAGGCGCGACTTCGAGGTCGGGACCCCGCAACTTGTCATCCAAAACCTAGGGGTCTTGAACGATCAGGGATTGGCGGCCCTGCGAAGTGTCAATCTGACCGTGCGGGGGGGCGAGGTCTTGGGTATTGCCGGGGTTGAAGGAAACGGGCAAAGCGAGCTGGTGGAAGCGGTGGCTGGCCTGCGACCCCACGACGGGCGAATCGAGCTGAGAGGGAATGAGATGACTCGGGCATCTCTCCGGCGCAGGCGCGAAAACGGCTTGGCGATCATCCCCGAGGATCGAAGAAGGCTGGGTCTGAACCTCATGGGGAACATCTCCGACAACCTGATCGCCAACCGCTACTATCGACCTCCTTTCGCTCGGTTCGGAATCCTAGATCGGTCGGTGGCGTTCAGTTTCTCGCGAGAGTTGATTGATCGTTTTGACGTACGCTCCGAGGGGCCCGGGGCCTTGGTTTCGACACTTTCGGGCGGAAATGCACAGAAAGTAGTGATTGCCCGAGAGCTGGCGGAGCGACCGACGGTCTTGGTGGCCGCCCATCCGACTCGCGGATTGGACATAGCCGCCACACAGTTTGTGCGTGAGGAGCTCCTGCGCCTGCGGGGGGAGGGAGTTGGCGTGCTGCTGATCTCGGCTGATTTGGATGAGGTGCTCGGACTGTCCGACCGGATTCTGGTCCTATTCGAAGGTCAAATCGTTGCTGAATTGCTCCCGGAGGAGGCCTCCTATGAGCGTCTGGGCCTCCTGATGGCCGGGAAGGTGGATGGATTGGATGCTGACTGAGGCGTATTAGGTCGCATTGAGCCAACAGGAGTGTTGTCCTTGAATAAGCAGACCACCTGGCAGCGTAGAGGCGCTGAATTCCTTCAGGTGGCGATGACTTTGCTGCTTGCGCTGACAATGGGCGCTCTGGTTATGCAGCTTTCCGGCAAAGATGCAATCGAGGCCTATGGCGCGCTGTTTCGTTCTGCTCTGGGTACTCGGACGGCGGTCGCCAATGCATTGCTAGCTGCAACGCCGCTCATATTCACGGGTTTGGGCGCGGCCATTGCCTTTCGTGCGGGGGTATTCAACGTGGGCGTGGAGGGCTCGCTCTATATAGGCGCTTTCGTTGCCGCCTGGGCGGGCTTCACCTTCCTCAGCACTTCCTCGATCATTTTGATACCGGTCTGTTTCCTACTCGCGGTCCTTGTGGGGGGATTCTGGTGCTACGTCCCTGGCGTTTTGAAAGCGCGCCTGAAGGTTGATGAGATTGTGACGACTATCATGCTCAACTACGTCGCGATCCTGTTCACGAGCTACCTGGTCAACTATCCCTTTCGGGTCCCGGGCTTGGCGAATGCCATGTCTGAGGAGGTCGCCCCGGCGGCTCGACTGCTGCGCTTGGCTGAGCCTTCGCAATTGGCGGCCCTGGCCGCTGCGTTCGCCACAGCTTTCTTGGTGAGGCGGATGACGATGGGGTTTGAGCTGCGATCGGTTGGGGATAACCCGCTTTTTGCCCGTTGGGCTGGCATGCCGGTGCCTGGGGTTATAGAGAAGGTGATGTTCCTTAGCGGTGCCTTAGGTGGAATGGCGGGGGCCGGACAGGCGCTAGGGGTCAATTATCGGTTTGTCGCCAATTTTTCGCCCGGGTTCGGTTTCACTGGAATCGCCATCGCCCTGCTGGCGCGCAACTCGCCGCTTGGTACGGTGCTAGCGGCGTTGCTCTTCGGGGCCTTGCGCAGTGGAAGTGCAACCATGGAGATCTTCACGGATGTGCCGCGAGACCTGATCAGTGTGATGGAGGCGACGGTTATCTTCTTCGCCGCGGTCCAGCTTAGTCTGGCCTGGCTTCGGAGACGTCGTTATGAACATGCTGAGTAACGTCCTATTTGCGACCCTGCGGGTGAGCACCCCGCTTCTGTTGGCCGGAATGGCAGGAGCGCTCAGCCAGCAGGCCAATCTGCTCAACATCGCTCTGGAAGGACTGATGCTGTTTGGTGCCTTCACGGCGGTTGTCGTGGGCGCGCAGGCTGGGAGCGTATGGGTCGGTCTGGGAGCTGCGGTCGTGGTCGCAGTCATCATTGCCGCCATTTTCAGTTTGTTTGTGATCGATTTGCGGGCCAATCTGATTGTAGCTGGCCTGGCAGTCAATATCCTGGCCTTGGGGCTGACGGCTTATCTGCTGATTGTGCTATTTGACTCCCGGGGTGCCTACGCGCCGGAGAATCTGGCCGAGTTGCCGACGATCCGGCTGCCCTTTATCGAGGCCCTCCCCTTTGTGGGTGACGTTCTCTCCGGACATGGCGTGCTGGTGTATGTCTCGTGGTTGGCTGTCTGGTTGACCGGATTGATGCTCTATCGAACCCCGTTGGGCGTCCACATTCGGGCGGTGGGGGAGCGCCGGGAAGCCGCCGAGACAGCTGGGATTCGCGTCAGACTGGTGCAGTATGCCGCACTGCTGATCGGCGGCGGCATGGCAGGTCTGGCAGGCGCACAGCTGTCGGTGGGCGACTTGACGCTTTTCACCGACAACATGACGAATGGGCGCGGCTTCATTGCGCTGGCGGCAGTCTTCTTTGGGGCCGCCCGTCCGGGCCTAACGGCTGTCGGTTGCCTGCTGTTCGGGCTGTTCGAGGCGGTCCAATTTCGGATGCAGGCGGCGACAGGTCTGCCACCGCAAATCCCCCAAATGCTCCCATATTTGATCGTCGTCGCAGTCCTGACGGTGATTTCTCTGCAGCGCGAGAGGCGAAGGTACGTCTGATGCCTCTTGACGTCCTCGCCGCCGGATACCCCGGCATGGACCGCATCATGCGAGTTAACCGGGCGCCGAAGTCTGGAGAGACAGCCATCATCTTGGAGGACCCTCAGCTGGAGGAAGCCACGATTGGAGGCTGCCCATCGAATATCGCGGTTGCCTGCGCTAGACTTGGATTAAAGGCGGGAGTCGTGATCGTGCTCGGGGAAGATGCCGAAGGCCTGCGCTATCGAGAGGCGCTTGCCTCCGAGGGCGTCTACACCCAGGCAGGCGTGAATGTCGTGTCCGGCGGCCGCACGCCGCGGACGTTTCTCTATATTGGTCCCGATGGCCGGCACCAGACGTTTTTCGATCCGGGAGTGAGTGCCCGCCAGGATATCGAACTTCAATTGGAGGATTCCCTCGCGCGAGGGGCGCGTTGGGGGGTGATTACCGTGGGCAACGCCGGGCACAACCGGGTTGTGACTGAATGGCTTTTGCGCCATGGTGTCCCGATCCTTTGGTCCCTTAAGAATGATGCTCAATCCTACCCGCTCTCGCTCGTTGAGAGACTGGTGGAAGTGTGCAAGATCCTCATCATGAACGATGACGAGGCACACAGTCTGCAAGCCATCCTCAATCTACGATCCATTGAGGCGCTGCTTGAGCGCGGTCCCGACACCCTTATCCTGACGTTGGGGGCGCAGGGAAGCCGGATTATCCAAAGGAATCGGACGCAGACCGTCCCTGCAGTCCAGCCGCGACGGGTCGTCGATCCCACAGGTGCAGGAGATGCGTTCACGGCGGGAGTTCTCTTCGGGCTGTGCAATAATCTCGCCTTGGAGTTGGCAGCACGGGTTGGGGCGGTGATGGCGTCCTTCGTCTTGGAGGCGTGGGGTTGCCAGGTGAGTCTGCCGGATCGAGGTAGGGTTTTTGAGCGGTATCGTGATGCTTTTGGGGAGGATTTGGTGCTCGAGCTTCCGAGGCAAAGATGACAACTGCGCTGATCCTGGTCGACGTGATCAAGGATTTCTTCCATCCGCAGGGCTCGAACTACCACCCGCAGTATTTGCCTATCCTCGCCAGCATCCGGCGAATTCTCGAGGCCGCCCGCGGGGAGGGGATCGCCATTGTGCACGCCATGGAGGGGCATCCGCCGGGTCATGAGCAAGATTTTGAGTGGCGCAAACTTCCACATCACTGTCTCCTCGGATCTTTTGAAGCGGAACCGGCTGAGGGCATCGAAATTCTGGATGGCGAGTATGAGGTTCGGAAACGACGCTACAGCGCGTTCATGGCTACCGACCTTGATCTGCTGCTGCGTGAAAGAGGGGTGAAGCGGGTCATAATCGTGGGAGTAAAGACGCACGTATGCGTCCGGGCTACTGCTCAGGACGCGTTTGGGTTGGGCTACGAGGTGACGGTGGTCCGCGAAGCCCTTGGCTCCAATCGCACTCACCTCCATGAGGCGAGTCTGGAGGACATTGAGCGCTACATGGGCCAAGTCGTGTCAATCGATGAGTGCTTAGTGTTGCTCAAAGGGGCAAAACGTCCAGCTGCCGAAAAGTAGGGAGAGGCCCTCGTGGTCGACAAGAAATCGTGGTACCTCAAGGCTGGTCCGAATGATATCGCCTCTTCGGTCGTTCTCGTGGGAGACCCGGCGCGAGTCCAATTGTTCGCCGAGAGTCTGGAGGATGCGCGCCTGATTGCCCAGGCGCGTGAATTCACCACGCTGACTGGCGCGTTCGAAGGAGTACCCGTTTCGATTGTGTCTGTGGGGATTGGCGCGCCTTCCGCTGCGATCGTTCTGGAGGAGCTCTGGGAACTTGGCGTACGGACGGTCGTGCGTGCTGGGACCGCGATGGCCATCGATGCCCCTCTTGGTAGCTACCTGCTCGCGCATGGCGCTGTCCGGCATGAGGGGGTGTCGAGCACCTATCTGCCGCTGGAGTATCCGGCGATTGCGGATGAGGCTCTCTTCTTTGCATTTCGGAATGTTCTCAACGAGTCGAAAACGAAGTACTCCACCGGGTTGGTCGCCACCTCAGATGGATTCTATACACACCTCTTCCACCATTTGCTTCCGGATCGGGAACCGCAGCGAACCGAACACACGCTTATCGAGCAATGGGGTCAGCACCGCATTCTCGGGGCGGATATGGAGACATCGGCGATCTACGTCC
>CAYGCA010000019.1:31429-39113 GCA_964348265.1 uncultured Anaerolineaceae bacterium | reverse complement strand
GCGACAGATCCGCGGGATCGGCGACGTCAAACTGCACTCCACCCCCGTACACGGCATCCGGCCGCAGGTACTGGGAAAAGTCCAGCGAGGCGCGATAAAGCTGAAAGTACAGGAAGCGACGTGCGTTTCGCCTATGGTCCGCGGACACCCGGACCTCAGGCGCGGTCAGCATCTGATACATCAAGTGAAAATAAGCCCCCCGATCCCTTGGAAAATGGACTGTTGGGATTTGAGTATAGCGCGCCCTTCCAGCACAAAGCACTGGAGAACCCAAGATTGATGCCTCAAGACCTATTGACGAGTTGTAGACCAGAACGAGCTTCGCTAGGCGCATGAGTTCGTAGGAACTGGCGTAATCAGAGGGGCTCAAGAAGACCACATTGGGCCAAGCACGCAAGCCGCTACCTTCCACCCAACTCGAGACGGACTCCCTGCTTTCCTTACCTGGCCTATCCTCATCCGGATGCGCTCTGATTATGAACAGGGTATCCGGGTAGTCCACAAAGACCTGCTTGACGGCTTCAAGCCAGGAAAACATATCCTCAAAGAGGACATTGGCGTGAACTTGGCTTGTGTCAAAGACGACGTTCGTAAACAGGACCACCATCTGGCGGAAGCCATTCAGCTTGGAACGAAGCCAGTCCGGCAGTGACTCCATCTTTGGCCAGAATCGAATCCCGGCCATAGTGAATCTGCCTCTAACCCTCTCAGCCAGGTAGCGGTCAAGTTGCCGATCCTCGTCCGAACCCAGCGCAAAATCTGAGGGAAGATCTATCGGATAAGCTGTTGCGTGACCGCGCGAGAAAAATGCCGAGAGAGGCCGCAGTCCCACCTCATGGGTGATGACTGGTATGTCTCTCCCCATGGCCACCGATCTTGCTATGGCTTCAGGATAGGTAACCCCGTTGAAGACGACCAGTGTCCGAGGATTGAGTTCGTCGAACAGCTCATCAAATCTGCGAGCCAAGCCGTGAGCGGATGCAATGTAGTTGGCGTAGAGCAGGCGGGTGGGCGCATCATCCCGCAAATGGTGACGCCTCAAGGCCCAGCGAACTGTGGGCAGACAAAGCGCCCCCAGCGGCATCCCTCCTTCATCCCAAGCCTTGAGATCAGCCAGCGAAGCTTGCTCGAGGCGCCCACGCATTCTGAGGACCGCATCTGAAAGCCTAATTGGAGAGACGTCAGTCTGCGGGTACAGAAGGGCGCTGATCGAGGTACAAGCTTGGCACGGCGGCGGGGCCTGGGCATCGTCTGGCTGGGTGCCGAGCATGCACTGCAGCATCCCTGCCTGACAAACGACCTGCTTCGCGGGCACCCCCGCGAGGCGAACCGCCCAGTAAGCCAGCAGGTTGAAGGCAGCATTCAGACTCAGGTGTCTAATCCGAGTGGAAGCGTTGAAGAACAGCGCTGGTTGACCCGCCTCCCGTGGATGAGGACCCTCAACAGCTCGCACATACTCTTCAACTCGGCTGAGCTGGTGGCCCAGTTCCTGCCGATGACGCCTTAACCCAATCCGATTCCTGAATGACTCCAAGGTTCGAGGGAGTCTCATTTCGACCATCCCGACGCGGTCAGATGACTTCTAAGAGCTTAGCGGCCGAGGAACACGTCTCCGGCTGGGGAGGAATCCTAGAGGTCAACGCGCCTTAATCTGGACAGCGCAGGTTGCTCGCTCTCATAGACTTGCTTAATGCCGTCACCAAGCGCTTGTTCGGTGACGCGAAGGTATTTAACCAGCTTCATGAAGCCCCCAGGCTCGACAGAGGCCGCCTGGTCGCTTCCCCACAGCGCTCGATCAAGGGTGATATGCCGTTCGACGAGGCAGGCTCCCAAAGCTACCGCAACAGCCGAGGGGACCAAGCCCACTTCGTGACCAGAATAGCCGATCGGACAGGGGAAAGTTCCGATCAAAGTCTGGATCATGCGCAGGTTGAGTTCCTCGGGATCACAGGGGTAGGTGCTGGTGGCGTGGTTGATAAGCAGATCCTCGGTTCCCAGGACCTCAACCGCCTCCTTGATTTGGTCGAGCGAAGACATGCCTGTCGAGAGGATGACCGGGCGCCCCATCCTCCGCACATGTCGAAGCAGGCCATGATCCGTCAATGCGGCTGATGGGATCTTGAAGCAGACGGGACGGAACGCATTCACGAAATCAACGGAGGGCTCGTCCCATACGGAGGCGAACCATTGGATTCCGCGCTCTTGGCAGTATCTATCGATCTCCTTGTACTCCTCTTCGCCAAACTCGATCCGTTGGCGGTACTCAAGGTACGACATATAGCCCCAAGGCGTCTCTCTCATCCGATCGCGGTACTGATTCGGAACACATAACTCGGGAGTTCTCTTCTGAAACTTCACAGCATCTACGCCGGAGAGAATGCTGGCATCGATCAGCTTCTTGGCGTTGCCCAGATCGCCATTGTGATTGATACCGATCTCAGCCACGATATAGACCGGGTGGCCCGGTCCGACCATCCGATCTCCGATTTGGATCTCCTTAGCCATGCTCATCCCTCTCACGCTGCCGAACGATAATCCGATCGCAAAGTTCCCTCACGGCTCCACGCCCGCCGGGTCGGTTGAGAGTTATATCGGCCCGGGCGCGAACTTCAGGGTGGGCATCACCGACGGCCAGCGCACAGGCCACGATGGGGAAACAAGGCAGGTCATTGGCATCATTACCGAGATAGATCGTATTGCTCCCCTGGAAGCCTCTTTCAGCCAGAAGTTCGCGCAACGCCTTGGCTTTGTCCCTCACGCCCTGGACGACAGGCAGGCCGAGCTTTGCACACCGCGCAGCAACGACCGGATTTGATTCTGATGACAGCACCACCACCTCAACGCCCGCGCCTCTAAGTCGGGCCAGACCCCAGCCGTCGCTCCTGTCGGCCGCAACCAGCTCGCGTCCTTCCTGGTCGACCCAGACTCGATTGTCCGTCAATACCCCGTCGAAATCCAAGACAATAAGGTCAATTTGCGCGGGCAGGCTTCGCTTGCCGGGTCCCGGACGGATGATGTCCAGCTCCCCCTGCAGAACACGCCATTCAGCCTGACGCCAGTCACGTTCGCTGTCGATGTCCACGGCGTATTCCGGAGGAAGCATCAGGGGCAGGATCCTATCGCCGCTCATAAGCCCCTTCTCGGTAATCGTCGTCCGGCGGATAGCGTCGACGTGGCCGGTTTGCCAATAGGTCGGCGGCAGGCTTTGGCGGGGCATGTTGTAGGGCTCCTCGAAGCCGTCAGACAGCAAAGGGACCATGTGGCCGAACTCGTTGATCCGCCACATTTTGTAAGGGTTCTGGCCTGAAGGCACAACCGCCCGCACTGAGTCTGCTTCCGAATTAGCCAACAGGATTTCGACTGCCTGGTCTACGCAGTTCAACGGGCGAAGGGGCGAGGTTGGCCGCAATTGAACCACCACCTCCGGCAGATAGCCTTCCTCCGATTCTAGCCAGCCCAGCGCGTGCCTGAAGACAGGCAGATCAGGCGTATCGTCCTGAGCGAGTTCTGCCGGCCGCATAAAGGGAACCTCTGCGCCATAGTCCCGGGCAATCTCGGCGATCTCCTGGTCATCGGTGGAAACGATTACGCGTGTCGTGCACTCTGCCCTTCGTCCGGCGGCAATGCTGTAGGCCAGAAGCGGGTGGCCTGCGAAGGGGCGCATGTTCTTCTTGGGTATCGACTTTGAACCGATGCGCGCAGGAACAATCGCCAAGACTTCGACCTGACTTACCACGCCGTCCATCCTCCGTCAACCACAAGATTGGCACCCGTCATATAGGAGGAAGCATCCGATACGAGAAACAGCAGCGCGTTGCTGATCTCCTCTTTTCGCGCCATCCGCCCGAGCACCGTCTTGGCCGAATAGCGCGCGACGAATTCCTCATCATGGCCAGCGAGGACACCTCCAGGAGTGAGAGCATTGACCCGGATACCGGTCTCTGCGAAGTAGGTAGCCAAATAGCGCGTCAGGCCTATGGCAGCCGCCTTCGAAACTGAATAGGTAACCGGCTTATACTGTCGGGGTTGAGCCTCGCGCCAGTAGAGCCTTTGATCCGGGCCTACCATGCCGTAGGTGGAGGAGACATTAACGATTACCCCCTTGTCCGCCTCAAGCATGGGTGTCGCAACAGCCTGGGAACAGAGGAACATCCCGGTCACGTTGACAGCTAGCGACTCATTCCAGGCTTCCAGAGGCAAATCCTCGAAACGGACCCCATGCTGCCGCGCATGCTCAAGGTCGAACTTTGGATCTACAGCCGCGTTGTTAACCAGAATGTCTACCTGACCGAAACTTTCAAGCGTTTCCCGGACCATCGACTTCACCGAGTCTGGGTCGGACACATCGGTCTGCAGGCCCAACGCCAGCGGCTTACCAGAGGCGCGGAGCGCCTCAGCAATTTGATGGGCTGCCTCGCCCAGTAGATCTGCGATCACAACGTTTGCGCCGGCCTCGGCAAGTGTGCGGCAATGGCTCGCTCCCAGCAAGCCCGCACCGCCCGTCACTATGGCCACCCTATTCGAAAGATCGAATCGTCCAAGTGGATCGATAGATTCCACGTCGATCAGCTCCTCGCGCCTAACCGACCCACGCCAGCGGTCGCGGGCAAATTGATGCGCCTCCCTTCCGCGGCAGAGCGCTTGGAGGCCAGGGCAATCTCAAGCGACCGGATTCCGTCCTCCAACCCGCAGACAGGTGTGGCTCTGCCTTCGATGACCTCTAGGAAGTGCTGCATTTCGGCCAAGAACATACTGTTGCGCTCGAATCCATGTGGCGGCGAAACGATCTGCCACCCATCCGCTGCCGAACGCCACCATCGGGCATCGCCATCTTCACTCTGCCAACGGATGGTCCCTTCGGTACCAACAATCTCAAGCCAGTGGCAGGCAGGTCGTTGATTGTAATTCAAATGGACGTTGGCAGGATGGCCTGTCTCGAATCCTATTAGGATATCGGCCGAATCTTCGACGTCGATTCCGAGGTCGCCCCGGCTGCCAATTTCAGCTGTAACATAGCTAGCCTCCCCGAACAACCATCGCAGGTAGTCAAAGGGATGGCACAAGGTCAGCACCACACCCCCACCAAGGTCGGCCCGGGCGCTATAAGCTCGGCGGTAATCCTCCCACGGATGCCAATCCGGCAAGTACTCACCCCAATGGACTCGGGTAGTGAGGGGGTGGCCTATAGCTTCTGAAGCGAGCAGCTCTCTAATCGCTCCCAGCCCCGGGTGAAAGCGAAATTGATACCCAACCAGAACGCTGCCGCCACCCCTGGCAAGCGCGGCCCGCAATTCGTCGATCCTATCCAGGTTGTCTGAGATCGGCTTTTCGATCAACAAGTGGCATCCGGCTTCGGCCGCTGGGAGGGCCACTTCCATGTGCAGGGCAGTCGGATTGGAGACGATCACCCCGCTCGGCTGCCAGCGTTCCAGAGCGCTGGCAAGATCTCTCTCCACTGGCAGGCTTCCCAAATCTTCATCTGGAAGCGTGCTCTTGCCAGTGCGCATCAGAGCCACATCATTCCACCCGAGGGCGATAAGGTTCCTGAGGTGGCGCCGCCCGACGGAACCCAGTCCACAGATCAGTATCGTCATGAATCAGGTGTTCGCGACCTCATATCCCCAGGACGCCAGCTCTTTGCCGGCGAGTCTTTCGAAGGTGGTCTTGTCCTCGTCTGTGAAGAGGCTCCTCCAACCACCCTCAACGCCGCGCTTAAAGGTTCGCGCCAGCTCCGGGTCCCTCTGCGCGTGCCATTCCGCTGCCCTGTTCCGCTGAACCTCCTCATCGATAGCGGCCCTTTCCCTTTCCCCAGGCCGCCCAGCTCCAAGGAATTGCCACACCTGAACGATGCACTTGACGGGGTCCGCAACAAGATCCTCGAACCTCAACGAGTAATACTGTTCCTCATACAAGTGGGAGGCGGAGGCGGCCGTATTCCTGACGTTCTCGGCCCACCTTGAGGCCGCTTCAGCAAGCCAGGATGGGGTGAATAGGGATCGCTCGCCTCTGTGAAAAGGTTCCGGGTCATTGCGGAAGGCCTCACGAATCTCAAGGTCGGCCGGCTCAAGCACCGCCGGAACGTCGATGAACAGTTGAATCCGGCGAGAGAGGACTGCGTCCCGACCATCACGGACAATATGAACTAGGCGAGCATCCGGATACACGCAATTCAACTGGGGAATAGCGACTTGCGAACTCGCGTCCGGCGACTTGTCACCGACGATCTTCTTGCCCAGTTGATGGGCTTCGCGTTCCATCACAAAATCACAGAAAACTCGTACGGCTGGGGTCATGAGACTCTGATTCGCCGTCCACCGGTTGCTCTGGCGCTCGAGCCATCCTTCCAGCGCAGGTGTCGCCATTAGCTTGGAGAGAGCATGTTGCTTGGTAAAGAAGTGGGCTTGCCAGTTACAGTGAACATTGGGGTGCAGTCGAATCAGCCGTGCCAACAAAGTCGTTCCGGATCGCCCATGCCCAACAATGAAGAACTTCGGCAGTGGGAAATGGCGCCTCACCTCCTGCAGTTGAGTTTCGGTAAGCTGAGAAAGCTCCACCTGGTCGCCTTCCAGCACCATTCCTGGATCGAGGTAGCCCCTCAACCGCCTGACAACCCTTAGCTTCATTCGTTCAAACATCTTGAAGTCAATTCACCGCTAGCGGTGCAAGTTCGGATTGCTCCGCCAACCTGGGCGGGCTTGCCATTACAACTCCCGCCGACTGCCGCTGGCGCCCAAGGGTCTCCCGATCGGTCAGGCGCGCTCTCCAGGAGTCTTGAGAAGCGAAGACGACCCGAGCCCTCAACCGCGCTTGCACAAAACTACGGATCTCTCGTAGGAGTTCGGTTCTCTGAACATGAAACTCTCGAGCACCTCCACGGCGTCCAGGGACTCCCTGATAAAAGCTAGGGATTCTTCCAAGCTTTCAAAGGCGTGGCCTTCGTATAAGAAATACCTGAAACGGGCCTTTGCGACCCATTCGGGCATTCCAATGTGCTGCCGCATGGCCAAGAAAAGGACCAGGTCATATTCGAGGGGAGGCAAATCGGAGCCGGGCCGCTCAACGGCCAGGTTCATACCACGCAGGTCGAACCTGGAGAAGCCCGCGAAGCTCAGAAGGCGGTGGGCTACGTCCACAACCTGGGGTTGATCAATGCCGACATACCATTTCGCTCCCCGGCGCAGAAGATCCGCACCGAAGATACCCAGATTGCATCCAACGTCTAGGACCGTAGCTCGATCGACCTCAAACCCGTTGTGTCGCAGGATCTCATGGGACACCTCGATACGTTGAGCGGTATCCCGTTTGCCCCTCTCAGCGAGATACGGGATCGATTGGTAATGGAAATTGGGCAATCGATTGATTTGACTGTGGGGCACATTTGCGGTCTTCCGGGCGAACTGCAAATGCGAGAGCATGCTTCTTTCCAGATTTCTGAAAGTCAGTTCACCGACATCTACTAGATAGCAGTTCCCTGTTTGGTCAACAAGGAAATCGGCAGGAAGACGCCCACCGGGCGGTCCGCTCACAGCTGACGGATCCGCTCCGAAAGCCAGGTCCTCCTCGATAAGGGCACTTCGTATCTGTTGGGCACAATGGTCTATATCATCAGGCGTGGCCTTCTTGCCGTTTATGTGCTCCACAGAGAAAGCGAAAACGGAATTCAGACCGTTTCGAAGCCTAAGAA
>CAYGCA010000019.1:30936-31419 GCA_964348265.1 uncultured Anaerolineaceae bacterium | reverse complement strand
ATCATAGGTCCTTGGTGAGATTTTGCTGAGGCTGAGAATGTTCGAAACGGCCACAGTTTCCTGCAAGCGTCTGATAACCGAGCTCGGTCCTGGCGGCTGATCTGGACCGCTTTCCGGAGGGAGACCGGAGCCAAGCCTGTCACCCTGGGCTGGCGAGGCGGCCAAGATCTTCAACCCGAAGGGGTAGGGAACGCTTTCAGCCAGTTCAACAGAGAGTCGGTCGAGGTATTGGCCCGCCGGAATGTAAACGCTCTTTACACCTTGTCTGTAATCAAGCTTGAGTCTTTCCAGACCCTCTATCAGATGACCATGGGTGGAGAGATCGAGCGGAACTTCATAGGTACCGATGGTTTGGGTCCAAAACTGGCGGGGCTCATAACCGCGTCTCAAGATCTTCTTCAGCAGATGAGACGCATACTTGAAGTCATTTCGTACCCTGTCCAACCGCCTGAGCATGGGTTTGGGTATCAACCGATCGGATCG
>CAYGCA010000019.1:21485-30926 GCA_964348265.1 uncultured Anaerolineaceae bacterium | reverse complement strand
GTGTGCCTGGTCTTTGACTCATGAAGATTGACTTTCGTAGCACTTCTTGGGGGCTATTCAGGCCGCCGGCTAAAGCCCATGACTGGAAAGCTCATATCCAAATGCCTCAAGTTCATGCCCTGCTATTCGCTCGAAGAGGAGCCGATCCTCGTCAGTGAACACCTGCTTCCAGTTTTCATGTGTCCCAGGTTTTAGATGTGTAACTAGCTCTGGGAGCTGACTCATGTGCCACTCGGTTTCAGGGTCGCGCTGCATTTCATCGCTTATCGCCTGCGAGGGGGGATTCTCCAGGCTTTGAACACCCAGAAACTCCCATGCCCGAATCATGTGACCTGCTGGATCTGCAACCAAGTCTTCGTACCTGATTACCTCACACTGGTCCCCATACAATTCCCTGGCCAGTGCAACACTGTTCCTAACATTCGCAGCCCATTCCGCCGCAAACCTCTCCAGCCAAGATGAGGTGAAGATCGATCGCTCACCACTCAGATAGGGCGAGCTGTTCTTTCTCAGCGAGTTCATGATGGTCAGGTCTTCTCGCCCCAGAGTATGAGGCAGGTCAATGAAGTACAGGATTCTGCGCCAAAGAATGACTTCACGTCCATCGCGAACCACGATGAGAACGTTTGCATCCGGATAGATTGCGTTCATCCGGTGAATGGCGATTTCATTGTTCGGATTTGGCGTTTCGTCTCCGACGATCCTCTTCCCTTCTTCCTCCGCCTGCCTCTCCATGATGAAGTCACAGGCTACTCGAATTATCGGGGTGAGCATCTTCTTACCTTTCGTCCACCGATTGGCTTGACGTTCAAGATTCGATTCCAGGCCAGAGGTGGACAAAAGGCCAACAAGGTTCCAGTCCTGACTAAAGAAGTAGCTGTGCCAGTTGCAGTGGACCTCAGGGTGGAGTCGGATTAGCCGGGCCAACAGCGTTTTCCCGGAGCGAGAGTATCCCGTGATGAAGAACTTAGGGCGTGCGAAATGGCGCCGTACTTCCTCAAGCTGCTCCGGAGCTAGCTTGGGAAGATCCTCACCGCCCATGTGCAGAGGCCTATCTGGATCAAGGACCTTTTCCAGCCGCCAGGCGGCTCGTTGCAGCAGGTTCCTGATCACGACCTCTCCTTGAAACTGGACATTCTCTGTGCAGATATGGTCGTTTGCCCTCCGCCGCCGGGACACAGTCCGAGTCGACCAATCATACCTTAACGACCGGTTTTCCAGAGGCAGAGAACGCCAGCTGCGAGAGAAGAAGGAGACCTACACGCCGCCCAAGAACGTTCCCTCCACGGGGCAAACACTTCAGCCCGTCTATGCTCCCGGCGGAGTCCCGGCCGACCGTGGTTGGGCCGTCCGGCGAGTGGCGGAGGGCAAATCCATTGGCCCACATGAACAGTCCGGCAATGGGGGGCGACGCATCCCCCCACTAGGCAGGGACAGACTTCACCTAGCTGATCTTCCTTATGAGGTGGGACGCAACGCAAAGCGCCAGTCAAAACGGAATGACTTGGACGGTGCCCATGATTGTCGGGCCCCTCGCCCGCAGTCCTCGGGAGGCAGGCGCGTGTTATAGAGATCAATGAGGACGATATGACGAGCAGTTGCCGTCCCTCGAGCGCGGGATTTGGTCAACCTCATAGACTCCAGACGAAGAACCCTTGGGGCGAATCCTTATGAGGGTCTCCCGCCATCGCCCGGCGGGAGCCGGAGAGTTGGCCCCCCTCATCACTGGGTGGAAACACTTCAACCCCAAGCCTGATTTACGGGTCTTCGCCGAGCTGGGAGCCCTGGGCATCAGTTGATGTGGGAGGTCCTAGCGCGCGTTGCGGGGATCAACATAGATCACCCCATCGTCTAGCGTAGCCACGAGAAGCAAACCCGCAGTCAGCTCCTCGAGCACCATGGCTTCGGGCGGCAGATCCGCGGGATGAAAAATCACAAGTGCGCTCCCAGGCTGGGCCAGGCGCGAGCGCATCAAGGCCAGCTGTTCCTCATAATCCTGCCTCGGCCGGCCCTGAACGGGATCAACCCTTTCTGGCACCCCGTAAACCGCCTTCCCTGTGAGATGATAGACAGGAAAGGACTGATTCGTATACACAATCGCAGCAGAAGGCATCTGGCTGATCGCCCGAACAGCCTGTGAGTTCCGCCAGACCTGGCTGTTGAAGCCGCGGCCTTCGAGACGAATTTCCCTTAGAAGGGGAACACTCCGGTCGACATAAGAGGCCACGAGCGCCAGCCACAGCAGTCCTGCACCGATGGAGATCACCGCCCAGCGTCCGAGGCTAGGTCGGCTCGCAATCAGAACCGCCAGAAGGACAAGACCGACGACATACATCGGAGAAAGTATGCGGTCGGTCAGGCGTGTCGATGCGTCAAAAAAGGACAGAGAGATCACCAGGAAGAGAGCATAAAGCAGGAGATGGAGTGCCAGCAAGAGACTGAAGACTGAGGCGGCCCGTTTGTCCAAGCGCGTCTCCTTGGGTTCTCGGAAAATGGCCATCAACAGCATCCCGCCGATCGCCAGGATGATCAGGAAGAGAGCGAAAGATAGCCGGGCGGGATAGGCATGGGGGAGAATCCAGTGGCCCAGGGTGGCTGCCCCAATTCTGAGGTTGGCCGGATCAACAGGGTGGAATCGAATCACTCGATTGGTCGCCGTTCCAGTCAAGATCAAGTTGCGCAGCACCCAGACACTACTGGGCAGGACGGCTATTCCTGCAAAGAGGCCGGCCTCCTTGAACCTTCGTCTCCCATCCCGCCCCTCCAGGAGCAGAAGGGCCAAGACCCCCGTGGCCAGGAGTGATACGCCGGCATAGCGCGTCAAGTAGGCCAGGCTTGTTGAGGCTGCCGCAAGAAGCAGCCGACGATAGCTTGGAGCGCGGAAAAAGTGCGCGAGCAAGCCCAGCGACGACAGCAACCAGAAGAAATAGACCGGCTCCGACATTGCGGCCAAGTGGCGATCAAGGACAACCGGCGATGCCAAGGCAGTGAGCGACACTCCAAGAGCAACCCAAATCGAGCGACCAAAATGCCAGACCAGGAACCCAATCAGGGCGACATTAGCGCCTAGGCTGGAGGCCGCCAGCCAACGCGCTGCCTCCGCCGTGCCAAGGCCCGTGAACGCCAAGGCGGCGGTCAGCAGAGGATACAAGGGTGGGAAATGAGTGAGGGGGATGACAGACCCCCCACCACTCAGCCGGCTGAGTCCCAAGCCACTTAGCGCGTTCTGGGCCGCGCTCAGATAGAAGACGGAGTCGTAGCCTACGCCTAGGCCCCAGGGAGTATTCAATAGGAGCAGGATGGGACCCAGGGCCACGACGATGGCCAACCCCATGATCCCGATCGCCCGGCTTATCGACCAGGATAGCGCCTCCTCGGCATGGTCGGCCTCCACTCGCTTCCTTGCGACCATCAGACAGCCTCCGAAGCCCTTGGTCTGAGCCTTCCAATCATGGCCGTTCCCTCTCGTCCCACGCCCCTAGGAAGTGAAACTGAATCGCCTACGCCGAGGAATTGCCCGCTGCCCGTGGGTGGGCGCCTCGGCATGAACGTTTGAGTGATGGTCCAAAACCGCGTGCCCGGTATTCCAACGCATGCCACAGAACCATTTTGAATCTATCCGCTGTACGCCCATCACGAACACGAAGCCTCAAGAGTATGTGCTGCAACCCAACCTGATCACCCGAGCTTTGGGCCTGGCTGAAGCCGCTTCGTAAGGATGAAGAGATACTCGCGACAAGAATCGGCGCTGAATGATCTCCGCTACACGGAATCGCATCAGAATCAGCTTGACACCCTCCATTGTAAACGGCTCTTGAGACTTCGATCCTTCTGTGGATCATGCCTAAATGGCAAGAAGGTGACGATCAAAGGGCGAAATCGAACAGCCGGGAAACCGCCTCCCGAGGCCACAATGCTCGCCAATGCGGGTGATCCTCGCGGCGTGGTGCTGGCCGGAAAGCCCGATCGATGCCGATCAGTCGGCAAACCCCTCCAGGGACCGGTTCGAGTACCCTTTTCCTTGGTTGGGGGAAGCCCAGCGAAAACGGAGTGCTGTGGTGGCTTCTGAGGCCAGCGACGGCGAGTGTCTCTTGCGCATCCCAGTACGCTACTTATATCACCCCGATCCAGCCGGGGTGAAGTGCATTGAGGGGTTTGCCGGAATGCCGGCAATGGCACGGCTGAGAGGCAAGCAGGATATCGCAGAGGGAGGTCGCCCTACCTGGATCCGCCTTCGAATCTGGCTACGATTCTGAGACTGTCAAAGCCCTCGGCAAATGGTCGCTCGGCGATGGCGCCATGGCGGATGGACGTCGCTCGGATGATTTCCGGATCAAAGTAGTACTTATTCTGGTAGGTCTTGTATTTCCCAAGAGCTTCAATCTTCTTTTCCAGGTCTTCTTCCGTAACTTCAACAAGAAAATCTGGGAAGAAGTCATAGCTGCTTCGCAGCACATCGAACCCAAGGACAGTTTTGCCTCGAAAAGCTCTCAGCGATTCCATGGTGACAACGGAATGATCCTGATGCATGTCCGCTTGGGTGTGGACGAACACCACTTCGGGCTGATACTGCCGATTAAGGCCGTAGAGGTATTCCAGGATCGCTTGGCGGTCTCTAGGGAAATGGCGTGTCTCGAATTCACCAAGCAAAACCCGGTCTGAGGGCACTCCCAAGACAGCCATGCTCCGGTAATGTTCATCAACCAGATTCTTGTGCTCCGGGTTCTTTTGATTGTCCGAGAGGGTAGCGCATAGCACTTCCGTCGAGTCCGAGATGCCAGCCAAGAGGGCGCCGCAGCCAAGTTCGATATCGTCTGGATGAGCCCCTAGGAAGAGCAACCTCCGTCCGAAGAAGATCACCTGGCTCTCCTAGGCTTCACTTGGAGGCAATGAAGCCTCCAACAACTTTGGTCATGACGAGTTCACCATCCCGAGCCAACCGGTCCCGCGCTGCTGACGAAATTTGCCGCATGACGCGTTCGAAGTCGTCCCTGCCTCGAAACAGGTCAGACCACAGCTTTCGGTCCTCGGAAAGGGAGGCCCTTGTGTAGTCTACGAAAGGACCAATGGCTTCGAACCTGAGCGGGTTCCTGAAGGTGTGAACTTCAACGTTTGAGAAGGTGGAGCGGATAGCATCGAGGATCTCGCTGTCGTACCTTGAGCTGCCGGGCATCGGAGGGATGGGCTTCCCCGTGGCCTCGCGGATAATGTCGTAAAAGAGCTTCTTGTTCTCCGGCAAGGGCCCGGTTGTGAAGAGTCTGCCTCCCTCCCGCAACATGCGATGCATCTCGCGCACCGTAGAATGGACATCCTGCGCGTAGTAAATCGCAAAGCAACAGGAAACAAGGTCAAACTGGGAGCCTTCAAAGGGAAAGGGTTTGTCGAAATCGAAGGCAAGGATCCCCAGCCTCCCGCCAAGCGCGTCGCTGAGCTCACGGGCCTGAGAGAGCAATTCGAGGGATACATCCCCACCCGTGATCTCGGCGGCGCCCTCGAGATAATCAAAGATCGCTTGGCACTGCTTGCCAGCCCCACAACCTACATCGAGGATTCTCGAACCTTTTGCCATCTGCAAAAGCTCCAGCATCCATGCGTCGATGTCCAAACTTCCATACTTCTGATGTATATCGATCCGCGTCTGCAGATCCTTGCTTGTCTCTTGATAGTTGATCTTCATGGTGGATATCCCTTTCGAGGCCCAGCAATTATACCGTACACGGGACTGGGAGAGATTCCGCCAGCCCCAAAGTCTAGGCCAGCCAAAGAGTTTCACTTGGAGGGCTCGCTGGTCAAGAACCACCAAGGCTGGCGGCCAAGTGCTCTATGCCGAAACCCCTCGGCGAGCTTGATCCTCGCATGACGAATGATAGCCAGAGGACTGTCAGATGACTCCGTCAGGTGGAAGGTCTCCCCCTTTTGTCCGCTTGAGCTGGCTGAGAGAAACCTCTGGACTCCAGCTGACCCAAAGAAGTCCAAAGGCGATCCACAAAGCTTCTGCAATCATCCACCACAGCCGGGATAGGACGGCTACGCCGAGCGCATCCCCAACTGGCATAACCCTGGATAGCAGGACTGCGAGCGCGCTTTCGCGAACGCCAAGCCCCGCCGGGACAAACACAACGACAAAGCCGGCGCTCCAAGCAAGTGCGAACGTGGAGGCGGATTCGATCAATGTTAGCGCCTCGGCGGCCGGATTGATGGATATCGCCAAATGGCGAAAGGGTACACCAAGCAGCAGCCAGAAGATCCCGCTGACCGCGAAGGCCAGCGGGAACCAGGCTAGGCTCAGGTACTTGGACTCGATCTCCCAAGCGGCGATGTTCAGGGCTTTCAATGCCGCCACCTTTCGCCAAAGCCAGGGCCGATGTAAGAGGAATAGGAAAAGGAGGCATGCCAGCATTCCTGCAGCGATGATCATCTGCACAGCGCCGGTCGGCCGCACGGAGCGCACGTAACCGAGCAACCCAATGCTTGCGGCCCCCAAGAAGAACGCGCTCAGTTCCCGAAACACGATGACAATCGAGTGGACTCGGTCGACCCCCGCAGTCTGATAGGCCAGCATCCTCCCCGGAACGGCCCATACACCCCCGGGAAGGTATTTGGCTGCCTGGGCCGTAAAGAATAGGCCTAACGCCTTTAGATATGAGAATGCCCCCACACTCATGCGCAAGGTAACCCAAGCAGGAGCTGCCCAAACTGGAAGGATCGCCAGGAGAAGAAGCTGCGCGAGCAGATATCGGCTCAAGAGCAGCTTTGTGACTGAGGACTGAAAATCGGACCATTGGGCGTAGATCGCCCATGCCAGGGGAGTGATGGCCAGAATGACAAGGAGTGCCCGCAGGAGGGGGTGAAGATGCCTCGCAGACCTACTCATGTTTTAGGGACGGTTCCAGCTCCTGAGCGCCCTCTTCAAAAACCACGGTTTCGTCGCCGTGGTAAAAGATGAGGCCATCCGCTACTTGGCCGGAGACGAGGCCCAGGAGCCAGGTCATCAGCCCAGCCGTAAAGAGGAAGATTGTGGAGTTCGGGACGACGAGCCGCCCGGCGTTCGCAACGCCCGCGATCCAAGCCGCGACACCCAGCAAACCAAGCACCATGCTGGATGGCAGGAAGATCCGCAAAGGGTCATAAAGCATAATCATTCGCAAGGTGAGCATCACGAACCGCGTCCCATCCCGCCAAGGCCGAATCTTGCTCTTCCCTGCGGTTCGCTGGCGAACAGTGATCGGCTCAAACGCAACGTTGTAGCCAGCCTTAAGGAAAGCCAGAGTAATGGTGGTCGGGGCGGAGAATCCGGATGGGAAGAGATGCAGAAAATGCTGAACCAGCGACCGGCGCATGGCCCGGAAACCAGAAGTGAGATCGCGAACTTCGGTCTGAGAGAGCCAACTTGCAAACCAGTTGTAGAAGTGGTTTGCGGCTGTCCTGTAGAAGGGACCTTGATAGGCGCTAGTACGAGTGCCGATCACAAGATCGTACGGTGGGATCAGTGAAGCCAGGCGAAGGATGTACTCGGGGGCGTGTTGGCCATCCGCGTCCATGAATACCGCGACCTCACCGTGTGCCACTCGTACCCCCGTCCGCAACGCCGCGCCATTACCCTTGTTAGCGATGTGTCGAACTACGCGCAATTTGTCTGGATAGCGCTCCCGCAATCGGCGAAGAACCTCGAGCGTTCCATCTCTTGAGCCATCGTCGACGGCGATAACCTCAAAGGTAACCTCCTCCACCGAGAGGGTCTGGATGATTCCGCGAATCAGCACTCCTATCGTTTCTTGCTCCTCGAAAACGGGCAAGATCACCGAGAGCTTGGGGATCGCCTCGGGATTGGCGTAGCTTGTCTTTGACGGATCTGGATCTGAGGAGTACAAATCCCTCATGGCCGAGCAAGCCTCTGCCTACACGCAAAGGGAAGCGACCTTTGACGCATATAGTGAACCCGAGCGCTAGGAGTGGGGACCGGTCAATACCACTGGGTCAGAAGAGGCAGCCCAATCACCGGACCGCATTCAGCCGCCCTCTCCGACGGCGTATCCATAGAATGTTGCGATAGGGAAGGAGCGTAGGGGCGCTGCTTCCAGTAGCTCGATGATCTCTAGCTCGGCCTCAACGTCTTGGTCGAAAAGAACGTAAACGCCTCCCTCTGCGAGCTTTCTCCGGGTGGCCTCGATCTGCTGCTCGTAATCCTCCCTGTACTTCTGCCTGTAGTGGTCAAACTTGATCGGTCTCATATAGGCTGAACGCCCGGAAAGGATGTAAACGAATTCGGGATTATCGGAAATGAGTGGGGTCGCTGGGTCGATCTGACTCAACTCGGTGGAGACCTCCGGCCAATTCAAGCGAAGGGCCATCTTGCCCATATGGTCGAAGGGGCTGACCAGAAGGTCGATGGATTGCACGCTGTAAAGGGCGATGAGCGCAAGGCCGAAGCCCAGAGGCAGAGCCTTTACCCATCTACGGAGCCGCACTTCCACCAGGATTCGGTGCACCGAAGCTACCAGGAAGATCACAACCACCACAAAGAATGGGGTCAAATAGCGTTCCGCGCCCGATAGGGACGTGCCCGCGTCGAGGAGAAACGAATTGATCACCAGTACGCCAAGGTAGCTTGACATGTAGAACAGCAGGATCCAGGGGAGCGCCCAGAAATCGCCGCGCGACCAAGCTCCCGTCTTCATTCTGCGCGAAACCTGGGTGGCCACAAAGATTGCGGGGGCAACGGCGGCGAGAACGGCTGCTATCGCTGCCCGCCCAATGCTCGAGAGCGTTATCACGTAGGGCACAAACCAGGACGCCGCCTCACGAAGGTAGGTCCGCAAAATCTCAGGTCGCATAGGATGAAAGATCAGCTCGCGATTGACCGATGTGCCAGCTACCAGATCGTTCCGGATGAGCCAGAGGAATACCGGTACGGAGCTCAGGATGCCGAAGACAAATGCTTCGGCAAGGCGCCGGCGCCAAGACTTGCTGCTCAGCAACAACAGGGAGAGGCCACCAGCCGAAATCAAGCTTACCCCGACAAAGCGCGTTAGCGCTGCCAAGCTGACAACGACAGCAAGCAGGATCAGAGTAAGGCTGCGTCCCGCATTGAGGAAATCAGTCAGCATGTACAGAGCCAGCAACGAAAGGAAGATGTACAGCGGCTCCGACATAATCCACGTATGGCTACCGAATACGTTGGGAGCCGCCATTATCAGCAGGACCCCCATGAGCCCCGCGACCATAGATCGCGTATAACGAAGAATCAGAATCCCAGCGAGGAAGAGGTTGGCCCCAAACAGTAGAGCGTTCAGCACGCGCGCACCCGCGAACAGGTCAGCACCCGTTAGTCCGATCCCGGCCAAAACGGCCGAGAGGAGGGGTGGAAACCCTGTGATCGGCTTCGTCTGGCCGCCTCCTGAAGTACGGCTATAGCCCTTACCAGCCAGAATGTTTTCCGCG
>CAYGCA010000019.1:16752-21475 GCA_964348265.1 uncultured Anaerolineaceae bacterium | reverse complement strand
CATGACATAGCGAGCGGAATCGCCGCTACCACCTGGGCCAAAGCGGGTCTGAATCAAGACCAGCCCTACCCCAAGCGCAGCCATAAGGAGGAAAACAACCGCCAGATTCCGACGTGCCGCAATCGGAAGCTCAAGCAAAGTTGTTCGTGGTTGTGCTGCAATCTCGCTCATGGGACCCGAAAAATGGCTCGCTGCTACCTAGGTTTAGGCTCTGGAGGATTTGGCTGCGAGCCCCGCTTATCAGTCAGGGCGGCGACCATCCAAGGATTATACCACCCGGGCTCAGTGCCTACTGAATTCACGTATCATCCCCGCACTCCAAAGCGGGCAGACCCTTCCACGCCAGGCCGGGCATCAATTTGGTAAGACCCTCCAGCCGAAGCAGGGCTGCTCTGCGCCGCAGGCGCAGCCCAGCCATGCCCCCCTTTCCGAGCAGCCGAGGCTCAAGCTTGGGAGCCCTCCGCGCGATGACCGTTATGTAGAGGGGCAGTAGAGGCGATCGAGGCTGACCATGTATCTTGCTGTACACCACATCAAAGCCGGCCACCCTTAAGGCGTTTCTCAGGCTGCGCTCCGAAAAGAGATAAAGGTGCGCAATCTCAGTTGATGGATGGCCAAACAGGTTGGGAACTTCAAGCAGCAGGTAGCCGGGCGGCGCAAGCCAATCGTCTCGGATTTCAGCCAACACGCGAACCGGATCGATTAGGTGTTCAAGAACATGGATCATGGAGACGACATCGAATCCAGTCCTGAACACGAAAGGTATTTCCTCCAAGTTCGAGTACGTCTTGATGCCTCTGTCTATGCTCCAGCTTCGATAGGCCTTTCCCGGCTCCACACCTAGGCCTTCACACCCGTACCCACGCTGAAAGACCTCTAGAAGGGCGCCGCTTGAACTGCCGATGTCCAGATGCTTGGAGACCTGTGCAATCCGCCTCCTAGTCAGCTCCAGCAAATGGGATGCCCTGGCTATCTGTACTCTCTTGTCCTTGGAGTTTGGTTTCTCGGAGCCTTGTACCAATCGGCGGTAGTCGGCTTGATAGAAGTCCCAAAGGGACTCTTCGTTCATGCGCGGTGATTGGAACACCAAGCCACAGTCTGAACATACTTGATATTCGATGAGGCCCCGGTCTGTCTCTAGAGGTTCAAAGGGTTGATGCCTGGAGGCCCTGCTTCCGCAAACACAGCAGACCGTGACGTTCTCATAACCCGCCCGCTTGGTTGGCATCGAACCCGGTGTCACCTTAGCCCTCCCTCTTGGTGTCTTGGGAGATCAGGCTCTCCTCCGGTAAGGAAGCGCTCTTCCCGCTGTGGCTCAGGAGTCGGAAGAGCCGATTGTACAGTCCCTGCAAGAACCACCGAATGGGCCCAAGTTCCAGTAGTCGGATCCCAATTCGGGAAGGTTGGGCTGGGACCTCGACGGCCTTCGCTCCGTCGAGTGCGATCGAGTAGCTTTCAGCCTCCGAGGCCATCTCCGAGCTGATAAGGTTTCCAATCAAGCGCGTGCTTCTTTCAAAGGTAGACAGATGAAGGTAACCGGCTTCATCCAGTCTTATTTCAAGCTCGCGCATACCACCCATAAGCCGACCGGTCCATTCAGCTCCGAGAAACTGGCTTAACACGTTCTTGGGAGCTACGAATTGATTGTGACAGGCTGTTGCGAAAGCCTTGAGCCCCTGTCTCTCGAGGAGGATGTCATCAAGCTGACGCACAACCTCGAGGTAGCGGTCAGGATCGCGTCCCAAGGAAATCGCCCATTGTGTTTCCCATTCATCGGGAATGAACTTCCCGTACTGCAGACGCACTTCAGGGTCTGTCTCGGCCAGCCGCAGATTGCTGCTAACGGCGTAGCTGAAAAGTGTACGCTCCGGGCACCCGCTAACCATCCCAACCTTGGGAAATCCATCCAGTAGCTCCAGATGGGCTGAGAGCCATCCGGGATAGAAGAAAGTGTCATCGTCGGTGTAGGCGATCACCTCCCCTGGTGCAGCCCCTGTGATGATGCGTAACGCTCCGGCTTTTCCTATGTTTGTACTTGAAGAAAGCAAGTACTGAATGGTGCCCTCTTCGAGAAGACCTGCCAGATAGCTCTTGGCCTCGGGACAGCTTCCGTTGTCGAAGATGAGAAGGTCGTGCGGGATGTCGGTATGCCTGAGCAAACTCCGAAGGCAGAGTTTGACGACGTCAAGTCGGTGCTCGAAATAGCCGCTCAGATGTGGAAGGTAGATCAAAACGGCCACGGTCACCCTTGCCGGGCGGTACTCCGACATTCGATCTCGATTAGGGTTCATTCCCACCCGGACCATCGCCTGTTACTCCGCGCGTTCTGTATTTTGATGGCTGCGACGAGTGGTTTGACGCATTCCATCATTATCCCTAATCCCGCTTGCCCGCCTCTTGAGAGCCAACCGGTAGTATCGAACATAGCCTACCGGATGGAAGAGCCCCCTCACCAGCCGCGAAGCGATCCCAGGGCCCAACCGACTGATTAGGCTGACTTCAATCCACCGACGCAGTCCCTGCTCACCGGGGCGCTTCTGGACCAAGTTGCCATCAATGAGCCTCCAGTCAGAATCGGTCAGCCGGAAAATGAATGCGTGCCCACCTGCCAGCCGGACATTTTCCCGGCTCTCGGGGAGCCGATAGTGGATCTCGCCTTGAGGAAGATGGTCATAACCATGATCCTGGTGTACCACAGTAATGGCCTGCGTCGCGTCGACCACCGGGATTCGAGCCCGGCGGCCGGCGTAGATTAACCAATTGTCCCAACCCGCGCGCCCCAGCGCAAAGGGTGGAAGGTCCAGCCCGAAATCTCGCCGAAAGACGAAATAATCGCTGCCCGCCGGAGGATGCAGCCTCCCTTCAGGTCGAATGCGGCTTCGCAATTCGCGGACCCAATCGGACTTGAAATCAAGCGGTGAGTCGATCCCCAGGTCCCAACGCTGACCAGCGATTAAGAACTGGTCGAATTGTTCATCCACCCGGCTCACCGACCTCAGGAAATCATCCAGGATGAGGATATCGGCGTTGACATAGCAAAGCAGACGTGAAGGGCTTTCCTCCTTGGCGATCCTGAAGATGGAGTCAACCCTTGGGGTCCCATTAAGGTTACGCTCCACATCAGGGACATGGCGAACCCCCAACTCCAAGGCGGTCTCGGCTACTCCAGGATCATCGCCAATCAGCAGGATCTCAATCCGTCCGGACAACTGTGTCCAAGACCCAATCGCGTTGCGCTGAATCATATTGATGACCGGATCGGTGAAGGGTTTCGGCGTTGTGAAGATGGTCATCTCGACCATGATTTGGCCCTTGTCGTCTGCGGGTCACCATACCGGGCGGTCATCAACGTCCTGGACGCCTTTGTGGGGGACTCGTGCATTGATCTGTCGTAATGCCGGATAACGTTCATACAATGCGAGAACGTCTCCCCAGGTAAAATCCTCCCGATCTCCCAGGTGGAGATACACCTGTCGAACAAATTCCAAATCCTCCGCAGTATCTACGGTCCAGCGCAGGTCCCCATGATCGGATTCGCTCTCCAGGAGGAGAACCCGGAATTCGTTGTTTGGTTCGTACAGATAGGGCATGACGTGCTCGCGCTGATACGGCTCCTTGGCCCGACGCCAGGCAATCTCCAGCGCCTTTCGGGAGCAGACTTCAGTATCGAGCCCGATCGGATAAGTGCGCCGATGGGGGAGGCGGTTGGCGGCAAAATCGACCGGTGGATCAGCCTCAAAGAACGCGGTCACGGTCTCGTCGATGAGCACCGGATCGAGGAGGGGGCAGTCGGCCGTCAGCCTGACAATGATTTCGGCGCGGTATTCGCGGGCTGTCTGCATGAAGCGGTCCAATACGTCAGCCGGATGACCGCGCGCATACTTATATCCGCGCGATCGACACAAATCCACAATAGGGGCATCCTCGAGGTCCGTGGTCGTCGCAATGACGACGTCATCCAGTTTTCGGCTACGACGTGCGCGTTCATAGACCCGCACAAGCATGGGCTTTCCGGCGATGTCTGCCAAGACCTTTCCTGGCAGACGCGTTGAACCCATACGAGCTTGGATGATGGCGACCGTCCTTGCCCGCTGAACACTCATCTCTCCGCGCCCAGGCCAACCAGAGCCATCCGATAGGCCTCAAGAAGGAGTTGGAAATTGCGCCTCCAGTCAGCTCGCTCTTCAGCCTTGGCACGGGCTCTGCCTCCCATCGTTCGAGCCTGAGAGTCGGTTTTGGCCATCAGGATGGCCTCAGCCAGATCGCGAGGATCGCCATCCGAAAACAGCCAGCCATTCTCCCCAGGCATCACCCACTCGCGATTGCCGGGGATATCGGACACCACGGATGGTAATCCGCAAGCCATGGCCTCCAGCAGGGAAATGGAGGTACCATCGCTGTGCGAGGCGCTGACATACGCGTTTCCGGCCCTGAAGATGGCCGGCATCGAGTCATAGTCAACCTGACCGCCAAAATGCACTCGATCTGTCAAGCCGGCGGCTTCAAGGGTGGCCACGATCTTCGGTCGCAAAGAACCGTCGCCGAGCATCAACAGTCGCAGATCCGAGTCCCGTTCGGCGGCCTGGACGAAGCCCTCAATTAATGTGTCCGTACCATAGACAGGCTCCCATGAACGCGTCGAGAGTAAGATGAAAGCCCCCTGCCAGCCAAGCTTCTGCCTCAAGACCTCGTCCCTTCCGGGAGAAAAGTGGGCGAGGTCAAT
>CAYGCA010000019.1:5645-16664 GCA_964348265.1 uncultured Anaerolineaceae bacterium | reverse complement strand
AACACAAAGATCCGGTCATTTGGCATGCCCAAGAGCCGAGCCTTTTCAAGAACTATCTGGCTGTCTGCGATGAATGCCGCGCTGCGCGCCAGGGTGTAGCGTGCCGCCCATTTTCCCACACCCTTTCTGGCGTCTATGATCAAATCGGATCCCCAGGACATGGTCACCAACGGTCTAAAACCGGTCAAGGACGTGAGGAAGGCCGTCCGCTGAACTGGGCCGGCGTGAACCAGATCGGGACGGACTTCATTCAGGATGCGACGCAGATGGAGCCAGGCGCGCGGCCAGTCGATCCAGCGCATTCCCGCCTGCCTTCTCGTCCAGTCGACCCGCTCGACTCGGGATGGCAGCCTACGTCGTTCCTTGACCCGACCGCGTTCTTCCAGGCGCAGATAATACACTTCGTGTTCTGTCTGGCTCAAGGATGCAAGGAAACGGTGATCGTGCGGCGTATAGTCCTGGGAAAAGTACAGAATTCGAATCATGTTCCCAGCAACTGCCAAGTGAGCGCTTCACCCGAAGGGATTGGGACGAGCGATCTTGTTCCCAAGACTGACTCGATGTCGTAGGGAGGGATTCCCCCCGGGGTGGCCGGGCGGAGCACATCGATCATCGACCGCTTCAATCTCTCGCCTGCCGCGATATCGCGCGCCGCCCTCAAACATCGGCGTTGAACGACGACCGTTTCCTTCTCATTGTCGGCGACGAACTTGTCGGGCGAGCCGAGAGCCCTCTCAAGCTCACGCGTCCGATCGACCATTTCTCGCCAGCTGCTAGGGTCCATGGAGAATGGATGATCTGGCCCCTGGCGGCGGGTGTCGTCCGTGAAGTGCTTCTCGATAACGCGCGCTCCCAATGCGACTGCACCCAGAACGGTGGCGTGACCAGGCGTATGATCGGACAGGCCCAGGACCACCTTGGGAAACATCGTCGCGTAGGTCTTCAGAACATTAAGATGGATATGATCAAAATTCTCAGAACTGCCCGTGTAGTTGGTATTGCATTGCATGAGGATGAGCTGAGAATTGACCTTAAGGATGGCCGCGACTGCCCGCTGCACGTCACCAATCGTAGAGGCCCCAGTCGCCAGCAGGACCGGTTTGCCTTTGGAGGCGATCTGCTGGACGATTTCGATCCAGGTTATGTCACCAGAGCCGATCTTGATCGCGGGGAACAGTGGTTCCAGCCTATCGACCGCCTCAAAGTCATACGGCGATGAGAAGTAGTGGACTCCGGCCGCCTCGCATTCCTTCGCCAGTTCTTCACTCCACTCGAAGGGAATCGACGCGGCCTTATAGACTTCGTAGACCGGCTTCTTCCAGGTAGCCTGATGGGAGACCTGGTCGCCCAAGGAGCGAAACCCATAATCGCTCACGATCTCGGGCGCCCGAAAGTTCTGAAACTTGGCCGCGTTTGCACCGGCTTCGGCTGCCAGGCGGATGAGTGCCTTGGCCCGAACCAGGCTACCATCGTGATTGGCTCCAATATCTGCAACAAAATAGGTAGGCGCGTCGCCTCCCACTGGGCGATTTCCTATCTTAATGACTTTGCTCGTCATGAACCGCTCCCTCAAGTGATTTCAGCCTTGCTCGGTATCCATCGTCCCGAAGGGCACGAAACCTTTTGAGCCCATCATTGAGCCTCGGCAGACTGAGGTCTAGAGCTCGGGCGGCTTTTCGACCGTCGAGGCATAGGCGCTTCGGGCGCGGCGCACGCAACTGCGCCTCGTCGACAGATACGGGTTCAATCAGCTCAGTCGCCAAATGAAAGACGCGGGCGAGCCGAACACCAAACTCGTATTTGCTGACGCAGTCAGCGCCAACGACCTGGTACGTGCCCTTGAGATCAGCCTCCAGCATTTGGACCAGAATGCCTGCCAGATCGTTCACGAGCAGGGGGGTCACCCAGACGTCGCTGAAGCCCGGAGTTCTTCGCTCTGACTCCAAAGAATCGAGGAACCATTCTGCCAAGCTCAGCTTGCTGAGCGCATTCCAGCCAAAGATATTTGTCCGGCAGATGATTGCCCGCGGATGCGCATGCTTGACCGCCTGCTCCCCAGCCAACTTGCTGCGGCCATAAACATTTATCGGATGCGGCCTTTGCTCCTCCCGATAACCTCCCCGCCTGCCATCAAATACCGCGTCAGTTGAGATATGGACCAGTTGCGCGCCTTGCTCGGTTGAGGCCCGGGCCACCCAGCGCGCCATCTCCCGGTTGAGTAGATAGGCTCCGGCCTCGTCTTGCTCACACCTGTCAACATTCGTCATGGCCGCACAGTGAATCGTCATGCGCTTCCCCGTGGTCTACTTCTGACACTCAAAGTGAATCCCCCATTCCGGGCGATGACCGGCAATCACCTCACCTGCGACCCCCGGCTGGCTGAGATCAGCTTGCACCAAAGAAGCCTCAGGAAAAACAATAGGGTGCTTGTTAAAGACCGCGACGACGTCGTGTTCGGTCGCAAAGTGCAAGACAAGATTGGCCCCGAGCAGGCCGCTAGCCCCGGTAATCAGCACACGCGCCACGGCTAGCTCGGAAGGCTCTGGATCTGGACATCCAGACGATTGACGATTTCGCGGATCTGTTCGGCCGTGAGCCAGTCGCTGTTCGAGTCGCTGGTGTAGTGGAAATCCTCCGGGAGTCGCCTGCCTTGATCTCGCCAGCCATGGCCAAACCAGAGAGCACCGGGCGGCTCAACGACAAACATGTCTTCCATTGCAAGCGTATGGCGGGCCTCATCGCGGGAGATCAAGACTTCATGAAGCTTCTCGCCCGGTCGAATCCCGATCGTTTCGATCCGGCTGTTTGGGGCCAGGGCCTTTGCCAGATCAATAACCCTCATGCTGGGGATCTTAGGCACAAAGACCTCCCCACCCTGCATCTGTTCAATGCAGCGAATCGTGAACCGCACACCTTGCTCGATGGAGAGCCAGAAGCGTGTCATCCGCTCATCCGTAATCGTAATCACACCGGCTTCACGCTGATTCAAGAAAACCGACACTACGCTTCCACGGCTACCGACCACGTTCCCGTAGCGAACGCATGAGAAGCGGGTTCCTGTTCCGCCTGCATAGGCATTCGACTGCACAAACAGCTTTTCAGCAGCCAGCTTGGTTGCTCCGTAGAGGTTGATAGGATTGACCGCCTTGTCGGTGCTGAGTGCCATCACTCTCCGAACCCCCATGTCGAGGGCCGCCTCAATCACATTACGCCCGCCCATGATGTTAGTCATGATGGCCTCAATCGGATTGTATTCGCAGGCCGGGACCTGCTTCAGGGCGGCGGCATGAACAACAATATCAACGCCGTGCATGGCACGCCTGAGGCGCATGAGATCCCTAACATCTCCTATGAAATATCGCAGGCTTGGGTGGTCGAAGCCTGTGGTCCGCATCTCATGCTGCTTCAGCTCGTCGCGGCTGAATATGATCAGTTTGGCCGGACGATGGTCTTGGAGGATGATTTCAATGAATTCGCGGCCAAATGATCCGGTCCCCCCTGTGACGAGCACGACTTTGTCGCTCCAATTCATCGGTCCAGCCTTTCAGCCGAGGAGGTCATCTTCGCGGGCTTAGAGAAAAGGATCATCGGGTGCTGTCCATATCTTCCGAAAAAATGAGGGGCACGATCCTCGAGCCAGAAGAGGAGCCTCAAAAGAAGCTTCCCGAAAAGTCTGGGATGGACAAGGGCTCTGAGAAAAGCTGTGTTGACGCTGCGCCACACGCGGATGTCCAGACCCCCTAAATCGTCTAGTGATTGAGAAAACCAACTGTAGTCGTGCTTGTAAGTGTAGCTCTTACCTGCATGCGCAAGCGCGGCCGCGTCTGGCCTTAGACCCCCTACAGCGGGTACTTTGCTGGGCACCACTTCGCCCCAGCGGGCACGACGGTAGAGCCGAATGGCTTTGAACGCCAAAGAAACCAGAGGTCGCGCGAGCCCCATGAGAGGCGAGCGCTTGCCCCAGCTATAAACCACCACGGCCCGACCTGCTGGTTGGAGGACTCTTGAGAACTCGAGAAAAGCAGGCCGTTGTTCATCGGGCGGTAGATGGTGCACAGCGTGCAAAGAGACCAAGCCTTGAAAGGCCTCGTTCGCAAAGGGCAGTTTTGCCATATCACCGACTACGAAGAGTCCATGTTGGCCGATACGCTCGCGGGCCTCAACCAGCGCCCTCGCGGAAATATCCAAACACACCCGATAGCGATAACCTTGAGAGTATTCAAGGTACTCAGGATATTGGATCGGCCCTGATCCAGCGTCGAGCAGATAGCTGCCTCTGGATGGCAGATGGCTCTCTACGCGCAAGTGGCAGCGGTGGATGTACTCGCGCGAGACCTCCCTCAGATCTTCATGCCTCGCGTTCTGATAGACCCCTTCGCCGATCTGCTTCCAGCCAATCGAGTCGTAGAAATCGCGGACCTGTTCTCTCAGGTCCGGTTGAGCGCTCACGCCAGCCTTTCCTCAGCCACAAGACCACGAAGGGACCAGTCAATCTCACCGCCAAGTAGCGCTGCCAATGTTGCTTGGTATGGCTCACGCGCAGAAGGTGCCAAGAGCTCCCCGACGGGGCAAGCCGCGACGTCATCCCAGAAGGACAACAAATGCCAGGGGAAGGGGAAGGGAAATTCAAAGAAGAAACGATAGGCATAACGCCATGCGAGCTCCACCTTTTCTCTTGCCAGACGTCGGCTCAGGGGCTCTTCAAGCCGCCGATCGATCGCTTCAACATACTCCTGAAGGCTAGTCGGATCTTCGGTGAAGCTCTTGCCGCGGTAGTGCGCATCCCCTGCGACGACAACCGGAACCCCATTCATTGCCAGCTCTAATCCGACGGTCGTTGTGTACACGAGGCCAAGGTGCGCCAATTCGATCAAGTCATAGGTATTTAGTTCTGACTCCGGTGGAACAACCCGAACCTGGGGCGGCAACACTGGCAGTGCATCCCGGACCACCTCCACGGAAGGGTGACCCGCGCCCAGCAATTCACCCGGGTGTACGCGCACGACCAACTGAGCCCCTGGCCGCCGGTCAAAGTGGCGGACGGTGCGGACCAGCCAATCCGCCATCCCCTCGGTGAAAACCTGTCGATCGAGCGCCAGGCTATCGCCCACCACATTGGTACAGAGAAGGACGATGGGCCGCGCCGGGTCAAGTCGGAGGCGCTCACGCGCAGCAAGGGCCCCCTGGCTCTGACCAGTTTGCCACAGACGTGTGAAGTTGTTCCAAAGCTGCCCGCCGCGTCTAGATTTGTAAAGCATCTCTAGCTGGGTGAGCTCAGCCTTGCTCAAAGGCGAATCCCCCTTGGCCGCCCACAGGCCGGAGGCGTCCAAGCGCATGACTTCTGCGTCTTGGGCCAGCCACATTCGTTCGCGCTGCTCCCCGAACTCGTAGGTCACGACCAGGAGGCCGTGATATCTGGCGGTACGGTAGAGCGCTCCAAACTCCAAGATGCTGCCATTGGGAACGATGGCGACATCACAGCCACTTGAGCTCAGCAGTCGGAGCAGGGAAGCCGCCAGCCTCCGGTTGCGTTGAAGGCGCAAATTGAAGAGCTCAGCGGCCTCACCCGTCTCCTCCCAATCCAATTCCTCGCGCTTGAGTGTGTACTGCACATCCAGCAGGCTTTGGCGCTCAATTGAGCGCCCCAATCTCTCCGGCAACGCGTGGCCAGGCGCACTGGAGAGATCACGCAGCTTGAGGAGGGGTCGAAGGCCTCCGAGAAGATTCAAAAGGTAAGCGGATTGTCTGCGCGCGTCAAATCGGGGGATCGGATCCATCCATCGCCTGTAGGGCAGAAAGCCAAGTTGAACTTCATGGCCCATGCCTGCGAGCAGCAACGCTAGTGCACAGCTGTACTCAAGCCACCACTCGAGGTATCCGAAAACCAAGACCCGTCTAGGATCCTGAGTGGCGTCCTTGGTCCGGGCGGCCAGTGCCGCCTCGGCCCAGTCTGGGAGAGCGCTGGCCAATCGAGTTCCGCGGTACCCGCTGGGGGGCGGTTCCTCCCTGGCCCATGCCAACTGGTACAGCTCTGCCATCATCGGCATCTTCCCGAGCGCGTTCTTGAGCCGGGTCTCCCCATCCAGACGCCTCATCTCACAGCCTCGGCGATTTCCCATTCCAGAGCTGGACGGAGCGGCCCACTCCGCCGCTCAGGCCAGTGGCTTCCCGGAGACCCCGTGGCGTCCACGCTGAAAGTCAACGCCGATTCGTCGGTGAAGTAAGAGCGAATTGCAAACGAGCTGGCGTTGACACCCAGGACGAAGCGGCCCTCATTCAGGAGCTGCGCCGGAATCCGGCACCGGCTCAGATAGTGGCCCGCGCGGCGAAGCGTATGCCTCTCGAAGTCCTGGGGGTCGTCAGTGTCGAACGAAGTGAAGACGGGCTCCCCTCGACTGGTAAGCAAATAGAGGCCCGTCCGAAGCCCTTTCACATCTTCTGCGAGTTCATACTCGAATTCAACAGTGAACGGTTCGGTGGCGCGCACGCTGCCGGAGATCTGCTCCTGCTGGTCTCGAACGCGCAGGGCGATTGGACGAAACGGTTGTGCGGCCCGCACCCGAACATCATCAGATTCCCAGAGCCTCTCCCCTTCTCGAGACATCCCGGAGGTCATATAGAAATCCACTGCCTTGGGTGTCGGTGCGCGCATGACCAGCCGACCCTTATCAAGCACGATCGTTTCTTCAGTCAACCGCAGGATGGCGGACATGTTGTGGCTGACAAATAGGACCGTGCGACCTTCGCGCGCCACGTCACCCATTTTGCCCAAGCACTTTCGCTGGAACTCGGCGTCTCCAACCGCAAGGACCTCATCCACCACCAGGATCTCAGGCTCAAGATGAGCCGCTACCGCGAAGGCCAAGCGCAGATACATTCCGCTCGAATATCGCTTCACAGGCGTGTCGATGAACTTCTGGACTTCCGCGAAAGAGACGATCTCGTCAAACTTGTCCTCAATCTCGAAGCGCTTCATACCTAAGATCGCGCCGTTGAGAAAGATATTCTCACGACCCGTCAACTCAGGATGAAAGCCAGTCCCGACCTCCAGAAGCGAACCGACCCGGCCACGGATCTCAGCGAAACCCTCCGTCGGCACCGTCACGCGCGATAAGAGTTTGAGGAGCGTGCTCTTGCCTGCCCCATTCTTTCCGATAATGCCCAAGACTGCACCCCGCTGGACCTCAAAGGATATATGTCGCAGCGCCCAAATGGTCTCATAGGCAGGGCCCGCTTCACCCGCGATCAGACGCCCGAGCCCACTCATGAGCGCATCCCGCAGAGTCCGATAGCCGCTGGGCATACCGCCTATGCGATACTGCTTTCCCAGGTCTTCTAGGCGCAAGGCGACGTCTGACATGACCTAGACCACATCCGCGAAAGTGCGTTCCATCCGCTTGAAATACACCGCACCGCTAGCGAGCAGACCTAATGCGATCGCGGAGGAGAGCGCCAGAAGTCCGGAAGGCGGCATGCCCACGCCCAACATCGCCCACCGAAAGCCTTGAACGACTCCGGCCATTGGATTGAGCCCATACACGATTTGAGCAAAGCCCTCGGGAAGAAGCGTTACTGAGTACACGACCGGTGAGGCATACATCCATGCCTGAAGGAGGAACGGAATGATATAGCCTACATCCCGATAGGCCACATTCAGGGCCGCCATCCAGAGACCCACACCCAAAGCGGTAATGAGGGCAAGCAGCAAGAAGATGGGCAAGCTCCAGACCACGGCAGAGAGGCCCACATTGTAAAAAACCATCATCCCCACCAGGACTACAAAAGCCAGGCCAAAGTCAACCAGTCCGGCGATCACTGAGGCCGTGGGAATCGCCATCCTGGGGAAATACACCTTTGTGATCAAGTTGCTACCCGCGACCAAACTGTTGCCAGCCTTCGCAACGCCATCCTGAAATAGAACCCAAGGCAACAAACCACAGAAGTAGAAGATCGGTGGGGGTATGCCATCGGTCTCAATCTTGGCAAAGCCCGCAAAGATGATTGTGAAGATGACCATGCTCAGGAACGGCTTCAGGATTGCCCAGGCGGCTCCAAGAAGGGTTTGCTTGTAGCGAACCATGACGTCACGCCATACAAGGAAAACGGTTAGCTCCCGGTAGCGCCATAGCTCGGCTAGATCAAGACCCGACCAGCCTCTCACTGGACGAATAATCGTCAAGGCTGGAGTTTGATTCTTAGAAGGGAGGCGAACCTTGTTCACGCAGGTTGCCCTTCTGCAACCACCCCATGGAGTTTGCGCCGATACCATTCGATAGTCTGGCGCAGACCGTCTTCCAGGGAGGTCTGGGCTTTGAAGCCGAACTCCATCTCGGCCTTGGACACGTCGAGTGCCCTTCGGGGCTGGCCATTGGGTCGGGAAGTGTCCCATACAAACTTCCCTTCGAAGCCTGTCAGGCGGGCGATAAGCTCGGCCAATGCCCTGATACTGATCTCCTCTCCCGACCCCAAATTGACTGGCTCGCTGGCGTTGTAATGTTCGGTGGCGAGCAGAATACCCTCAGCCGCGTCCGTCACGTAATTGAATTCTCGTGTCGGCGTACCATCTCCCCAGACCACCACACTGTTTTCACCGCGCTCTTGAGCTTCAATGCACTTGCGGATTAGTGCGGGAATAACGTGCGAGGTCTCGAGATCGAAGTTGTCCCGAGGACCGTACAGGTTTACCGGGATCAGGTGGATCGAGTTGAAACCATACTGCTGACGGTAGGCTTGTGACTGCACCAGAAGCATCTTCTTGGCCAGACCGTAAGGAGCATTCGTCTCTTCTGGGTAGCCATTCCAGAGATCATCTTCTCGGAAGGGCACGGGCGTGAATTTGGGGTAGGAGCACACGCTCCCAACTGCTACGAATTTCTCCACTCCCGCTCTCCAGGATTCATGGAGCAGCTGGACACCCATCATGAGATTATCGTAAAAGAACTCCGCCGGATGAGCTCTGTTAGCACCTATGCCGCCTACGTTGGCGGCCAGATGCAGCACTACGTCCGGCTTCGAATCCCTCAGCAAACGCGTAATTGCGTCCCGCTCGACGAGGTCGTAGTCTACCTTACGGGGGACAAAGATCTCCAGCGTCCCACGTCGACGAAGTTTCTCGACGAGAAATGAACCCAGAAATCCGCCGCCTCCTGTAACGCAAACACGCTTGTTGTGCCAGAATGACCTATTCTCTGGCTTACCTGGCATGAATGGTCTCTCCTTGCTTGGTGATCGTCGAAGAACAGGAGCTGGGCTCCGAGAGAATGCGACTCTCAAGTCGGCGATAGACGCGGGGTGGGTAGAGTTCGAAGGCGGGACGAATTCCGCCCCGACCTGCGGATCTACTGACCACCTGGCTCCACCAACTCAATCTCGCGCCCTCGGATTTCAAGCCAAGGCGCGTCTTGGCTCCCAGCCTCTGCGAGCTTGATCCCCTGCTCCAAGCAGGTCAAGCGGCATATGTCGGCTATGTCTCCGTCACCCGCGATGCGCACAGAATCGTACCCCTTGATCCTTGCCGATTTAAGGGCTTCGCGGGCCCGATTGCGGGCTTCTCGATAGAGCGCCATCGAATTCTCAATGTATTGAATTGTCAACCTTGCCCTGAGGGCCAACCCCTCCGGAGTGATGATATAGCGGAGCTTTCGTCTCTCGGCGCGCTTAACTTTGACATAGCCTTTGGCGACGAGACGCTTCAAGTGCCAGTTGACTGTCCCAACCGCCACGCCGAGTCGAGCGGCCAAATTGGCCTGGGTGGTGTCCGGATCACGCTCGATTTCCTCAAGCAGGTGCAGCTCTCGAGTTAGCTCTCGGCTGTCATCCATACTCGCTCCATCCAAAATTCAGTCTTTGAATTATAACCAATGGCAAAGGCCGGTCAAGGCAGGAATAAGGCCCCGCGCAAGGGGTGCCGGACAAGAAGCCCCCGAGCTGGATTTGAGAGGCTCGCGGGGTGGTACGCAGTGAGAGGTGACCTTGAAGGGTAAGCTTCGCCCCGAAAGAAATCGCCCATGGGCGACAAGACCTATGCCTGCTTCTCACCGACCCCACTCGATCCCCAGGTCAATCTGCCTCCCGGGTGAGGTCCTTCACCTTCCAGACCGATTCGAAGTGCAGGTCAGCCCTCATGGCCAAGGAAGCAGAAACAAGGATTGCAGGAGGCCTCGGTTGATGTCACGGGCTGATCGGACTCATTAGCCAGACTCCGACCGCCTTGAGCTCAACAGCGGGTTCATAATACTCAAGCAGCGGAACTGATACCTGTCTGACCCAGGCGTCATTCTCCTCACCGAAAGCGTGGGTCTTCCCCTGATAGAGGATTTTCTGAGGATCTACGATGATCAATGGAAACCGTCCCGTTCTGAGATCCTGGCGAAATCGTTCAAAGTAGGCCTCATTGCTCCCCATTGCTTGGTTCATCATGTCCTTGAGTTCGTATTCCATGACCAAAGGGATCCCCTCAAGATGACCGAAGGTGAACAGTTGCCTTTGATCGATGAACAGCACCTCCCCTCGCTGCGTGGCTTTCACCACGTTCGAACGTATGCTCTGCAGAGCCGCCTCGGCCGCGTCCGGTGCTGCCAGTCGCAGGGGCTCACCGCTCCGAAGGGCCGCCGCCGCCGGGACCAGCAACGTGAGAACGAGCATTGCCTGGACGCTGATTGGAGCCTTGGACAATCGCGGGAGGAGGGGCTGCGCCGCTTTGGTCAAGGTAATCCACGCCAGGAGAACTAGCCCGATCAGCAACATATCGAGGTTGTGCAAATTGTTCCCACCGCCGATCTTGACACTGGCGATGAGCCCGATAGTTGAGAAGCCAGCCAATACCCCGGCGATTGACACTAGCTGGAAGCCATCCCAACGAAGCCCGTTGCGGAAGATGGCCCATCCGATTAAAACCAGAAGAGGACCCACGGCAAGGATCAGTTGAGGGATGATCCCCAGAGGATTGGTAGCACTCGGAAAGAGCCGGTACCACAATAGCGGCTGGCTGAGGGCTGTGCTGAATACTGGATCCACTCT
>CAYGCA010000019.1:4999-5635 GCA_964348265.1 uncultured Anaerolineaceae bacterium | reverse complement strand
GAAGAAGAAGGCCATGAACGCTTGAGAGGCTATAGCCCCAAGCAATCCAAAAACAACCAGCAGCCCGGGCCATGAGAGCCTCTGCCGCCAATGCTGTCCAGGCTGGGAATCGAGGATCGCCCACAAGGTCACCCAGGCAGCCGGAGCCAATACCCACGTCCAGCGACTAATTCCCGCATAGAAGCAGGCTCCGGCTGTCACGGCGAGCGAGCGTAGCCGGGAGGACGAATCATAGCCCCATACGAGCAGGATTGCACTTAGAACCAGAGGCGCAAGGACCGGCCCCTGCGATAGGAAGAGAAATACCCAGACCACGCTGAACCACCGGGCGACCTGAGAATGCCACGAGAAACGAGCTGAGAATAGCAACCAGCCCAAGATCAAATAGGGGACAGTCCACAGAACGGCATCCCAGAGACGAAGGAAGGCAACCGAAATACCGGGAATAAGAAAAGGCAGTCCCCACAAGCCATGCCGGCCCGGGGTCAGGTAGGTGGGATAGGAGAAGGTCTCGGCTACTCCAGGATCATACTGGCTACCTAAGAAATACAAGGAGTAATCCCAAAGACGATTCCCTTCTGACCACCCCAGTTTGAACGGATATTCAGTGACAAGCACCAATCGCATGACGATTGT
>CAYGCA010000019.1:2149-4989 GCA_964348265.1 uncultured Anaerolineaceae bacterium | reverse complement strand
GGTACCTAACGGCAAAACGGTGGCCAACCATGGGCCATACCAGGCCAGCTGCCAGCGCGGCACCGCTCCAGACCAGAATTCGAAAGAATGGGGTTGTGAAACGCCAACCCCAAGGTCCGAGCAGCAACAGAGGTGGGAAGCCTATGAGAATAGCCAGTGCCAGCCAGCGAGCCCAGGAGAGTCGCTCAACGATCTTCATGAGCCGGGGCATTCCATCCGCGCTCAGTGAGTGAGGACGAAGCAGGGCCCACAAGGAGGCCAATCCTGCTATCCCAGCGATGAACGCGTAGACCCCGAGGAGCATCCCCCCCCTGAGCGAGTATCGCCCGAGGAATTGGTCCCCTCTCTCAGCGATCAGGGCCAGCTCGCGTCCAGCTGCAAGAATCAGAAGCCCAAACACAAGACTGCCGAGTCGCAGCCAGGTTGGGGCAATGTCCTTTTTAGGGTGCAATCTGTTCCTCTCCCCGGCTAGCAGAGTATTCCACTACATGGCCGTGGAAGCCTCTTCCGCGCCTTTGGACAGGATAGCACTGATCCAGAGGGCCCCAGGGAGGCTAGCGGCCAGCAGGAAGGCACGGGTCAGGATCGCAAGGACCGTCGCCTGCTCAGGGGAGGCCCCCAACTGTGTATAGACTGCCAGAATACCCAGTTCCCTCACGCCGTAGCCGTTGATCGAAAGGGGGATCAGGGTGAGGAAATAGGTTATTCCGGTCGCACCTGCCACCTCAAGGAACCCAACCGGGATTTGGAGTCCGTTCGCAACAATCCAGACGGCAGTCAAGTAGAACAGAACGCCCATCCACGAAGCAAGCAAGGCCAGCAGCAGCGAAGTCGGCTTGCGGGTCCACATAAGGATGATCTCCGCTAGTCGCCTCGCGGCAGATCGGATCCGAATCTCGATGTCCGTTCTTGTCAGCAATCCCAAGGAGGTCATTGCCAGACCGTTGACAATGAACTTGCTCAAGAGAGGCCAGCTGAAGGGTAAGACGAAAAGCATGCTTATGAGGCCTATCACACGGTCCATGGCAACAGAAGCTGCGCCAGCGACGCTGTCGCTCGACTTTCGCACCAGCCCCACAACCCGCACCACGTCGCCGCCGACCGTCGTAGGCAGGAAATTCGACGCAAACAGGCCGACAAACACAAGTTTGACCGAGTGGCCAAAGGTGAGGTGGATATCCTGACCACGCAGCAAGAACGACCAGCGGGCGGAGTTCGAGACCTGCCTGGCGAATACGAGCGCCAGCCCAGCCAGGGCAGCCCAGACAGGCAAAGCGGAAAGACTCCTTACGAGCGTCTCCCAGTCTTGGTTGAGAAGCAGCCAGATCAGGAGTGCCATAGCGCTCAGGCTGCCTACAAGCCGGATCCGTTTCTGCCAGACCGATTTCGAGGCTGAAGTGTGCTCATCCATGTTCGGTCGCCAGCCTCGAACCTTGCATGAGCGCCTCGAACTCAACCAGCAAGGACTCAATCTCGGCCCGCTGAGGAATGATGCCCCGCGGCAAGTCCAAACGAAATATCCTGGCTTCCAGCAGTCTGGCCTCCAGGAGTTCTCGCTCCCTCTCTTGCCAGGAGCTCAGCCAACCTTCAGCCGGAGGTCCCTCTGGCCCTAAATCGACAAGGCGCCTGAAGTGCCTAGCCTCACGGAAGTTCATTCCGATGAGCTCATCCACCGGGACCTCATGCCGACGAAGGGCAGTGAGCTTTGGACGCCTTCCCCCATAGCGCTGCATTATGATGAAAGCCGCCAGTCGAGCCTTGTCGGCGATACGATGTGCAGGCCAGAGCCTGTCCGGCTCCAAGCGCACAGGCAGCGAGATGTTGCCTAAGGACAATTGCCTTAGACGACCCAGGAACTCAAGCCTAATTCTCTCAGCGTATGACAGCCGCGACGCAAGTTGGGGCAACCACCGGAGCAGGTCGCGGTAGAGATGAGAACGGGTGAGGTAATGAGAAGTTGTTCCATCAGGCCCGAGGAAGACATAGTCGTCGGCATGCAGCTGCCAGTCGCCGCCTCCGATGGCCAATAGTAGCGAGCTTATCGTCGTCTTCCCCACCCCACCATGCCCGGTGAGAACCAGGCTTTGCCCTTGTCGCACAACAGACGCGGCATGCAACATCAACACCTGAGAGGGAACGCTATGATACCGCAGGCCATGATGGACGAGCATGTGATGGATCATCGGGATCGCCATCCTGTTCCCGCAAGCATCGATCGCCAGCGAATCTCCCGACCAGGTTAGGCGATAATACCAGCGGGCAAGTGCCTTGTGGATGTAGAGACGATACCCTGGACCAGGTGACCGCGGCAGGCTGGACCGGCGCCAGCGGAGTCTCACCACTGGCCGGTTGTCCGGCTGAGGTCCCACCATCTTTGCGTACTCGGAAGCGAAGAATTCCCTCGCCTGGTCGTCGTCCGTGTGGAGTTCAAAGGACACACTCCCATGAAAATCGGCCGTAAAGCTCGGGGTCATTCTAGATCACCTCAGCCATCAAGGACTCGTACTCCTCTGCAACCCGCCGGATGTCGTAGCGTCTGGAAAAACCCAAACTCGCCAGCTTCAGAGTGCGGAGCCGATCTCGATCCTCCAGACACCAGCGCAGACCGCCCTCCAGGCAGTCAAGGTCGCCCACTCTGCATGACCGACCATTGACGCCATCCACCACTAACTCGGCCAGACCCCCAGCTTGGGTGGCCACCAGGGCGAGACCATGACTCAACGCCTCAATACCGACAACCGGGAGCCCCTCAGATGTCGAAGGCATAACCAAAATATCACTCTGCTGGAGGCGGCTGGATACCTCGGAGACGTCGAGCCAGCCCGTTAAGCTGACACGCT
>CAYGCA010000019.1:866-2139 GCA_964348265.1 uncultured Anaerolineaceae bacterium | reverse complement strand
GTCCGTCGAGAGTGCGACGCAGATGCGCGTGACCGAGGCCTTTCCGGGCTCGCTCCCATACCTCGATGTCGATGGCCAGTTCGCGCGTACCACGGATGCGGGCCAGTAGATCCACCAGAGGGACAAGGTTTTTCTGAGGTTGGAACCTTCCAGCAAATACAAGTTTCGGCGGGTTGCCAACCTGCCTGGCTTGCCCATGCTCAGGCGGGATTGCGATGCCGTTCGGGATCACTTTGATTGGGACATCATAATACTTCAGAGCAAGGCCCCTGGTGTGCTCGCTGACTGCCGCGACCGCGGCCGCCTGCCTCCAAATCCTAAAGGTGAACGGCATAACAACTGAGAACCATCTCCCCGTTTTCTCCTCTACGCCTCCAGGGACATCCCCCAAATGAGCGGTCAGAATGTAGGGTCTGCCGCTCAATCTTGACAGGCTGTAGGCCAGTGCACCGGTAGGCACAGCGAAATGAGCATGGATCAGATCTGGCTTCCAGCCTAAGACCAGGCGCACCCCGGGCAGGAAGGCCCCAGCGACATAGCCAGCCATGACTGGAAAGGAAGCCTTATAGCGCGAGCGTCTTCCCGTTGTTGCCCGCAGGACCAAGTAGCCATCCCTTTCCTCACGCTTCGGAAGGCCGGGCGCGTGGGTTGTGAGGAGGCGGATCTCATGCCCGCGCACCGCCAGTTCGGCACACAGGCCGGCGCTGGCTTGCCCTCCGCCACCCCCTACGGGTGGGAACTCGTAGTTGAGCACCAGGATCTTCACAGCTTTTCCAGCCTGGGGTGGAGAATCTGACCCTTTTCCACGCCGAATTCCAGAGTCACGCCCAATGACTCCCTAAGATGTCGAGACACGACCTCGCGAGCGTTTCCCGATGGATTCATAGCAACGTGGTGCGAACGCGGACGAAGCAGGCGCGGACGGATTTGGCCACCACCGGCGATCTATAGACTCTGGGCCTTCAAGAGCGTCGAGAGCAATGGGCTTCGCGGTAGGAATGCTAGGTAATCACCCACAGGCATGAGGCCGGATCGTTGTGCCCTGAATGGCAGCCCCTCAAGAGGGCACCAGTCGCCCGCCATCGGCCAAGCAGATCCCAAACACTGTCACGAAGTAGAACTTGCGAGGCCCCCTGCAGGACCCCTACGAAGGGCTTTAGGTATGCCAACTTGATCTTGACTCTGAATCGCAGCTAGATGGCGCGGGAAACTGTCTGTCTCCCACAGCCACGTCCACCCTGCCGCTTTGCGCTCGATGGATGCGTCACCGAGA
>CAYGCA010000019.1:0-856 GCA_964348265.1 uncultured Anaerolineaceae bacterium | reverse complement strand
AGCGCCGCGTTTTAGACCCTCGACGACGACACCGCGTCACCGAGAAGCGGTACCTGAGGGCCGAATCGACTCTAATCGAAGCCCACCCCTTCTCTTCTGAGCACAGATGTCACTCCGGTCTCCCAGCGGTGCCAATCGCCGAAGTTCTGCTTGAGGATCTGCAATCCTTCGCCGATTGGACTCAGACCCACCGCCTCCATGTCGGCATCGACCATAATGCGCGCAAGCTCTTTGTAGGCGATCTTTGGGGCCCAATCGATCTTATCTTCTGCCTTCGACGAGTCAGCCAGCAGATAGTCCACTTCGGCGGGCCGAAAATACCTGGGATCGATCTCCACGTGATCTTCCCAATCCAGCCCGGCATAGCTGAAGGCCTCTTCAACGAATTCCCGCATCGTGGGTGCCACCCCCGTCCCCAGGACGTAATCATCGGGCGAATCTTCCTGGAGCATGCGCCACATCGCCTCCACGTACTCCGGCGCATACCCATAGTCGCGGCGCGCCTCTAAATTGCCGAGATACACCTTCTCCTGTAGGCCTGCCAGGATCCGGGACACAGCCCTCGTCACCTTTCGCGAGAGGAAGGTCGCGCCGCGTCTAGGACTTTCGTGGTTGAACAGAATCCCATTCACGGCATATAAGCCGTAGGCCTCACGGTAATTGACGGTCATCCAGTAGGCATAGGCCTTGGCAATCGCGTAGGGACTGCGCGGACGGAAGCGCGTTTCTTCATTCTGGGGGGGAGGCGAGCTTCCGAACAACTCACTAGAGGAGGCCTGGTAGAAGCGCACCTTATTCCCGCTCCGCCGTACTGACTCCAGAATCCGGGTTGTGCCCAAGCCCGTGACTTCGCCCG
>CAYGCA010000018.1:38585-39424 GCA_964348265.1 uncultured Anaerolineaceae bacterium | reverse complement strand
GCGAAAGATTGAAACCTTCCAGTGCTGACACATGTTCTTGAGCAATTTTACACCCGGCTGATACGTGATCACCGTTTCTGGAGGCAAAATCGGAGGGCCTAGCTGAAATCCTGTTAGATCTGAGATGCGAGTCAAAGTGTACCACGCATGGTCGCACAGCGTTGTTACAGCCCTGTGAATCCTGATCAGGCAACACCGCGTGTGAGTGGACCACGAAGCTCTCGGCCGGAAAAACTCAATCAAAGTACTGCACTATCTGATAAGCTAGGGAGGGGACTACCGATCGAAGAGGAGGCGAGTGGCCCACAGCCAGCTTGAGCAAAAGGTGCCCGGGCATCGGGCGGATTATCTGCTCCGCAAAGTGCGTCAGTTTCGCAGAACGTGGAATCGCTACCATCGTCCCGACGACGTGAACCGCCTGTTGGGGATGTTCCCCCACCTTGCCATCCAGCGAGGCTACATCCTTGATTACATTCGGGTCGGTGGCAAGGAACGTGGCTGGATCTGGCCATTCGCCCGCCGAGCGGATGCCGGGAGGCAGGCCAAGCCCCCGGCCATTCTAGCCGAAGTTCCACCTGACAAGCTGGTGGCGCAGCGCGATACAGGCGAATTGCGGCGGACGGAAATCGAAACTCTCTATCGCTACCTGAGCTACGAGCATGGCCCGAGTGGGCTGTTTGAGTACGCGTTCTTTGTCAGTGAGCTCTGGGCCACCAAGTCGGCCTCTAAGGCGGCGGATTGGCTCTCCTTGGACCCGCTCTTCACCCGCTGGCAGTTTGACTCGCTCGTACGGAAAGCGGGCCCGCGATTGGTGCGGGTATCGCGACCCGAAAGTTATG
>CAYGCA010000018.1:22915-38575 GCA_964348265.1 uncultured Anaerolineaceae bacterium | reverse complement strand
ACTGCCCGGTTCGACTCGATCCAGCTGGCGGAGGCGAGGTCCGATTCTTGGCCTCCCCAGGGGGCGCCTGGCAGCGAATCGTTGTCTTCAAATGCTACGTTGATGCCGATGGTTTGGTGAGCAGGGAGATCGGCGATTTAGTCGCCAATCTGCGGAAGTGAAGCCCGCCGCGCGCCCAGCCCGCATGCAGGCAAGGTTAGGAGAACTGCCTCACCCCCGGAGGGAACCGCCAACCGTGGCGTGGTCTTGGGTTGGCGTGCGGGGGTGCTCCAGTGTAGCTTGCCGCTGTGCCATCGCTGCAGCAGGCGCCCGTCCGCGGCGACGCGGGCGCCCTTCATGGCCACCTAGTGGCTTGGCTCGTCATGCTCCAGACGGGACCAATGAGGCCTGCGTTTGTCCTACGGATCTTGCACCTTAGGGCAATCCCAGCAACCCCGATTGCAGGAGCGGGCTTGGGCGTTTTGCCTCCCCTCAGTTGGATGACGAACGCCAAAAACAACCAGTTTCGCCCATAGGGCTGAGCCTTGCGCCTGGGTTTGGCTCTGACGAACTGAGCGACATCCGGAAGGAGGTGAGTGCCTGATGGCCACGATCACCTGGGAAGACTTCGACAAAGTGGAAATGCACGTTGGCAGGGTGACTCAAGTGCAGGATTTCCCCGAAGCGCGTCAGCCTTCCTACCTGCTGACTATCGACTTCGGCCCAAGTTTGGGGGTCAGGCGTTCGTCGGCGGCGATCCGGAACCTCTACCCCCGGAAGGCGCTGATGGGAAGGCAGATTGTGGCGGTCACCAACTTTCCGGCAAAACAGATCGCCGTCCATCTATCCGAGGTCTTGGTATTGGCGGCCGTCAACGCCGACGGGTCGATGGGCCTGCTTGGACCGGATAGCGAAGTCGAATTAGGCGCAAGGGTCCGCTAGCGCGGCCGCGCCCGAACATATCAGTTCGGGCGCTTCGGAGGTCTATTGGCCGCAATGGAGTGCCTAGTTCTTCACCTCGGCGCCTCCGAAGGCGACGAAGGCGGATACGTTGAGGGTGGGCGCCAAGGGATCGGATTCTCCGGATCGGCGCGTATTGTCCTCCCAACCGCCAAAGATGGGGACCCCGGACATTTTCACCTGCCAGTCCTCAGGCACAAACACTTCCACGCCGCCAAAGGCGACTGTCAGTTCAAGATTGCCACCCTCTGAGGCCAGCTTCGCGTCCCGCAGATCGACTTCGGCGCCCCCGAAGAGGGCGGTGACGTTGCCGCCCTGGAAGCTGGACGAGTTGTTGCGCGGGTTTATGCCGCCAAAAGCGATGAAGGCATTCAGTCGATCTTCCGGGCTCGCCGCTGGCAATCCCGGTCGTAAGTAGCGGCTCACGACCAGCCACACACCAATAGCAATCAGCGCCAAAGGCCAGAGTAGCGGCCCGAGGCTCACCGGTAGGATTTCAAGCTCTGTAACCTGAAAGGCGATTCCTGCGACCAGGAAGATCACCCCCCAGAAATAGGAGCCGCTTGTGGCCAGCTGCACAACGCCGATAAAGATCAGGCCTAAGGGCCACCAGACGTCAAGTAGGTCGCCGAAATCAAAGACCCCTAGCTGGTCGAGCAGAAAGCCAAGCCCGAAGACGACCAACCCCAAGCCAAAGATGATTCTCCCCGACATCGTTCATCCTCCCTCTGCTTCAGTCGCGAACCATATTCCCATTATATGTCCACTTTCAAGGTCCGAGTATGATAGAGAGACCCGAGGCGGTGCGGCGATTGCCCCATTGGAAGGTCTATTGTGTGAACCCCTTTACCAAGGCCCTAATGAAGCGCCTCTCCGACCGAGAACTTGAGGCCTTTGTCATGACTTGGGACGCCATAGAAGCGCTGGTCGTTCAGGTCTACAAGCGCGGGGAGGCTTCCAGGAACGAATTGGTCGAATATGGCCGCCTGCGAGCATGGTTTAGAGAGGAGTACCCCCGCTGGCGAAATGGTCTTAGGCCGCACTGGGAGCGAGCGAGTATAGGTGGAAAGCCAGCCCAGAGCGATCCTTTTGATGACCTAATGGCTCTTCCCGGGGCCGCCCACTTCGTTGACAACTGGAAGGCTATGCAAACCTTGCCTGCCGCCCGCGAGGCGCTCAATGAGTTCCTTCTCGAAAAGGTTGAAGCTTCCCGGACTGACACAGGACGACCCCAATGACCACCTTGGATCTGCCGGGGTTGGAATCTGTCTACTATTCAACCAATGGTGTAAGGCTCCATGCCGTTCAGTCGGGTCCGGACGACGGGCCGCTTGTCATCCTGCTGCACGGTTTTCCGGAGTTCTGGTATGGATGGCGGAATCAAATCGGTCGGTTGGCGGAGGCCGGATTCCGGGTGCTCGTCCCGGATCAGCGCGGCTACAACTTGAGTGAGAAACCCAGTGGTTCTGCAGCCTACCACCTCGACGAGCTGGCAGGGGACGCTGTGGGCCTGATTGAGTCGGTCGGTCGCGAACGGGCTAATCTGGTGGGCCATGATTGGGGAGCTGCCGTCGCCTTTCGGGTTGCCTCACAGCATCCCGAAAAGCTGCGACGCCTAGTGATTATCAACGTCCCCCACCCCAACGTGATGGCGCAGACACTGCGGCGGAGTTGGAAGCAGCGGATGAGGAGCTGGTACATTCTCTTCTTCCAGCTGCCCTGGCTGCCTGAGGTGAGTGCCAGGCTCTGGGACTGGTATCCGCTGGTGCATACAATGCGTCTCAGCAGCCTACCAGGCACCTTCACCGAAGTCGATTTCGAGCGTTACCGCGAAGCTTGGGAGCGGCAGGGAGCGTTCACCGCGATGCTCAACTGGTATCGGGCCGCATTATGGTTTCGAGCGCCTCTCCTTGACACCGCGCAGATCGAGGTCCCCACCTTGATCATCTGGGGGGCGAAGGACGCCTTTCTTGAGTTGGAGATGGCCAGGAAGAGCGCTGATCTGTGCTTTCAGTCGCGCCTGGAATTGCTGCAGGATGCGACTCATTGGGTCCACCATGAAATGCCTGAGCGCGTAAACCTCTGGCTGCTGGATTTCTTGCTAGCAGAGGATTCTCACTGACTGGGTCTATTCCATCCTCGTGCCTGGCCAGTCGTATAATTAGAGGGCATTGGCACGGCTTGATTCCTTGAGGCTCTCGGCTGAGCCGGACCTGGCTGGCGTGTCTGTCCTGGTCGCGAGCCGAATGGGCTGTCGTGGCCGGGACAGGCAGAACTGTGCAGGGTGATGGTTCCCTGCGGAGGAGAGTTGTCCACTTATGACGACTGCGAAGCGTTTGGATCCTGAAGATCTCTATCAAGCTACCGATCCGTCGCAATTCGATTTTAAGTCTACGGAGGATCTTGAACCCCTGTCGGAAGTGATCGGGCAGCCGCGGGCCGTTGAATCCGTCAAGTTTGGTGTTGGCATCCGGCGTGAAGGCTACAATCTCTTCGCGCTGGGACCGGCCGGGACAGGGAAGCGTTCGCTGGTGCGGAAGTTCTTCGAGGAACAGGCCGCCAAAGAAGACATTCCCAAGGATTGGTGCTACGTCAACAACTTCGAACAACGGCATAAGCCGCGTGCCTTCAGCCTCCCAGCAGGCAAGGGGGTGGAGTTTCGCGACGATATGGAAAGGCTGGTGGCGGAGCTGCAGACGGTGCTCTCCAGCGCGTTTGAAAGCGAGGAGTATCAAACGCGGCGGCAGGAGATCCAAGAAACGTTCCAGGGACGGCAGGAAAAGAAACTTGAAGAGCTGAGAGAGCAGGCTCGCCAAAACAACTTGGCCCTGCTGCGGACGCCGGCCGGCTTGGTTTTCGCCCCCCTCCGGGGTGATGAGGTCGTTTCGCCTGAGGAATACCAGAGTATGCCGGAGGAGGAGCGCAAAGTTGTCGAGGAGAAGGTGGAGAAACTGCAGGAGGAACTCCAAAAGACTCTAAACCAAATCCCGCGCTGGCAGCGTGAGATGCAAAGCGGCATCCAGGAGTTGAATCGCGAGATCGCGCACCTGGCTATTGGCGGCTTGCTTGTCGATCTGCGACAAATCTACCACGAGATCGAGGCGGTGGTTGAGTACCTGAAGGCTGTGGAGGAAGATGTCGTTGAGAATGTGACTGATTTCCTCCAGGGCGAAGACGAAGCGGAAGGGCAGCAGCCCCTAGCGCTGGCCCTTTCGGTTAGCAGGGCCCAGCAGAGGCGAACCACGTTGCGACGCTATCGAGTCAACGTGATCGTGGATCAGGGTGCGGCCGAGCATGCCCCTGTCATCTACGAGGACAACCCCACCTACCAGAACTTGCTTGGCCGTATCGATTACCTGCCTCAGATGGGGGCCCTCATTACGGACTTCAACTTGATCAAGCCGGGCGCTCTGCATCGAGCCAACGGAGGCTACTTGATCCTCGATGCGCGCAAAGTCCTACTCGAGCCTTTCGCTTGGGAGGGGCTCAAGCGGGCTCTAAGGGCCGGGCAGGTCCGCATTGAGTCCCCGGTCCAGTCCTACAGCTTCATCAATACGGTATCGCTTGAACCCGAGCCAATTCCGCTGAATGTAAAAGTGGGATTGCTGGGCGATGCGACCCTCTACTACTTATTGGCAGCCCTGGATCCCGAGTTCAGCCAGCTGTTCAAGGTGATGGCCGATTTCGATGAGCGGATGGATCGCAGCAGTGATAATCAGTTGCTGTACGCTCGTTTGATCGCCACGCTGGTCCAGAAGGAAGAGCTTCGACCCCTTGATCGCGGCGCGGTGGCGCGCGTGCTTGAGCACAGTGCCCGCACGGTAGGCGATTCGGAAAAGCTCTCGGCGCGCATCCGTGCAATAAACGACCTGCTGCGGGAGGCCGACTACTGGGCGGAGCAAGCGGGCCACGAGGCCGCCACCGCTGAAGACGTTCAGAAGGCGATCGAAGCCCAGATTTACCGTTCGGATCGGGTTCGAGAAAGGGTCCAAGAAGGCATCCTGCGCGGGACCATATTCATCGACACGGAGGGAGAGAAGGAGGGCCAGGTTAACGCCCTCTCGGTCATGCAGTTGGGAGACTTCAGCTTTGGCCGCCCTAGCCGCATCACCGCTCGCGTCCGACTGGGCCGAGGGGAGGTCGTGGACATTGAGCGCGAAGTGGAGCTGAGCGGCCCCCTACACTCCAAGGGTGTGCTCATCCTGGCCGGCTTCCTGGGGGCTCGCTACGCCACCGAACGCCCTCTATCCCTGTCGGCCAGTCTTGTTTTTGAGCAGTCATACGCCGGCGTCGACGGCGACAGTGCCTCCAGCACCGAACTATATGCCCTGCTTTCGGCGATCTCTGGGGTGCCGATCAAGCAGTCTTTGGCGGTGACCGGCTCGGTCAACCAGCATGGCCAGGTCCAAGCCATTGGCGGGGTGAACGAGAAGATCGAGGGCTTCTTCGATGTCTGCAATGGCCGCGGCCTGTCGGGAGAGCAAGGGGTTCTGATACCGGCTGCGAACGTCAAACATCTGATGTTGCGGAGAGACGTTATCGAGGCGGTAGAGGCCGGCCTGTTCCATATCTATCCCATTGAGACAATCGATCAGGGAATCGAGGTGCTGACCGGCGTCCCTGCAGGTGAGGCGGACGAAGAGGGCCGGTATCCCGAGGATACGGTGAATGCCCTTGTGCAGGCCAGATTGGAGCAGATGGCCAAGGCGCGCATGGAGTTCACGAGTTCAGACGGCGAAAAGGGAATGGAATGACCGAGAAGGAACCTACTCGCAGGATCAAGCGCATCCTGGTGGCCTTGGATGCCTCTCCGGCAAGCCTGGCGGCTCTGAGAGCGGCCGCTGATCTGGCGGTTCGACTGGGGGCGGAACTGCGAGGCGTCTTTGTGGAAGATATCAACTTGCTGCGCCTCGCGCAGTTGCCCTTCACCCGCGAAGTGAGTCACTTTTCGGCTAGGGCACGCAGGCTCGACCCGACGCAGATGGAGCGCGAGCTGCGCGTCCAAGCCCGGAGGGCGCGGCGGGCCATGGCCCAGATCGCAGAGCGAAGTCGCCTGCGTTGGTCCTTTCGCGTCACTCGAGGGGAGATTACACCCGAGTTGCTGCTGGCGGCCGCCAAAGCCGATCTCATCTTCGTGGGCAAATCAGGATGGTCCGGTCGCCGCAGGATGGGCTCGACGGCGCGCGCGGTCCTATCAGACGCGCCGCTCTCCGCCATGATGTTGGAGCGCGGCATCGACGTGGGCCCGGTGCTGGTCGCCTACGATGGCTCGGACGAGTCGAAAAAGGCCTTGGACGCAGCCCAGCCGCTGGTGAAGCAGGCCGAGGGCCTGCTCACCGTGCTGGTGGTGGCTAAGGACGAGCAGAGCGCTAGGCGTCTCCAATCAGAGGCTGCGGCGCGGCTGCAAGAATACGACTTGCGAGCGCGCTATCGCTGGCTCGTATCTGGCGACCTGCCGCAGCTGACCGATATCATTCAGTCGGAGTTGGGCTGCCTCTTCGTCTTCTCCCGAGACATCCCTCTGCCGGGCGCCAAATCCCTGATTGAACTGTTGGATGGTCTTGATTGTCCGGTGCTGGTCGTTCGCTGAAGCTTGTCCGAGATGAAGATCGACGCCAGTATAGTCCCAAGTACACTCGACGAGATTCGGGCTGTGACGGAGGCGGCAGAGGCGCTCGGGTTCGACGCACTGTGGACGAGCGAGACCCAGCATGATCCCTTTCTGCCGCTGGGCTTGGTCGCTCAGCACAGTCGTCGGCTGCAGTTTGGCACTGCAGTGGCAATTGGCTTCGCGCGCAGCCCTACGACCCTGGCGCATACCGCCTGGGATCTGGCGGCAGCCTCCGCGGGGCGGTTCATTCTTGGCCTAGGGACCCAGGTTAGAGCGCACGTCGAACGGCGCTTTGGCATGCCCTGGCCAGACTCACCGGTAGGGAAGCTGCGCGAACTAATCGGCGGCATCCGGGCGCTCTGGGCGACGTGGCAAACCGGCCAACGTCTCAACTTCCGCGGTCGGTACTTCAAACTCACGTTGATGAGTCCCTTCTTTAATCCCGGCCCGATCGAACATCCCGACATTCCCATCTACCTGGCCGGTGTCAATCGGGGCCTGTGTCGCCTGGCCGGAGAGCTGGGTGATGGGTTGCACGCTCATCCGCTCCATTCAGTCCGTTATCTGAGCCGGGTGGTCCGCCCGGCGATGGCTGAAGGCGTGACCCATTCGGGTCGACCCTCGTCGTCTGTGGCCCTCTCGGTGACGGCTTTTGCCGTCACGCGGCGGGCTGAGGATGCCTTTGTCCGCTCGCAGATCGCCTTCTATGCCGCGACGCCCAGCTACCGCCCAGTCCTGGCGCTGCATGGCTGGGGGGAGATCGCCGAGCAGTTGAGCGGGCTGGCTAGGCGTCAGGCGTGGGACCAAATGCCAGGCTTAATCACGGACGAGATGCTCGAGACCTTCGCCGTTGTCGCCCCACCGGAAAGGCTGGGGAGGGCGCTCAAGGAGCGTTACGCTGGGCTGGTCGATCGGCTGAGCCTCTACCTTCCTTTCCAGCCGGGCGAAGCCGATGATTTCTGGCGTCAGCTTCTGGAGGACCTTAGGGGGGGTGAGTGATTATCGTCGACGCGCATGAAGACCTGGCCTGGAACAGCCTGACCTTTGGCAGGGACTACTTGCGATCTGTGGCTGTCACCCGCAGCGCTGAAGAGGGGACGCAGACCCCGAAGCGAAACGGTCAAACGCTCATAGGCTGGCCGGAATGGGTGGAGGGAGGCGTAGGGGTCGCATTTGCTACCCTCTTTGCGAGCCCGAAGCGTCACCGGCTGGGCGACTGGGACGTGCTGAATTACAGTGACGAGACCGAGGCCCATCGCCTCTATTGGAGGCAGCTCGATTTCTACCAACGCTGGGTTGAGCAGAGTGGGGGTAAGCTCCAGTTGGTAACTGCGCTCCCAGAGTTGGAGCAAGTATGTGAAGCCCGGGACAGGGATGGGGATCAGCAGGATGACGCATCCGAGGAGAGCGTCGGCCTAGTTCTGTTGATGGAGGGGGCCGATGGTATCCGTCAGCCGGGGGAAGTCGAGGCGTGGTTCGAGGCGGGGGTTCGAATTATCGGGCCAGCTTGGAGTGGGACTCGCTACGCCGGTGGGACGCGAGAACCAGGCCCCTTCTCAGCGGAGGGTCGCGACCTCATGGAGGCAATGGCTTCGGTGGGGATGATCCTCGACTTGAGCCACCTGAGCGATCAGGGCGCCCTCGAAGCGCTCGATCGCTACGAAGGTGCTTTGATTGCCTCCCACAGCAACCCGCGGGCCCTCCTCGGCCGCAGTAAACCTACGGAACGTCACTTGAGCGATGAGGTCATCCACCGCTTGGCTGAGCGCGAGGGGGTGGTTGGGATTGTGCTCGCCAACTACTTCCTGAAGGATGGCTGGGCGGATTCTGACGGTCGTGAGGCGGTAACTCTGGACGTCGTTGCTGATCACATCGATCATGTGTGTCAGTTGTTGGGGGACGCCGCCCATGTGGGTCTGGGCAGCGATTTTGATGGAGGATTCGGTTTGGACAGAGTGCCAAAAGGGCTCGACAGCGTGGCTGATCTCAAGCGGATCGGCGACGCATTACAATCGCGCGGCTACCAGCTGGAGGCTGTGGAAGCCATCCTGGGAGGAAACTGGCTGAGCTTGCTGCGCCGAACGCTGCCCGAAAGCTGACGCCGTGAGGCTTGGACCCCTTACACGTTACCAAAAGCGTTGGGTTCGAGCTTGGCTGTTGCTGACGCTCTTCGGGATCTTCGCCTTCATCCTTGGCGTTGAGCCGGATGTAATCGGGATGGACCGCAGCCCAGTTGTCGGCTTCGTTCAGGTGGGGGTATGGCTGTTCGGCCTGGCAATCTCGCTTTTGAGCCTCTACGCCGCAGTGCGCGTTCTCCGCAACGGCCGGGCCAATAGCCTGAGGGCCGACATCGGCGCGCGTCTGATCGCTACCGGCTACGTACTGGCGGCGACCTCCTCGCTTGCGGATTTCATCAGCATTGGATCACACCGCCTGCCCGATATCTACTTCGGTCCGCTCCAGACCGCGGGGCTGATCACTGGCATCGTTATCAGTATGCTGGGCGTCGTCTTGTACTGGCCCTGGCCGAAGCGCCAAGAATCGGCTCAAGAAGGCACGCCGCAGCATCCCTGGCCCGCCTGATAGGCGGTCGGGCTCAGCCCTCTATCTGCCTAGCGGGTCACGATCAGATAAACGCCGCTGATAGCGAATAGCATGCCAAGCACGTAGCGCCAAGTGAGCGGTTCCTGGAAAAGCACCAAGCCGGCCAGGCTGGCCGCCAATAGTCCCGCTAGACGCACTAGCGGCGATGCCAACGAAATGGGTGCGCCGGCGGAGAAGGTGACATAGAGACCGATGGTAACTGTGGTGAAGGCGATCCCCACCCCCAGGGCTGCGAGAACACCATTCGGTTGGGCGAAGAGGGGTACGCCACGCAGGCGCTGCAGGCCTACCCAAACCAGAGCTGTCAAGAAAGTGACGCTCCCAAAGATCAACAGCGCCACGCTGTTGGAGAGCCTGCCCGCCGCCAGTTTGACAAACAGATCAGCGACGGCCAGAATGAGCGCCGTGCCAAGCGCATACAGAATCCAATTCATCGATAAAGGCAACCTCCTGAGACACAGTTTCGATGGACCTTCTCAGGGAGAACACCCCTGTCTAGAGCACAGTTAATCTGCCTGCCAAGGACTTCGGCGGATCTCCAGCGCCATGTCGCACACAATCCGGCGCAAGGCCTCCCCGAATCTGTATGGTCTGCCCTGGTCCGCCCCCCCAATGAGTACTCGGCTTTCTTTTTGAATCAGCGGCTCAAGGGGTGCGTCTTGAGCAAGCCGCGCCAAGGACGCTTCGAGGACGCGTCTCGCCCCGGTCAGGTTGTGGGGCCGCCCGATGTAGCGCCGGGTGCCGGTTTCCCGATCCGGCCTCCGGCGACCTGATCTTGCAGGTCCTGCAGCAGCAGCATGGCCTGGGATTCTCTCTTCCAGAATAAGAGTGCCAACGGTCGGGTACCCGTTCAGCCGAAGTCGTAGGATGCCTGGACGCACAATTGACCCGTCTCCGGTTTGTGATAGAGAAGGATGTACTCGAAGGATGTGCCGCTGCCTGTTTGTAGGTTGTCCACCGCTCGGGTGGAGCGATACACGCTGGCCGACGACTCGTTGCCAAAGGGCCCCAGGTTCCGACAGCCCCCTTCCGCTTCCCAAGGCGCGATAACCGTGAAGTCCTCGTCCGAGCGCACGGCCAGCAGACCGAGGCCTCTCACCAGGCTGGCGACCTCCCGCGTGGAGGCGCTCATCAGACAGGCGCCTGTCCTGCTCGTTCCGACCATATTGCAACTCGGTCTCACTTCCACATCCGCTTGCGCCTGGAAAAGCTGCGCAATGTCGGCCTCGAGCCCTTCCCGGTTGGCTGCGTTCCAAAGCGTGCTACAGCTCGTGAGGGCCACGGTCATGAGAAGCACAAAGGATGACCTCATGAATCTAGCCTCCAGGCCTTAATGCGGCCAGTGCCACCTTTCTAGACTGTCCGAGGTGTGGTCAGTCTCCCAGAGTCCAGGATGGAAGCTGCCAGCGACTTCCGCGTCCCTCAGCGAGCAGGTCGCTGGATAGTATACAGGTGAAGGTTTGATCAGAGATAGTAGTCCAGAGATCCGTCTGGTGGGACACCCAGACTAGCTTTGCGGTTATCGCCTGTGGAGATCCTTCCGACTTCCCACGACTCCGATCTCCGCCCAGACCCGTGGGCATCCTGGCCTGCGCCGGACTCCGGCGAAGGATGCCAGACCGGCAGCTCTTCTATGACGGAGTGCTTGGTGTAGCAGGGCGACTTTCGGGGGCAGCCACACGCCGCGGAGGAACTGAAGAAAGCTAGATCAAGGCCACGATCCCTGGCCTACGCGGTGGGCCGCACGCAAGCCTCCGCCCGGCTAGGTTGGGGACGTCGGGCCGAGGGGGCCCTTCGCTGGCTCGATTAGGACCCCTACGGCCCACTCGTAGCCGTCGGGATCGCGGACCAGTGTTTCCCGCCAGCCGTGGCCCTTGTCTGAGGCCGCAGCAACCAGGGCTGCCCCGGCCCTTTTGGCGTTGCGTTCCGTTTGGTCAGGGTCTATCCCCAGGAGGCGGATTTGAGCCCCGAGCCCGCGCGTGGCGTTGCTAGTCAGCTGCTCATACCAGGGGTGGTCATCATGGGTATGATCGGCATGCAGCATAACCTCGGCCGGCCCGACCCTCATGGCAGCGAAGTCGATATCATAGTAGTGCACCTCTGCGTCGAGGACCGCTTGATAGAAGGACACGGAGCGTTCGATGTCGGCCACCAGCAGGTTAACCGACAGAGGAGGCAGCAGGGCACCATAACGGTACCCGGGCATCCATGGATCGCCTTGGCGCAGTTTCTTTCCCATTGCTACCCTCCTGCCAGCCTGACTCGGGATCGGGATGCCAGCCTGGTTTCGCTGAGCGAACGGATACGGAAAGGGTTGTCAGCCCCAGGCCGAGAGGGGCCGCTCAACCCGCCTGTTCTAACGGTCCGCGTCTTTTATGTGTAGCGTGCAGCGACTGTTCTCAAAGGTCACCCGGCGGGCTCCAGGCAGGTTTGCCCGCCTCTCGGTTGGCATCGCAAAGTAGTGAGGCGACATACTGGCTGGGCAGAACCGGCGCAATCGTGGACTGCTCGGTCGCCAAGGCTATCCTTGGCGACCACGGCGGGAGTCCTGAGGGAGGCCCGGGGGGGAGCCACCGGACATTCCCCATCGAGGCCTGGTCCACTGAACAGGGGCCATCAGGTGGCAGCGTGTTGAGAGGTCGAAAATCCCCGGCGGCCAATGCCCCACCTGTAGCCGGAGGCTGTCCATCAAGACAACCTCCATGGAGTAGTTCCACGCTCTGGCCCTGAATCGTGAGCAGAGGTCCCAGGCCAGGGAGAACTTCCTGCCGCTTAGACGCCCTCAGCCTCCAGCCCATAGCCGCTTTCGATCAACTCCCTCAGCCGCTCCGTAAACCTCGCAAAAGGAGCGCCGTCAACGATATCATGATCCATGCTCAGTGTCATGCAGAGGTATTCCCGAATCTCGATACGCTCGTCCACGACCCCCGGCTTCTTCGCAATGCCACCCAATGTAACAGTGAGGGTGAAGCTGGACATAGGGATGCCCCAACCCGTGCCTCGCCCAAACATACCAACGGCTGTCACCAATACGGCACTATTGTAGGTTCGGAAGGTTTGCGGGATCTTGCTGACGACCCAGTAGAACATATGCCTTAAGATCCCAGGAAGCAGCAAGAACCTGGTCAAGTACTTGAACTCCAACCCCTTCGATGGATCAGCCTGGGAGGCGCGTATTTCATCATGGATCTGGCGAAAAGGCTTTCGATTCGCAGCCGTGATCACGTGCGGCATAGCTACCTTCTGCCCCCCGACATCGATCTCGATCAACGTGTTGATGTTCACATCGTCGTAGATCACGAGTTGGTTTCGCCAGTTCCGGTACGCCTGGACGTGTCTGTTTGACTCCACCGCTTTGCCGAGGCACGAGATTACAAACCCGGTGAAGGAAAGGGCCTCACCGGTCCTCGCTCGGTGATCACGAATGAACTGCCGCGCCTTGGTCACATCGACTTCGATCAGGGCGTGGATTACATGCTTGCCACGAGCACGGCGTCCGGCGTCGACAGCGTAACGACGGATCTTCGGAAACGGTTCGACTTTGTAGTCTGCGGGGCTGGGCGTCATCTGTTTGACCACTCCTGGACTCACCTGTAGTTGAGCGAAGATCCTGGGTGAACAAAGGAGCGGTCCCCTCGATCTGGGAGCGGGGAGGTCTTACGCCACGGGCTGGCCAATCCAGCGCCGGTGCATCGGCTGCCGATCGCGGACGCAGGCCTCATTTATCCCGCTTTATCGAGGCCGCCCCAAAAACGTTTCGAGGAACCTGCCTCTGTTTGGGGCAGAACACACCTCCGGACAGATCCCTTCAAGACTTATACCAGGAATCAAACGAGAGTCGCCGGCTGCGACGACCACCCCATCGCCGGACCCGGCCATCAGACATTTGCGACCACCTGGTTTGGCCCCAGATACCAACCTGGGTGGTTGCAAGGATGGGGGGTTTCAACCATTTCGCCCTGCCTGAGGGGCGGCGGGAGACGCCGAACTGTGAACCTCACCTTGCCTCTGATCCTCTCTCCAGCAAGACGCTCGGGGACTCACCAGGCGGTCCTTGGTTCACTCAGTGTATCAGAAGTGCCCTCTTGGAGGCTTGAAGATCGATCTACGCTCCGGCGGCGCAGCCTTGCCTCGGGCTTTAACTCGCGCCCCCCTCGACTCCTGTTCGTGGTGCGGAGATGAACAGATGGTCTCAGCCAAGGGGAGTCCGTTCTATGAAAGTGGCGATGTGGGAGGCGATCTCATCTCCCTTCTCTTCCTGCAGAAAGTGTCCTGCGTTCTGGATCACAATCTTAGGCTGGTCTTCAGCCCCCGGTAAGAGCCGGCGGAAGAAGCGGTCGCCGCCGCGAGTTATGGGGTCGCTGTCGGAAAACATCACCAGCGTTGGTTTTTCCCAGTTCGAGAGAGCGCTGCGAGCCCTGCCCATTTCAGGGGCGCCAGGATTCTCGGGGCGAAGCGGCACGAGCAGCGGCCAGGCCCTGGCCCCGGCCTTGTAAGCGGTCCCCGGGAAAGGGGCCTCATAGCCGGCGATCACTTCCCTTGGTGCCGACATCGGTCGAGCTAGCCCCAGCCGGATGATCCATCCGATTGGCAGGTGAGGTGTCCAGCGTACAAACCCCCTCCAAAGTAGAAAGGCCCTGTTCATCCTTACCTTGCCCGTCGGCAGACTGGTGTTCATGATCACAAGTCGGGCGAAGCGATCCGGCATCTGGCAGGCCACCGCCAGACCGATCAGGCCGCCCCAGTCGTGCACCACCAGCGTGAGCCTTTCAAGCGAAAGGGCCTCGAGGAAGCCCGTCAGCGTGTCGAGGTGCATCTGGAAAAAGTAATCTCCCACTCTGGCGAGCTTGTCCGAGCGACCGAAACCGATGAAATCCATGGCTAGCACCCGGTTCTCTCTCGCCAAAGGGGCCATGATCTTGCGGTATAGGTAAGACCAGGTAGGCTCGCCGTGCAGGCAGAGGACGGGATCACCGTCTCCTTCCTCCACACAATGCACTCGCAGATCGTTGATCGCAACGTAATGGGGTGCGTAGGGGAAGTCGGGAAGGTCGTGGAAGCGGGCGTCGGGCGTTCTCAGAACATGCATGCTTGTTTCTACCCAGTATGATGTTCCTCATGCGCAAGGATTCAGGCGCGGCGATCGGGCCCTAGGTCGGTTCCTTGGGAGATGTGGGGCCTGCAAGCCTCCGTTCTTACTGGCTCGGGGCCGGCGGCCCCCAGACTATGACGGTGCCGTCCTCGGAACCCGAGGCGATCCTCGAGCCGTCCCTTGAGAAGACGGCGCTGTTGACTGCGCCCACGTGGCCCTCGAGCATGTGGAGCTGCTCTCCGTCCGCAGCCCGCCACAGGCGAACAGTGGTATCGTTGGAGGCCGAGATGAGCAGCGAGGAGTCGGGTGAGTAATCCAGGCTGTTTACGCGGAAGGTGTGGCCTCTGACTTTGTTGGTCACGTTGCCATCTTCCACATTGAGCAGCCAGAACTCGGAGCTGCCAACCAGCGCCAAGGCCAGGGTGGACCCGTCTGGTGAGAAAGCAAGGTCACGGACCACCAGGTCAAAGCCTCTCAGTAATTGTGGGAATGCGTAGCTGTCGATCTGCCACAGCGCCAGCGAGCCGCCCCCGCAGCACGGACGCCCGTCGCCGGTGGCCATAGACAACCCGTCTGGTGAGAACCCCAGGCCCCAATGCTCTACCGGGCCGCCCTGTCCGCCAAAGGGGCATCCCGGCTGCACCATGGTCCGGCGAAGGATTCCCGAGGCCGTCCTGCGCAGCTCAATTGCGCATAAGTGGCCTCCCACGGCGAGAAGCGAGCCGTCGGGCGAGAACTCGACCTTGGTGACTCTCCCTAAAATGCTGCTGCTGATAACTCTAATGAGCGAGCCGTCGCCCACTTCCCATAGGCGCGCCGTTCGGTCATCTGATCCTGAGGCAAGCCAGGCTCCGTCGGGTGAATAGGCGAGGCTGCGGACGGCGCCAGCGTGACCTTCAAGGACGTTCAGCAGGGTACCGTCGCTCGTTGTCCATAATCGCAGCGTTCCGTCTTTTGAGCTCGAGGCCACAATTGCGCCGTCCGGGGAGAAGGAGACATCCGTCACGGCGCCTGAATGTCCGCTAAGGGTCAGGAGTGGGACCAGCTCTGCGACATTCTCCTCCGTGATTGGAGCCGACGCAGAGGCGGCGCTGATCGTCGCCGATGGCTCTAGGCTGAGGGCCTCAGTCGGAGCTGGGGGAGCCGTCGCTGTAGGGCGGAGGGCGACGGTGGCCGCCGGTGTATCCGTTGCTCTTTGCCCCGGCCGCTCAGTGACGGTCGGGGCTGGACGAGTGACTGTGGTGAGGAAGACGTACGCTGCGCCAGCACCGAGGAGCAGGACCAGTGGAATCCAAAGCTTCTTGTTGGACAGTCTGGAGCGGAGTCTGGACGAAGTGGTCTCTTTCTCCATGGTTCCTCTCTGGATTGGGTCTCTCAATCATAACCAACCTTAATCATAAGGCCTATTTCCGTG
>CAYGCA010000018.1:22215-22905 GCA_964348265.1 uncultured Anaerolineaceae bacterium | reverse complement strand
CCTCGACCAGACGCCGGTCGATCTCGTCGATCCGGCGGCGGAGGTCGGCGAGGGCCGCCTCGTCGGGCTGCCGTTCGTCCCCGGCGGGGTCTTGCTCTGGACCTAAGTGCCCTCCAGGTCATGCTGGAAACCCACTCTTTCGAAGGGAGGGGTAGGCGACCGGTTGAGGCCTCTAGAGTATCTGCAAGTGGCTGTATGATCCCGAGCTGTACCGGTTCTCGATCGGTGCTTGGCTGCAGGACGTGTCACCAAAGGCTCTAAGGTCATGGATTGTCCCCTGTCTTTTTTGGAATCGGCGTGGTGCCTGATCAGCCCCTGGTCTATGGTGCTCTGTTGTCTAGTTACGATTGCAGCTCATAAGGCTGAATCGAGTGGACATGGATCTTGACGATTTCGATTAATTGGCATATTATCATAGCGAAGTATATTGAATTGAATATAGTTGAATCTCATAGGAGGTAGACCCTTGAGTCGACGTAGGCGACCCTTCTGGCAGGTCTGGTCAGACCTGGAACGGGCTGCCGATGTGGAGGCCGCCGACCCAGGATTCGACCCCCGAACAGTCTGGCGAGAACACTTTTCAACGTTCTTTGGCGTTGCTCCAGAGAAGCACTGGCTGTTCAGCGGGAGACGTTTCAAGCCCTGGATCTCAGGCAGGTGGGCTCCGCCAAGCGAATTCAATCCCTTTGT
>CAYGCA010000018.1:4498-22205 GCA_964348265.1 uncultured Anaerolineaceae bacterium | reverse complement strand
CGCGCTTGCCGCGGCGGTTCTCGTGGTTGCCGTGATCGCGGTGCCCGCGGTTGCGGCGATGCTCGCGACGGTTGCGGTTGTCGCCGTTGTGATGAGCAGGGGCGGAGGCCTCCTATCGCTCTACGTCCTGCATCTACTCTCTGAGAAGCCGCGCTACGGCAATGACATCATGCGGGAGATCGAGGAGAGAACGCAACGCCGGTGGGGATCCAACCCCGGCGCAATCTATCCGCTGTTGACAGCGATGGAAGAGCGGGGTCTGATCCGGGGGGCGTGGGAAGACCCGGAGAAACGCACACGCCGTATCTATCGCCTGCAGCCCGCCGGGCAAAAGGAACTTGACCGCCTGAAGGAAGTTATGCGGCCCAAGTTGCAGGAAGCACTCATGGTCCTGCGGCATCTTTACGACGACCTGGAGATCAAGGAGGAATGAGCCCATGGCGGAGAAAGTGATCTTCGAGTTTCGGGCTGAAGAAGGTGAGGATGGTTATCGATTTGAGTTCAGGAATCCAGATTTGGATTGTATGGGACTCACCCCATTCCTCATGAGCTGTTGCCAGACCGCGCCCATGGGTGGGCTTTTTGGTGGGAGAGCCAGTTCGAAACACAGCCGGGCCAAAGCGCGCAGGCGCATGCGGAATACGCTGGATTTCTTCCAGAAGATGTATGACGACCTCTACGGTGAGGATGAAGTGAGCGGAGAAGAGGAATCGCCGGCCGATTAGGCAGGCTTCTCTCTGGTGAGGCTTTGCACCTGCTAGTCAGATGGGAAGCTCGGGAACCCGCTGGATGCTCGCAGGCGCCCGGCCACCACTGGAGGGTACTGCGGCGGAAGCTACTGCAGGAGGTAGGCTGATGGAGAAGGTCATTAGGGAGTTTCGCGTGATCGAGACCGAGGACGGTTTTCGGGTAGAAATCAAGGGGGATAAGGAGAAGTTGAAGAGCTTCATGCGTGGCTTCGAGGCTTCTGGATGGTGGGGGCCGCATGGGCGCAGACCCGGCCGGAGGCATGGGTGGGGGCCGTTCGCTTTCGGTTTGGGTCCCATGATGTGGGAGGCAGCAACCGCTTGCTGCGGCCCGTGGGAGGTCCAATCTGAACGAGAGGAGGAGGCGGAAGGGACCGCCAATCTATAGCTGAAAGGGCCTCTACGAGTGACCGTGGGGCCGCTGGCCTGGACCCCCGCTTGAAGTGTCAGCTTCGTCCGGCCGGGTCTGCGCGGCTCCTCCTTCCGGCCCGCCTGGTGGCGCGCAGGCCGTCGACAACGCCCAAGATCAGTCCTTCCAGGAAAAACCCAAGAAATTCCCCCTAGGCGTATGACTAATGAGTAGTCTAGCTTGCGTCGCATGCTCCAGGGTAGCTGGTTCACATCGCGAGACGGTTTCTGGAGGAGGCATGAATGACTCGGCGACTGCGCAGATGAAATAGTCTCCCGGCGGGACCGAAATCAACAGGCTGCCGTCTCTACCGGTAGTGTGTGAGCGCTCAAGCGCCGCCTCAAATTCCGAAGGCGTGAGGGGCGACAAAACTCGGCCCGTGTCTGGGCCGGAAGGAGATGCCTCCTCGACAATCTCCATGGGCAGGACAAGCACCAGGACACCCCGGATGGGGTCATAGGATTGAATTTCGTCTGCCGGACCCAAGCGCAAGGACACGGCCATGACACACAAGGAAGCCATTCCGGTTGGCGCATCCGACCCACACACCACTGGTGGCTCCACCGCAGGCGCGGCCAGGCAGGCGAACAAAACCGGAGAGAGGGCCAGCAAGCGTAAGAATCTCTGGAGCATAGTGACCTAAGCGAGCAGCCGCCGCCGGCACCGGAGCCGAGGCGCTTCGAATCTACCCGGTCTCACACGCTGGCCCTCACCGATCGATCGGGAGTCGCTTCGATATCCGGATTGGCCAAGCTCAGGGGGCTCGGGGGGAGTCTCCAGGTTAGGGATTGCGAGCCACATCCCGCCTGTGGGTCACCCGATTTCTGCCCCGCTCCTTGGAATAATACAGCGCATTATCCGCTTCGGCGATGAGTCTTGAAGTCAGCCTTGGCACGTTCAGCTTGCCGTTCTCAGTGAGATCCGCCGTCGAGGCGCCCACGCTGACTGTCACCTCCCGATGAGGCCATGGGCTTCTGGCAACTGCATCACGGAACCGTTCGCCCGATTTGAGGGCCCCTTGTTGGCTTGTTTCCGGCAAGACGATGGCAAACTCCTCTCCACCGTAACGCGCCACAATGTCGCTCCGGCGGGCTGTATCACTCAAGACCTGTGCTATCCCTTTCAAAACCTCGTCCCCCGCCGGGTGACCGAAACGGTCATTGTAGTCCTTGAAGTGATCGATATCTACCATGAGAAGCGACAAGGAGCGGCCGGTGCGCTGCGATATCTTGAGCAAAACATCTATCTGATCGAACAGGGCGCGTCGATTCTTCAGGTTTGTCAGGCTGTCCGTGGTAGCCAGTTTGACGAGCTTCCTGTTGGCGTCTTCCAATTGACGGGCCTGATCCAGGATCTTCTGTTCGATTTGCTTTCTCTCGGTGAGGTCGACGACCACGCTGAGCACGAAGGTTTCTTCGGAGGTGTGGATCGGATTGAGTCCAATTTCAGCTGGAAACCCAGAACCGTCTTTCCGCACTGCGGCCAGGTCGCGCGTTTGCCCCATGGGGCGAGGCTGGGGATCTTCAGAGAACAGCCTTCGCAAATCGGCGTGGTGATCGCGTAGCGGCTCGGGAACGAGGATTTCGATCGATTGTCGGAGCAGCTCGCCGCGCTCGTAGCCGAAGAGCCTCTCTGTTTCCCTATTGACTAGCACGATTTTTCCCCGGTCGTCGACCAGAATCATGGCACTCGGTGCGGATTCAATTGCTAGCTCAAATCTTTCCTGGGATTGTTTGAGCTCGGTGATGTCGCGACCCACTGCGTAGAGAAGTCCGGTTCCCTCCTCGGGGTAGGAGGTCCACTGCAGATGCTTATACCCGCCGTCGGCGCAGCGGTAGCGGTTCTCGAAGGAGATCGTGGGGATGCCGGAGGAGAGTCGTTCTAGTTCCCGAAGCGTGGCTGGCGCATCGTCCGGATGGATGAATTCCACGAACGGTCGGGAGAGGAGTTCCGCCTCGCTCCACCCAAGGGTTCGCCTAAAGGCTGGATTGATGAGCTTGAAATACCCGTCGATGTCTGCAATGCACAGCATGTCCAATGAAAGATTGAAGAATTTCTCGATGTCAGGTCCCATGGCACCGTCCCTGCCGACGAACGACCGAACTTGGGAGCCTGGCGGCTGTGGTCGTTCTTGGCATCTGGGCTGAGTCAACCAGCTGGACCGGTGGCTTTGTCCGTTCTCTGCCCTGGGTCCTGCGGACTGAATAGGCTCCGATTGGTGGCGGATTTACCTCCAGCCTCATCTACCAACGAACATCACTTCAGTATGTTGGCTTCCTGAAGGATCCGCTTAGAAAGCCGCATAAGCTGTGAACTCGATCCTATCCGGATCACGTTCCAGAAAGCGTGCCAAGACCTCCTCCTCCCAGATCTTCCAGTTTTCGGGGTAGTCCCGTCTTGGCAGGGGATCCCCCTCCGGTCCCCAAAGTCTCTCCCATGCCTCTCTGCTTTCATATATCCAGACTGCGCCATATTCGCCGCGCCGCGAGCCTCGAATACCTCGGAGGAAGTTGTGATCCACTAGGCCGGGCAGCTGCAGAAGACCACGCTGTCTGGCCGTTTGAAGCGCCCGTTCAAACTCCTCCGGGCGAGTCCCGGGTTTGAGAGTGTATTCATGTATGCTGATGACTCTCGCCATTTCACAAGCCTCGATAGCGGTAGCTGGTTGACCGACAAGCCACAAGATAGCTCGGCCTTCGTTTGGGTTCCATCGACCCGGCTTGCGCTCGGGGCCGGGGCTCGACCCACGAGGCCGTTGGGCTTTCTAGGCCTCTCTCTATTGGTCGTCTTTCCTCTTTCCCTGGCCCCGGGCATAAGGCCGTCTTCTGGCGCTCGAGGGTATTGCTCAAAGCTGAAGATCCCCCGGGTGGTCGCTGGCGCGCGCAGCTTCTCCGCCTCAAGCCTTGCAGGCTACAGGCCTAGCGTCAGGTTCCCCCTGCGCGAGTGGCCTGGGCCTGCTTCAAGACCCCTCACTCTCAGCCGAGGTTACGGGCCACCCAGGGAGGCGTTAGGCGCCGCCAGAATCCTAGCGATGCATCAAGGAGCCTAACGCAAGCCATCTTGATGCGATGCCTCGTTCTCTCCCCTGGTGCTACTCGTCCCGCATCACGGTCCGGACTTTCTCCACGACATCTTCAGGTACCTGGTCCATGTTGTGGACAGATTGGGCGTGCTCTGCAACCATCTGCAGAGCCTCTTCCTCCGTCTCAGCGCGGATTACGCCCTCGCAGTCAAAGCCAATATCCCTGCAATGAACGACCTTTGTCATTCTTAACCTCCTTTGATGGATGACCTGAGCCAAGTTTGCAGGCTCATTCCTGAAGGTCCCAATCGGATTGGCGGCGCCTAGCGGTCCTAAGCGGAGCACCCAAGGATTCGAACCTGACCGGATTTGGGCTCATCCCTGGTTTGCTCCCGGGAGTTGACGATCACTCACGCAACCTTCCGGCTGACAAGCCATCCTTGCCTGCCGTCTCTGCGTGTCGCTTGAGTAAGAACGATACCAAAGCCCAGGTTTGACCAAGCCAGCTCATGCCCCGTGTCGGGCGTCAACACAAGTTATGTCTGGCTTTCCCCTTCCTCCAGGATGGCGTCAGCCTCAATCTCCACAAGTAGATCGGGTGCAATGAGTCCAACTTCAACCATGGTCGTGGCCGGACGGATGTCGCCGAAGAAGTCACTGTGCGCTCGACCTATCTCCTGCCAATCGTCGAAGTTTGCGACGAAGATCCGCGTCCGCACCACATCCACGCGTTCAGCGCCCAGCGAGTGAAGGGCGTCTTCTATGTTCTTGAGCGCCCGAATCGCCTGTTGATAAGGGTCTCCAGGCGCAACGATCCGCCCCGCCTCGTCCGTGGCTGTTGTTCCGGACACGTGTATGTGGGGGCCGATCCTAACCGCTCTGGAGTATCCCACAATCGGTTCCCATTTCGTTTGGGATGAATAGTTCTTACGCACAGTCAGGCGCCTCCTGAGAGCCGGGAGATGAGCGGGGGTGAAAAACCCACTAGGCCAATTCGCCGTCAGCCTCCCCCGTCCCCTCCAGCGAAAAGGTCCTTCGTCTGCCCATTTCTCTCTCCATTCGCCAGATTGGAGATCCAAAGAAGCGCCGTTCCGACCAAAAGGGCCAGAGTTGCCGGCAGATAGAAACCTCCAACGGAGAGTCCTGCAAGGTAGGTCATGGCTAGGGCTATTAGGCTGAAAATAGCGAGCCCAATCTTGGCGTCTCTCCAAGCTAAAACACCGGCGACAACGTAAACTGCGGTGAAGATCAGAAGGACAGCAACTCCCCATGGTCCTTGCATTTCATACCACGAGAGCATGAATGTGTATTCCTCACCGAATTCGGGCCCCAGACCGGGAGCGGCTGCCGTCTCGGCATAAATAGCTTGCGGTGAGAGGAACCAATATGCACCGGCCACCAGGGCCCATAAGGCGGCGCTGAAGGTGAACAGCTTCCCTAGCAGGGCTGTCCAGGTGGCTGACCTGCCCACGATTGTCTCCAGTGCAGCAAACCTTTGATCATGCAGCTTTCCCTTGAAGAGACTCTTGTCATTCCGCCCTGCACTGACCGCCTGATAGGGGCTTGGTTTGCGGAGCATCACGCGGGGGGAGGAAGGATCGAGTATGAAGCAGACCCCCTCATGCGCCTGAGGCATGCACGGGGTGATGCCAAGGAAGCTCCTACTTCCGATTCTAAAGGCGTAGCGACGAGTGGTCAAACGATCGTCGGCGGGGGAGTTCGAGGATGATACCCTAGAAGCCGCGTTTTTCCTTCACTGGGCATAGCGGTGGCGGCTCTCAACCTGTCGAAGGAGGTCGGTAGGAACAATGCGAGGCCGCCTTGGGTTTCAAGTGCGGTTCTCCGACCCCGCCCGGGGTCCTGCAGGATCGCCTGTTAACCTGCATGCGTGCGTGGCGAGCACCGCGCTGGCGACGCTCGGAGCCCCACGAGATGGCCTTTCCTAGGAACCGGAGGCATATACGACGACACCCTTCAAAACCGGCGAAAAGGAGGTTGGTTGGAACCATATGAGGTGCGGGTTGCCGCTTGGATCCAGCGCCAGTTCCACCAGCTGGCCCAATGGCCTGTCGCCGGCCATGGCAACTACCTGCACGGCCCAGCCGGACTCATCCCTACGGCCTTAGACCACGCGGCCGCGGTCGGCATAGGCCAAATGCAGGACCCCCGCCTGGGAAATCGCCAAAGCGGTGATCTTGCGCGCCCCGACCCTGCCCATACGGATATCGTCCAGGGCATCGACGTCCTCCACTTGCCACGCCCTTCCCTCCCGCCACGCATGCCGCACAAGGCCAGAGGTGTCCGATAGCGCCACATAATAGGCGATGTGAGGATTCCCCTGCGGGTCGTAAGCCAGCGAGGGATACCGACCGGCGTCGCCCTCGCCATCCACCACCTCCACGCTCCAGCCAGATGAGCCGAGCCGAGCGTACTCCAATTGCTCTTCCTCAGTGTCGAAATACACAATGCCCGGCGAGCCGTCCTTGCCCAATTGGATGCTTGTGCCGAACTCATAATCTACCGGTCCGCTGCCAACCTGTACCACACGGATGGTATGCCAGTTGCCGTCCGCGTCTATCACGATAGAATTGTCCCAGCCATCGTGCCCCTCATCGGCCACCACCACGAGCTCCCAGCCGCTCTCCCTCGGGGAAGCGACCACTTCATCGCCCAGCTCCGGCTTGAACGCTGTATCCTGGTGGTCGTGATAGGCGATGAATGGGACCCCTTCGGCTGTTGCTGCAATGTCAACCGGACCATAGAAGTAACCCTCGGCGACTGTTTCGACTTCGAAAGTCCCGCTGGCGTTACTGGCGTAGAAGACTGCGCCATGATCCTCTTCCGTCAGGAAGGCAGTATGGACGACCCCATTGTGGTCGAGGGCGAAGGCGGGCTTGATGCCCTCGCCGATTTCCTGGATAGCCCAAGTGAGTGAGAGTTCACCCTTGGCCGGCGATTCTTCGGCGACCGGCCCGCCGGTCGAGGGCCGGGGGCTGCAGGCAGCCCCTAGCAGAGTCACAACTAGTGCGAGTCCGAAAACGACCATCCAGGATCTCATGTTGGCATACCCCTGTGCACGGGATTCTTGCCGTCCTCGTCACCCGCTCTGAAGCTGTCGGAGGCTTGTCTGCGCAGGTAAAGCCTTGGCCCACCCTGGGGCATCCGAGTGCCTTGCCACACGTAGGTGGAGCCCGCTTTGCGGCAAGCTCTAGGCAGCGGATCCGCCACTGCCTAGGCGAAGTGTATGTAGGTTACAGAATCTGGCTGATCAGGTGTGTAATCCGCCAAACATTGGAATTCGGGTTGGGCCTAAGGCGAGGTTTCGGCCAGAAGCTGCCTGCCATTTAGCCCTCGGGGATGGGTTGCTCAGCGTGGGGGGATCCAACCTGTCCAGGGCTAATCAGTGCGATTGAAGTCTTATTCTGCCGTGTGTCGTTAGCGGTCTCAGGAAGGGCAGAGAGATCGCACCGGCCGGTTCCAAGGCGTTGCAGGACGGATCAGCCCGAAGAAGGTTCGGCCGCACGGCCGCCGGGTCGTGTGAAATACGTCATGGCGAGCAAGGAAAGAGAATTGGTTGGAACTTGGAATAGCCACAAGCCGACCATGTTCCCGAACGAGGTCATGTAGCCGCGTCCTAGGAAATGCAGTGGCACAAAGACGAGCGGAGCCCAGACAAAGGCCGCCAGAAAAACCAGCAAAGCCTCAGATCCGCGAGGCACCGAAAGAAGACCGATACGGAGATTTTGAACGGCCAACCCCCAAGAGGTAAATAGGGTCAGGCAGATCAAGGCTGCTGCCGGCGCTTGCAGAAGGATCTGGTTATCGGGTTTGAGGAGGACATAGATACCGAATCCTACAAGGATGGAAAGGACATTCATCAGTGTGAGGACCAGGCCATGTACAACGATCCTGAATACTTTCATCGTGCCTCCTCCCCTGGGCCTGTGAATCACTTGAGCACCTCGCAACGTTGCTGTGGCGAGCGGTCGGTTTGCGCCTGCTCTGTGGCTGTCGCCAAGAACTTCAGCGTCTCGCAGCGGCCCCTAAGAACTTCCGGGACCCTTGTAGGCGATCAGGGACCGTCTCTTTCAGAGGCGGCATCGGCCGGGCCGAGAGGTGGGGACCTCCGGACCAGCCAGCCGGGCGCTGCGCGCTCCAAGCGGGAGGTTCCGGCGCAGAACCGTATTCATCGTCCATTGTAGACGATTTTGGGCTGGAGCAAAGGGTCTCGAGACCCTTGCCTCTCAGGCTTGGAGAAAATGAACGTCCGCCTAGTTTGCTGGAGGGCCTAAGCTGCTGAGGCGAATAGAGGCCGCCTGGTTTCGTATAACTTCAGCCTCCATTTGGGAGACTTGGGGTGAGCGGGTGTGCGGCCGGGGTAGGCGCCAGCCGCACGCCACGGCACGTAGTGTGAAGGCTAAACGCGATGTCCGATTTCAGGCTACTTGCCGCTGGGATTGCAGACCGAGAATCCCTGATGAGAGCCAGGCTTATGCCCGCCTTCGCCCAGGCCGCCAGAGGTAGCGAGCGGCTTGATATGATGCTGAGCGTAATCGGAGTTTCCTGGCTCCCCGCTGTCATTGCAGGGCGGCGCGACGTGAGCAAAGGCCGGGGCGGCAAATGCTAGCGCAACCAGCAAGACGAGCAGGCCAAGGAATAGGGTTCGCTTCATTCGTTCCTCCTGAGTGGCTTGGTTCAAGAATCGAGTGATCTGCCATGGAGGGATGCCTACCTGATACCTCCAGCTTGAATACGCCGGCCAAGGCCGGATTGGATCTGTACCGAGCGGTAATCCGGCTGGCGGAAACTCCCGTCCCCGATGAGAGGGTCTTTGTGGCAGCCAGGGTCAGCCTACCGCTGGTCCAGAAGAGGATGACGGAGCCCTTTTTGGCGTAATTGGTTCGCTGACCTATGCCCATCCCTACGGTATGGGGCTGCTCTGGGGTCCCCAGATAAACGCAGTCGGCGCTGGGTGGGGCGGGGAAGTCGGCCAAGGTGGGGCACCATGGCAAGGCTGTCTGCCAAGCACTGCCCCAGTCTGCACAGAAAAGAGGAGGCTATCGGATGCGGCGTGATTTTGACGCGGTCGAAGGGAACCGGTTCTCGCGACGGTAGCCCCGAAAATTGGGTTGAACCTAGCCTGGGCAACGAGGGTGTCAATCTGTGGCTTGAGGCGGATGGAGAGGTCGGCCCGAAGGCCTGAGATGAGCAGCTGACGGACGCCAGCAGCTGCAGAGCGACTGTCTCTCCCGCGTAGAGAGGCTTCGCAGCCTAGGATGCATCTTGTAGGCCTGAGCCTTCAAAATCAGTACAGACCTAGTCAGCCGGCTCCTACTCCTCAGGGGCTTCTCCGAAGCCCTGCATCATCCGCTGTCAAAGGTCGGCGGGATCGCAGCCTTCGCCTGCCATTTGAGTAATCATGCCGCACATCATCTGCGACATGATTCTGGGCACGGCTCGCGTCGCCACTAGAACGAAGAGACCGCCCCCCATCGCGCCGAGGGCGGCGGAGAGGAGGTAGCCCTTGCGATTCGTGGTCGGTTTGTTCATCGCGGCTATCATTCTCTGAATCGGACCGTTTCTCAATCGGCGAGTTGCATGACGTGCGCCCTGCTCGTCTGGCCTCGAATAAAGTGCCACTCCCCACTCAAGAGCGTCGATCGGCACAACCTCTTGCTGTTTGTCTGGACTCCGGTTGGAAGGGACCAACAGAAACAGTAGGCCCGGCCTCGTCAGAGGCCGAGCCCTCAGCTTCGTTGCAGGTCTGTCTCCCCAGCCTCAAGAGGCGTTCGTCATCCACCCAAGGCAGATTCCCCTCATCTTCCCCTGACCATCATACACCATAGCCCGCAATTACTCAATCAACTGGAGAGCGCCGCTAACTTCCTTCCTCGGTACCGGACTGTGCTTTAAGGCGGCCGCCTCTTGCCCGCTCTGTGTGCTCGAGCATATTCGTGGCGAGCCTCGCTAGCGAGCCTCGGCGAAGCCGCCCGGGCAGACGTTCCGGCGCAGAGCTATTCCAAGGGCAACTCCAATTCGATCTCATCGCGAATCGGGATCCCATCGAGCCCGAGAGCTGGGATCTCAGGTTTCAGTTTTCTTGACTGTTCAATGGCTCTGCACCGCAGAGCCACGAGTTCAAAGCCGCGCTTCTGATAAAAACGCAGGGCTCTCAGGTTGTCGTTCGTGGTTACCAGCCACAGACGAGTAGAGCCAGCTTGGAGAGCATACTCGCGCGCAGCCTTTAGCAGCTTGGTTCCTATGCCGCGGCCTTCTTTGAGGGAGTTTAGTGTGATGATTTCGCACTCACCCTCCGCAAGACAAAAAGTGAGCAAGCCCTGAGGCTCACCATCCAGCAGCGCAACAAATCCTGGGAGATTACCGGCGTCATGGATTCTGCCTCGTGTCACGATTGAACTTGATCCCCACTGCTCCTGCAGGATCCGAAGCATCCATTCTCGGTCATCAGCCTCGACTCTTCGTATCTCGATCGACACGTGCTATCCGTCCTTTGGCTGGCGCCTGACAGGCCGGTCTTCCTAAGTCCGGCCGGGGGTCTATCCGCACCTTTGCAGGCCGCCCAACCTCAGAATCGGAGCGACCTCTATTCGGATCGTGGACGCGGGCTGGATCGGTATCCAGGTTTGCCGGCGGACATAATGGCTTGGAAGTTCTAGGTCAACTTCTGTGGTAAAGTCGATACCCGACGTAGCTCGCCAGGATTGCAGCCGGCAGGGCACTAATCAGGCCGGGGTTGTAATTGCGGATAAGGACTCCCCAGACCACATGAGCTATCCCATTGTACAGCTCGATTCCCACCCAGATCCAAACCACGGTTTGAGAAAAGGCCCGGCCTCTTCTCACCCAGTTGAAATAGCTGAAAAGGCCAAAGCCGATTAGGGCCAGGTTGAACAGGATAAAGCCAGGGCGCGAGAGGCCCGGAAGGTGGTCATTTAGGAGCCTCGCGGGGGGGAAGACTTCATAGAAGCGGAATGCATACTCTTCAAGCGCGTGAACTGATTGGATCAAGACGAGGCTAGGGAAGGCGCGCTCAACCAAGGTATCGGTCATTTGCCTCGGATCCCCGCCGATGGCGTGAGCCGGGATGGCGAGTTGTGAAGCGGGCGCCGGCTGCTGCATTCCATCGCCGCGCCCTAGCTTATGGCTTCACGGTCGTTATCAGGAGGCCTTCCTGCCGCCTGATAATGTCTCTCCGGAGCAGAGTCCCCATGATCTCGTGATAGGTTGCTTCATAGTCCCCACCAAAATAGAAGTCAACGTTTTCGCTGAACCAATTTGTCTGCATGAGCTCTGAAAAGAATGACGACTCTTCAACACTGCGTTTCATGAGGAGCGTGTAGACAAGCATCTTCTTGAGCAGATCAGTTCCCAAGCTCCGCCCGTTTCTCAGGTATTTCTCCACTCTTTGTCGGCTTTTCCTTATCGCCGCTCCCATGTCCTCGAAAGGTTTTCCATGGCCGGGGTAGACCGTGTCTACATCGAGTGCTTCGATCCTTTGGAGCGATTCCAGGATTTCAAGGAGCGTCTTGCTTCCGTTGACGCGGATGGTCACAACCGGAAGGTCACTCTCCCACAGCGCGTCGGAAGAAATAAGGAACCTTTCGGACCTGTTGTAGAGGACAAGGCCATCTGCAGCATGACCCGGGGTATAGATGACCTCAAACTCATTTGGGCCAATCGCCAACACGTCGCCGTCCTTTAGCTCTACGGAACAGGTGAAGAAATCAGCTTCCTGATTGAAATAGCGCCACCACGTGGACCAATCATCGCGTGTGTCGATGAAATGCTTGCCTACGGTGTGCAGCGCGATCTGGCAGCCAGATAGAGCCTGGATCTGGCGGTTGCCTCCAATGTGATCACAATGGGTGTGGGTGTTGACGATCAGGCCGACCGTAGAGAGATCGACCCCTAAGCTGATGATTGAGCGAGCCGTGTCGTCGAAATCTCGAATGTAGCCAGTATCGATCAGGACCGGATTCCTGGATCGAGATACAAAGTGATTTGCGTTGAGATAGCCTCTCTCAATGAAGAACAGGTCTTCAGCGATTTCAAGCGTGGACATGGCGCAATTCCAATTGTGCCCGGATTATGGGGTAGGGGAGATTGAGTTCCAAAGCCTTCCCTAGGCAGACGCAAGGTGCGAAGCCTTGGAACCGAGTTTCGGGTTTAGGCAACTGGATCAAGGCACCGCGGTCGGAAATCGGCCAGGTCTCGAAACACCTTTGCGCTTTCGAAGGGGGGATGACTGATGAAGATCATATTAGGCTGGATCAAGGCCTGGTTTGTCGGTCGGACCTAGGTTTATGTCCAGCTTACCATGGAACGTGGGACGAGAGCCGTCGGTGCCAGTTGCGTTCATGCGGGTGACCGGCGTCCGAGTCTGGTTTCTCAGCTTGAGTTTCATCGATTCATTCGTGAGCCCTTGGCCGGCCAGGGTGAGATGGGAAAGGTCATTATGAACAACCGAGACGTTTTCACCCAGATGAAGTGTATGGCGATGTACCTCATGTGGTGTGGCAGCCTCCATCAAACGCCCATCAAGCTCGGTAATGGTCGTTCCTGTGACCCCGCTGCGGAGGGCAATTCGCCAAACACCCAGCTCTGCATGAACCGGAATCCTTGTGATATTCGCGTCGGCAGTTCAAGCGTTCGCGGTCCACAGCATGGCAAGGAGCGCCGCAGGTGGGATGAGGATAGACAACTTCTTCATATCTGCCTCCCAATCTTGGTCTATCCATTCTTTAGGTGCCCGGATCTCAACGGGTGCAGCCCTTCACTCTAGTAAGCGCTCTCGACGAGTTTCTACACCGCCTCCTGGAAATCCTCGATCCGGATGAGCTTCAGATTGGCGGCACGACCGATGCCCTGTAGCTTCCTTTCGGGGTCAGAGACCGAACGATCCTGGGCGATCCAGAGGGTCGGAGGGTTCTTGGCGGGCCAGAGGGAGCAAAACCAGCGCTCCCCACGGAAGTCGATGGTGGCTTTGGTGTGCTTCCACCTCACATCGGGACCGAGGCTTAGAATGAACCCCCTGGCATCGCGTGGCACACCGCACTCACCTCCCCCATCTTGGAGATCGTCTGGCATTCTCCGCAGTCTGCCCGGTCCGCTCAGCATAGGTCTGGCAGAAGGGTTGTTACAATCTAGGTATGAGGTACCTTTGTCTCCAGCTACCAGCGCTCCGATGAGGCTGCATACGAGGAGCGCCTCAAATTGACGGGCAAGTAATAATTCTCTAAAATTGAATCTACTTCACAAGCGGAGGAGGGAGGAGCCAAAGACAACAAGACTCAGAGCGCCGAAAACTGTCTGATTGAGCCGCCAGCAACAACCCGAAAAGGAGGAGGACGGAAATGATCAGCAGACTCTTTCCAGAGAAGAAAAGTCCGGTCTTCAGAGCGGTTGCAGTAACGGCAATAATGGGCGTTGTGGTTCTTGGAACCGCAATGTGTGATGTAGAACCACGTGTTACCGAACCGCCCACAGCACCTCCCGAGAAAGATGCCACATTGGCGATCGCGCATTTCAGCATAATTGAAGGCACTACATGGTCTGGAGCTCACGATCGCGCCGGAAAGCGAATCGCCGAGAAATACCCCAACGTACAATACGTATTCAGAGAGGAAGTAGGCCCCGATCTCACGGTTCCCTACGCCGAAGAGCTGATTGCTGATGGGGCGGACATCGTCATCGGAAACGCAGAGTTCATGGGGTTGCCCCTGCAGGATATCGCCGAGAAGTACCCGGACGTCTACTTGGGATCGATAATCGCCAGCGATTTGACGACCAAGAGAAACTTCATAAGGCTCTTCCCCAGGCAATATCAGGCCTTATATCTGGAAGGTCTCATCGCTGGAGCGTTGACCGAGACGGGCAACATCGGCATCGTCTCTGCATTCCCATCGGTTCAGGTCATCAGGCGGCAGAACGGCTTTGTCCTTGGGGTACAGGATGCGGCTGAGCTGCTTGAGAAAGATATCACGGTGTACGTGAAGTATGTCGGGGATTGGTTCCTGCCGCCAGAGGAGCGAGATATCGCAGAGACCTTGAAAACGCAGTACGAGGTTGATGTCTTGACCCAGCAGACCGACTCTGGATCCCCCCTGGACGTCGCCCAAGAACAGGGCATCTGGTTCATCGGTAAGGACATGGACATTGTCGGATTCTACGGTTGGTCCAGTACGGATACCGTGGCCGTGTCTTTCGACACCCGCTGGGAAGTCCTCTACGAGCATATGCTCAATGAGTGGTTGGCTGGCGACCAGAATCCCGAGACCGTATTGTACCTGGGCATGGACGATTCAATGGAATTGGCCGATGGCACAGTCGTGCACACCGTCGATATCATGAACGACAACAAAGTGGGCGTCGATGCCATCAGTCCCGCTGCACGGCCTTTGATTCCGGATGAGATTGTGCAGCTCGTTGAACAGAGAAGGGATCAGATGATAAGCGGAGAGTGGGATCCGTTCGAGCACCATGCCTTCGTCAGCAACGGGACTGGATTGGAGCTTGAGGGCACACCGATTCCTCCCGCAGGGACGGAAGTCAAGCCGGCCGGTGAAATGCCGACAGATGAGTGGTTGCTTTCTAAATTCAACTTTGACCTGCAGGGCGTGGTGATCCTGGAGTAAGACAGCGTTCGCTAGTCCTTGACGCTCGCGTCCATGGACAACGAACTCGCATAACCATAAAGCTTGAGGCTCTCAATCTTGATGGAAAAGCTCCCAAGACTGGGAGCCTCAACCCTACCTGCAAGTCCTATCCAGATGGTCATTCTTGAGAACAAACAAGAAAGTGGTAGATTCCAACCGTATCAAATGCCTGGGGTCCACGTCACCAATCAACCCATTGGACCCTGCGATCCACTCAATGTCAATATCACCTAAGAGGATCAAGTGCAGAAAGTTCTCTTAGAAGAGACAAAACGCGGTCAAACTATCCTGCAGGCCCGGGGAATCACGAAGAGGTTCCCGGGAGTCGTAGCCAATGATGGCATAGATTTTGAGATAAAGGCGGGTGAGATTCACGCCGTCTTGGGGGAGAATGGCGCGGGGAAGACCACCTTGATGAAAATCCTCTTCGGTCAATATCAACCGGATGAAGGTGAGATCATCATCGGCGGCAAGCAGGTCAAGTTCAGATCGCCCCTGGATGCCATCGATCTGGGTATTGGGATGGTGCACCAGCACCGCAAATTGGTGCCCGCGCACACAGTGATCGAAAACATAATCCTCGGACATCCCAGGGCTGGGAGAGTCCTGAACTTGAAGAGAGCGGAGAGGGAGATTAATGAACTCTGCGATAAATATGGATTCTCCATAGACCTCAAAGCAAAGGTCTGGCAGCTTTCCGAAGGAGAGAAGCAGTTAGTGGAGATCCTTAAGGCCCTCTATCGCGGGGCAGAAGTTCTCATCCTGGATGAACCGACTTCCGCACTGACGCCTCTTGAAACGGAGAAACTGCTGGCTTCCATCGAAGCCATGGCCCGAGATGATCTCGCCATAGTCCCGTTTATCACCCACAAACTCCCCATCGTGCTGAGGATAAGCGATAGGGTAACAGTCCTGAGGCGGGGGAAGGTCGTGACCTCCATCGAGACGGCGCATGTAACGGAAAAGAGTCTGGCGAAGGAAATGGTGGGCAGGGAAGTCATCTTTCGAATTGAAAGGACCAGGGTAGAGAAGGGAAAGACCATACTTCAAGTAGAAGACCTTTCCGCTCCCAGCGACAAAGGTTACCTGGCTCTTAACGGTGTCACGTTTTCTATCAGTGAAGGTGAAATCTTCGGCGTCGCTGGGATCTCCGGGAATGGACAACTCGAGTTGGTCGAGGTTCTGGCCGGGCTTCGAAAGGCAGAAGGGGGAAGGGTGATTCTTGACGAAAGAGACATCACGCTGGCCTCCAACTTGGAGAGATGGCAAAGGGGGATTGGGTACATCCCCGCCGATCGCACAGAAGTCGGTTCGATCGCTGACTTCTCCCTTGTGGAGAATACCACCATGAACTACTACTTCGATGATGAAGTCTACCAACGCGGGGCGCTGGACCATAAGAAGTTGCGGATCCTTACAGAGCAAATGATCTCAGAGTATGGCGTGGTGGCTCCCAGCCCGGATACAAAAGCCAAAAGTCTGTCGGGGGGAAATCTTCAAAAACTCATCCTGGCACGCGTGCTCTCTCGCAGACCACGGCTGGTGATCGCTGATTTACCAACCCAGGGGCTTGATATTGGGGCCACGGAGTTTGTTCGCAACAAACTCGTCGAGGCCAAAAAGAACAAAGCGGGGGTTCTTCTGATCTCTGAAGACCTCGACGAGATCTTGTCCTTGAGCGATTGGGTGGCCCCGATCTATGAAGGAAAGTTCATGGACATTATCCCAGGAGAGGAGGCCAAAAGGGAGAGCGTGGGTGCCATGATGGCCGGGATAAGTCTGCAGGGGGATGAGACATGAGGATCGGCAGCTATGCCGTCGAGGTCAAGAAAAGGGTAGCGTTATCTGGCTGGCAGGCCACGCGCATCTCGATCCTGGCGATCATCGTCGCTCTGGCCCTCTTCAGTTTGATCTTCATCTTCGCCAAGATCAATCCCCTCCTCGCCTATCGTGAGATCTTTTCCTACGCGTTCGCAAATCCCTTTGGCCTGCCGCTGACGATCAACAGGTTCATATTCCTCCTGCTATGTACGTACGCATTCCTAATTCCTTTTGGAGCGGGGCTCTGGAATATCGGAATGACCGGGCAGCTCTACGCGGGGACGTTGGCCGCCTACGCGGTGCTGTTTGCCTTTGGCGTGCACAGGTTCGATACCTCGCTTCCTTCCAATACTATGGTTGTCCCGCTGATGTTGATGGCGGCAGCCTTAGGCAGTGCTGGGATCGGCGCGATTGCAGGGTTTCTGAAGGGGAAGTTCAACGTCAATGAGATTGTGGTGACCATGATGCTGAACTTTATGACCTTCTGGCTGGTTTCATTCATGATCAAAGAGGGAGGCCCTTTCATGAACCCCGGCGGGAGAGGCGAGAGTTTCGAATTACCCCCTTCTTTGTACCCGCCCCGGGTCATGGACGTCCCCTTCACGCTCTTCATCGCCCTCGGGGTTGCCTTGTTATTGTCCTATATGTTCGCCAGGACCAAGATCGGATATGAGATCAGGGCTTATGGGCGTAATCCGGCCGCGGCCAAGTATGCTGGCATAAGCCCCTTCTACATCCCCCTCCTGGTCTTTCTGATGGGAGGCGCACTGGCTGGCTTGGCAGGGTATCACTATTTCGCTGCGGTTCCCGGCGTCTACAAGATCGCCAGGAACTACGGGTTCTTTGGCGATCTCGCTTTCTATGGGATCATATGTGGATTGATTTCCCAAGGAAACCCTCTGGCCGCTATTCCGGTTGCCCTGCTTTTCGGGGGCTTGTCCATCGGCGGCAGATTCGTCCAGGGAAAGCTGAGTATGAGCTTTGGCGTGGATTATGCCCTGCTCGGAGTTCTGATGATTACGCTCGTCGCTTT
>CAYGCA010000018.1:608-4488 GCA_964348265.1 uncultured Anaerolineaceae bacterium | reverse complement strand
GGAGTTCTTCGCTAGGAGCCTCGACGCTTCTACGATCTTCACGATTGCCGCTCTTGGCGAACTCATAGGACAGCGCTCAGGAATCCTGAACGTGGGGGTCGAGGGCGTGATGCTGTTTGGCGCCACGTTGGGCTTCATCACCGCTCAATCCACCGGAAGCTACTTGCTCGGCTTTTTGGTGGGGATTGCCGTTGGGGGTTTGCTCGGCCTCCTCCATGGTTTCTTCTCTATTACGCTGGGGGGTGACCAGGTTGTGAGCGGGATGGGCATTTGGATCCTCGGCTTCGGCCTCACGACCTACATTGGCAGCCCATTTACTGGACCCTTAGGGATGGAGAGAATTCCAACCATCTTTGGTCTTTCCCCCTTCTTTTTCCTCGGGATTGTGTTTACGGTCATTACTTGGTTTGTGCTTTCTAAGACCAGCTTGGGGTTGAGGATAAGGTCGGTGGGGGAAAATCCAACCGTCGCGGAAGTTTCGGGCATAGACATCACCAAAACCCGCTATCTATGTGTCGTCACCGCAGGGATGCTCATGGGGTTAGCCGGGGCGATTTACTCGCTGGACTACAACCCTGTGTGGAACTACAACTTCCTGTTGGGTTGGGGTTTCATCGCACTGGCGCTCGTCTTTTTCTCCATGTGGAATCCTTTGATCCTGCTGGCCGGTTCTCTGCTTTTTGGAACCTTGTGGCAGCTCTCGCTCAACCCACAACTGGTGCTCCCCGGCGTTTTGTCCAGGTACATCTGGAGGATGGTTCCCTTTGTCATAACCGTGGGAGTCTTGCTGCTCATGTCAACCAAGTGGTTCAGGACCAAGTGGGGCGCCGCAAAGCCTGAGGCTCTAGGACAACCTTACGTAAAGGACTAAATGCCGTATAGCCTCTGCCTTGCAATCGCATATTGAAGCAGTCAGCAGGGGCCTCGATGCGCGCTTTTCCCGGGAAGAGCTCCCCCAGTGCACAACCGAAGAGATGCCCTGCTCCAAGGTGCTGATCCAGACTGTTCGAACGCGGGGCGGTCCCAAGATAGCAGGTCAATTGGCAAGAAACAACCACTGACGAAAGTGAAGACGCATTCCAGCCAAGTCGATCCCCATAATGGCATTGCCTAAGGGATTTGGGATCACCGTGGCGGCGCCGTCTTTGAGGAAGGTCCTCTTGGAAGCCAAGCCGGGGCTTGCACCTCCGAAGCCCACCTCGCACCTCAGCCCCAATCCTAACGAGATCCAAAGCACACAAGCCACAGCTCGTCATGGAAGAACGATCCTGCGGGTGCTACGGCCCGCACACCGTCAAGGAAAATCCTGAGCGATCTGGCGCCTACGAGCTCAAGCGCGATCTGGGACCCCAGGCATTTCACAATGTCGTGAACAAAGGCCGCCACTGAGACCCTCTAGGTGTCCTCCTGCTCTGTGGGGACCTTGGTAATTTGACCGATTGAGACACGGAGTAGTCTGCCCCCAATGGCACTTCCATAGCGTACGGGGGACAACCTTCGCATATCTCGAGGGATCGGCTTGTCAGGTTCGACGAATATCCAAGTGCGCTCAACTTCCCTCACGGTTGCCAGCGCACCGTGGAAGTATCTTATCCGATAGGTGCTGCTGATCCGTACCCTGTCCCCGACTGCTACCCTAGGCTGAGCGCGTCGTATAGACCTTCGCCCCATCATCTTCCTCCTTCCCGTGCAAGGCGGCATCCCTAACCCTTGCAGGATGCTCCCGAAGAAGCGCAGGGGAACCCTCTCTGTGAAGTGCCGCAGAGGGAGTCGCTGAGTATCCGCCAGCCCTTACAGTGTGTTTCTCGAAGCCCAGTGAAGGGTGTAGCGAGGGCTTAATGGGCCTAGGTGGAGAGATATGGATCCACCGAAGCTGGGTCAAAGCCCTCAGCTTTCACTTCGAAGCGGAGTTTGAATTGAGTTCCCTCGGAGTATTCTTTTCCAATCTCAAAGGCTGAGCCAGCTGAAGCACTCTCGAGCTTCTGACCGATCAGATCGCTAGGCCGAAGAAGATCGCAGATTTCGCCGTGGATGCTATGGTCATCGATACCCGCACTGTGCCAAGTCATGATTTCAAGGTATCCGTATGGCCCGTAATGCTCGTGTTCTGAGATTTGGCGATTAGACGGCTGATCGACATATGCTCTAAGGATGTCGCACATCTTCAGAAGCCCGCCCTTCGATCCCACAAAGATCCAGGTTCGGGACGATTCGTCCAGCTCGTAGAAAAAGCCTAAGTCTCGCCACTCATCGCGAACTAGACTATCGATATTCTTCGAAGGCATCGAAAGATTCTCCTAGAAGCGCGCTAGCGGTGTTGAGGTGAGCGGTCGGCGATCACCGCCTTCTATCTATGTGATGAGCAAAGTGTTCCCCATGCCTCAAGACAGATTTGTAACCTATGGGCCAGAATGGTTCGCGGGAGAGCACTGGTTTGTCGTGAAGAGATCCGTATGGGGTCATGCGCTTGCATGGGAGATGAGGGCCCAGACCCCATGCTCCCATTTGTGCCATTTGGCTCCAGCGTGAGGTCGGCGACTTCTGAAATGGCCGCCTTCGTCGATGAAGACGGAATAGGCGTGCTTGGCTTTGCCCTTGGAAACGAATTCCGTTATTCGCTCAATATCCTTGGCAACTCCATCCTTCCCCCAAAACACTGCTGGAAACTTTGATGGCTGGATGTCCACGCGGGAGTGAGAGGGTTCATACTTGAACTCGACAGCAAGTTGAACAGTGTCGTCAGGGTCGAGTACAGCAAGGTCAGCAAAGATCCTTCGACGATTACCCAGGTCGATTCCATAGTCGTTGAAGACGTGGAACGAGAGCTGACCGGATCGGATAACTTGGTTCAGATGCTTCTGTAAGGTCCAAACGACACCCCGCTCGACAAAGAACTGATGTTGCGGATAGGTGCTCTGCAACCATCCGAGTGACGCTTCAAAAAGCTGCCGGGCTGATTTCATGGATCTAGTGGTTCAAGCCTCAATAGGACGGAACTCTAACCGCTCTGACTGGCGGGTGCATGTCGGCGTTTGCCTCCTTTGTTGTCAGTCTCTCTCGATGTGGCACGAATTCATCGATCGAAGGATCTCGAGGCTCGCCGCAATTCAAATGCTTACCTTCCTCCACCTATTCTGCAATAGTTGTTCGATCGGAGCCAGCCAACGAGAACCCCAACCCAAGTGGAAAACTTCGAATTTGCTCCGACTTGATGTCATTGCCATGCTCCAAAACCGCTTGTGGGCATACGATCGCCGCGTGATGGGCCTCAAGTAGACCCTTGGCAGGGGGCATCTCGATAGTTGTGAGTCCGTAGTCGGCAGGTCTTCTTATTGAGGCTTCGAGATCAACCTATTCGCGGCCTGAAGACCTGTCTTCCTCTTGACCTAATTCAGCCGTTGAACTTCATGCTTTCCGGAGGAATTCTGGTGACTCAATTGACCTTGCCAACGCGAGGTAGAGCGCCGGATAGCAAAAAACCAAAGACCTAAGGGCTGCATGGGCAAATTCATAGTGCTCACATCTAGTGCGGTTCTCCATCGCATCTAGTTCGATCTTTCCTTTTGGGGATCGGTGTCTGAGGATTGGCGTGAAAAGGTACTGAGGGTGAAGAATCTTGAATGAACGCCAGGTTCAGCACTCAGCTACTAATGGAGCATTGGCTGACGGTTGCAGGCTCAGCTGCCCAGCAACACTGTTTTCGACTCGGAGCCGCGCGCAGGCCGGGACAGCTTCGAGTTGTTGGGCGGCCTTGCTGAATTGCCCGGACCTGCCGATCTGGCCTGGAAAACTCCTAGATTCGCTCAAACCTGCGGACTACACGGGGGATGAGCTGTGATCTGAAACCACGCCGCGTGCAAAGAGCGCCAAGGGGATAAAG
>CAYGCA010000018.1:0-494 GCA_964348265.1 uncultured Anaerolineaceae bacterium | reverse complement strand
GCCGATGAACAACATACTGGCTTGGAAAAGCAGCCCCAGGCCACTCACATAGCCGAACTCATTCCGCCGCCAAAGGAGTACCCCACACACTACCCAGGCTGGAGCGATCAAGAAATCTGTGCTATGGGGCGCTAATTCTATTTCGGCAATCGGTGTCCGACTAATGAGTCCACTGATCATAACGCCGACGACCCGCAAGAAGAAGAGGAGACCCAATCCAGCCAGAACACCTCCGGCGAGGCGCTCCGGCACAGTATTGGTGAGTCCGCGTTTTACGGCTCTTCCGTCAATGCTGGCGAGTAGACCGATGAGGGTGTACGCGCTCAACATCAACAGTGTGAGATGCAGAAGAAGCGCCGCGTTGAGTGGCATGGCAAAGACGTAGGTGAGGTAGTTGTAGAGCACAAAGAACAATGCGCCCGGCCAAAAGAGCAACCCGATCAGCTTGCCGCGCCGCGTGAGCCACATTGAACCAAGCAGCATTGGCATTCCGA
>CAYGCA010000017.1:25714-39652 GCA_964348265.1 uncultured Anaerolineaceae bacterium | reverse complement strand
GGCGATGTCGAACGCCGTTCCGTGATCCGGCGAGGTTCTGGGAAAGGGGAGCCCGAGCGTCACGTTGATGGCGGCGCCGAACGCCGCGGTCTTGATCGCTGCCATGCCGACGTCGTGGTAGGGCGCCAAAACGGCGTCGGCCGCTCCGCGCATCGCGTTCATTCGCATGGCCGATGGCATCGTCGCCCTCAACAGCACGATTGAACTTATGAAGGACCTTGGCCGACCCCGCGGGGATATGTGGGAGGTGGCGCTTTGGGAGGACGTTTTGACCGTAACCGGGCGCGAGCTGTATTACACCTACCAAGTTTACAACGAGGCCATCGTCATCCCCGAAAACATCGACGCCATCCGCGCCCTCACTGGAATGGCGGAAAAGGGACAAGAGTCCATCCGAATCACCGATGAAGCATTGGGCGTGAAGCGAGACTTGTTGGTCGAATGACGCCAAATAGCAAGTTCAGGAGCTTGAAAAGCTTGTTTTCAGCTTCTCAGGCGTCGGATTCGGTGGACGACCGAAAACACGACAATCGCAAGCATTGAGAGGAGAGACCGGATGCCAACAAAGCCCAGACAGCATCGAGTAGCCGTCCAGCGGACCGAAGAACCAATCCATGAAAAAGGACGCCCCACTGGCGGAGTGCTGGCGAATCTTTATCTCACCGATCGCTACGCGGTACTGAATGTCGGCCTCCCGCGTTGCCGACCCGAACACGTCAAGGTCACCCTGGGTTCCAACGCGATCCTGGTTGAAGCCGAACTTCATCCGGCCCAGGAGGCGTTCGAGAAGGAACGAGAGTATATCCTGGCTGAGCTGCCTTTTGGAAGAATTCGACGGTCGTTTCGGCTCCCAGAGGCCGACCTCGAACCTCACGCAGTAGAGGCACACTTTCAGAACGGATTGTTGACGGTCACGATCCCCACTCGCGAACGCGACGTTTACCTGCATGAAATGCGCGGGGAGCACTTGCCCGAAGAGGCATAGGTGTCGCAGCCGAGAGGACCCTTCGGATTCCTCCCACTCCGGGTCTTCTGGACCTCAGAGGCACGCCAGAAGTATTGTCAGTGCTGTGGTGTAACTTTATCGTTGCGCTGAGGCAGCCACTAGACGCATAGGACCTCCCAGGCTGCACGCATGGCTCAGAGCACACTTCAAGCTTAGGCGTTCATCCTGAAAGGGCCAGCGACACTTGATCAGATCACGCCCCATGATCCAGCGCTTGCGGCAAAGCCGATAGTCTTTGGCAGGGTAGGGCGCACTGCTTCGGGCAAGGACGAGGTCGTGAAGAGTTTGCACCGAAGGTTCAGGGTGCCAATCGTTTCAACTGGCGACATCACACTTTAGATAGCCCGAGAGGAAGGGCTGGAACCCACACGGGGAAACCTGCATGCTATCTCCTGGAAGTATTTCCCCAACACGGTCCGGCCTATCTTGCGCAGCGAGTTTTGGAGAGGATACGCGAACAATCGTGGTCGTGGTCTCTTGGACAGGGATCCGCCCCCGACGGACGTCCGGGTGCTCAGGGACACCGACGGACAGCAACTCATCCTAGTTCACGTACACGTCACGGATCCCTTGATCCGGTTTGAGAGAAGCCGGTATCGGTCTGAGACCCGAGACCCCGCAAGCTTCGAGCGGTTTCTGCGGCAGGACGAGGCCGCAGAGGAACTCTTTGACCTCCAAGAGACCATTTCAATGGCCAACTTGACGATCAACCACGATGGTCCGCTTGAAGAACTCTACCCTGCAGTCGAAGAACTGGCTATCCGATACGGACTATCTCCACTAAGAGGTCCACGACATGAGTAGGCCTCTGAGGCACCATGAGGATCATGGCTTTTCGAGCGGGCTGCTTGGCCGAACTCCAACCAGAGAGACTTGAAGGGGAATGACCCTGCCCTGTATCGAGGCGGTTTCAAAGCCTATCGCTATTCAGACCAGATCAAGGACTCTGACAACCCCGGATACTGATCCAGCACTCTCCTAAGCACTCTTGTTCGGACGTCCGCAGCCTTTCTCACAAGATCACCTTCATCGACCCCCACGACGGTGCCTTTTGAAAGGACGACTTCGCCATCGATCATGATCGTGTCGATATGCGGCGCCGTTATGCCGTAAACGGCTGTCGCATAGATGTCGTTGACTGGAGCCAATTCAGCATTTTGAAGATCGATCAGGATCAAATCCGCTCTTTTTCCGGGTTCCAGAGACCCAACTTGATCCTGCAGCTTGAGCGCGGCCGCGGCGTCAATGGTGACCATCTCTAGCGATTTCCTTGAGCTGAGCCTCCCCGGATCTCCAGACCGGAACAACTGAATCATGGATGCGGCCCGAAGTTCCTCCAAGATGTTCATGTTCCCGGCTCCGGCGGCCGTATCCGTGCCAAGCACCACCCTGACTCCTCTTGAGAGGAGTTCAGGAACTGGCGTGACAGCGCTGTAGAGATAAGAGACTTGTGAGGTCGGACAGAATACCACGTTCACCTGATTGGAATGCAACCGATCAATGTCGGAATCATTCACGAACACCGCATGTGCCGCCAATAGGTTATCTCCCAGAAAGCCGATCTGATCGAGGAATTCCACGGGCGTCAACCCGTACTCCTGGTGTATGTATTCAACCTCCTGCGGAGACTGCGCAAGGTGAATATGGAGCAGGATATCCTCTGTGTCTGATAATTGTTTGAGTTCTGACAATGTCTCGGGCGACACGGTTTCTGGCGAATGGGGAGCCAGCGCAGGGATGATGCGTGGGGTTCGATTCCGCCAATTGCGTAAGAAATCCAAGGCGCGCGCTTTCTCGAGCTCTCCGGTAAAGGGCGCTAACCGATCCGCAACGGTATGACCCAAAACACCCCGCAAGCCAACGACCTCAACGGCTTGGGCGATCTCCTCAATGAAGTAGTAATGGTCCACGACGGTCGTGGCGCCGCCCTTCAAGCATTCCACTGCACCAAGCAACCCAAGATGGTAGGCATCCTCAGCCTCCAGACTTTCTTCGATCGGGAACATCACAGAGTAAATGGATCTCGGGTCTCCCGCATAAAGTCCCCGAAACAGAGGCATAGCTATATGCGTGTGCGCGTTGATATAGCCCGGCAGCATAAGCATGTTGGAGGCATCGATCGTCTCCTTGGCTTCGGGGTATCTGGACTGGACTACCTTCGATTCTCCCACTTCAAGGATCCGGCCCTCATGGATGGCCAAGGCCCCGTCCCTGAGAACACGCCTCCCTCCGTCCATGGTGATGATCGTCGCACCTGTTAGCAGAGAATCAGCAGTGCACATTGAAGAGGATGCCTTTAGAGAGTTGATCTTGAACGGACGGTCAGGAATCTACCTCATCCAAAGGAGACAGGCTACTTCGTTGGCGAGAGGCGCGGTTTGCCTGGTTCTCCCTCAATACCCAAAGCTTCGCTCCAAGAGAACTCCCCACCCTTGTCATTCCAGAGTGGCTGCAATTAACCCCACAACCACCCGTTAGTGTCATGACATGGGCCCCAGCCAGCGAATACACTGGCTCACAAGAAAGTTCGGTCTTGCACAGGAGCCTAACAAAGAGACGCACATTCCTCTTATGGCCCGCATTTGCCCTTTTTGCTCTCGATGGGCTGATCATAGTCCTTCCCGTTTTCCCTGTAAGGATGAGCGGATTGCAAGCCTCTGAACCTAAAGGGCGATATCGATGCGCTGGGCCGCTTGATTCTAATCCGAGTGGTCGCACTTGGTGCTTCGGCAAGAATCCTAATCGGTCAACTTCTCTTGGCGACAGAGGGCAGGCCTGAGAGATGAAATGCGCTATCCCAGGCAGGGGAAAAGAACTTCTTGTGTGCAGTCCCGTGAATCCCGGCAGATAGCTCCTTGTACCGAACAAGGTCGTAAACCTCAAGAGAAGAAGGATTAGGAGAAGACCAGCCATGTCCATGCTTATCAACGACCTATGCATTCTGTGTGGCGCGTGCGAGCCGGTTTGCCCAAATGAGGCCATTTCAGAGGGACCAGAGCTGTACGAAGTCGACTTCCAATTGTGCACGGAGTGCGTGGGTTTCTACGATGAACAGCAATGCGTCGAGGTTTGCCCCGTGGACGCGGTGATCTTCGACCCGGATCACGAGGAGACGCTGGAGGAACTGAAAGCCAAATACTTGCGGATGCACCCGAGCCGTGCTCCGACTGGCGGTTGGGAGAAACTAAGAGTGCCGCTGGCGTAGCTGGCAGCCAAGTGGAGGAACACCTACATGTCCGTAAATAACATGAGTATTCGGATCGCTGGAAAGGCCGGTCAAGGCGTGGAGTCCACCGGCGCCGGTTTTTCCTTGGCGCTGGCACGAGGCGGTCTCAACCTCTTCACCATGCAGGACTATATGTCCCGCATCCGAGGGGGCTTGAACTTCTTTCAGATTCGGATCGCACCCCATGAAATCTACACCCATACCGACGATCTCCACCTCCTTTTGGCGATGAATCGAGAAGCCTTTGATACCTACCGCACGCTGATCGATCCCGGCGGTGGCATCATCTACGACCAGGGGATGAGGGTAGAAGCCAAGGACCTGGAGGATCAGGGGATCAAAGCCTTAGCCTCGCCGATTATTGAGATCGCTGAGGAGGTGGGTGGCAACCGTCTGATGAGCAACACTGCCGCAGTTGCCGTGGCAACGGGGATCACCGGGTACAAATTTGAGAAGATTGGCGAGGTGATTGAGCAGAACTTCCTGCGAAAGGGTCGCAAAGTTGTGGATGCAAACCTCCGGGTGGCTGAAGTGGCGTTCGAATACGGCCGAGATACGTACGCCGCGCAGTTCGAGCATCGTCTCGAAGTTGTCGAAAGACCGAAGCGAATGCTCTTGAACGGCAATTACGCTTTCAGCCTGGGAGCCTTGGCTTCAGGATGCCGCTTTGTCTCCGCCTACCCAATGACACCTGCTACGACCATCATGGAATGGCTGGCTGCTCATGCTGGGGAATATGGGGTCTTGGTGAAGCAGACCGAAGACGAAATCGCGGCCATGTGCATGGCCATCGGGGCCAATCACATGGGCGTCAGAGCCATGACGGCGACGTCCGGCGGTGGATTCTCTCTCATGGTAGAAGCCTTGGGCCTCGCAGGGATGACGGAAACTCCGGTTGTGATTGTCAATGTTCAGCGCCCTGGTCCCTCCACCGGCCTCGCTACGCGCACCGAACAAGGAGACCTGCGCTTCATGCTGCACGCCTCCCAAGGTGAATTCCCTCGCTTGGTACTCACACCCGGAACGGTGGAGCAGGCCTTCGAGGCGGGCGCCCAAGCCTTCAACTTGGCGGAAAAATACCAGACCCCTGTGATCGTCCTTTACGATCAGTTTCTGGCCGTCTCTTCCAGAGTGCTTGAACTGGACGCTTTGGATATCGAGGGCGTCAAGATCGACCGGGGAGAGCTCCTAAATCCTGAAGACCTGGATCAATTGGAGGGCGAGTACCAGCGGTATGCGTATACGGAGACTGGGATCTCACCGCGCGCCCTCCCCGGCTCACACGCGAAGGCTTTCTTCTCGGTCACCTCGGATGAACATGGTGCGGACGGCCATATCTTGGAGGATCGCCAGAACCGTTTCCGGATGATGAATAAACGGATGCGAAAACTGGAGACCGCCCGGAAGGATCTCTGGCAGCCCGAGGTCTATGGACCGAAGGCCGCGGATTACACCTTTGTCGCCTGGGGGTCAACCTACGGCGCATTACGCGAGTCCGTCGATCGGTTGAACGACGATGGCACGACTGCGAACATGCTTCATCTGCCTCAGGTCTGGCCCTTTCCTGCGCGGAAGGTGCGTGAGGTCTTGGGAGGAGCTCGACGGGCAATCGGTGTCGAGCAAAACTTCAGCGCACAATTGGCTGGCCTCATCCGCCAGGAGACAGGAATCCACATCGAGGAAAACATCTTGAGATACGACGGCCGGCCCTTTTCACCCAACTACATTCTCAGATGCTTGGAGGAGGAGCGGTTCAATGTTCAGACCATCTGACTTTGTCGTGTATCAAAAACCCACCTGGTGTCCGGGCAATCCTTCATGTGGAAATTTCCATATCCTGGCTACGCTTAGAACGGTGCTGGCTGAACTTGAGCTGGCGCCGCACCAAGCTATCATCTCTTCGGGGATCGGCTGTGGAAGCAAACTGCCCGACTACACCAAGATCAACGGTTTTATGGGGATCCATGGCCGGCCCCTCCCTGTGGCCTCGGGTTTTGAACTCGCCAATCATGAGCTGGTCGTGATCGCCATCACCGGAGATGGGGACGGATATGCGATCGGGGGAAACCATTTTATCCATACCATGCGCCGCAACCTCAACATCACCCACCTCGCGCAGAACAATCAGGTCTATGGGCTCACAAAGGGGCAATATTCACCGACTTCTCAAAAAGGCTATAAGACCAAGACCTCCCCGTATGGCGCCATCGAGCCCCCGGTCAATCCGCTGAGCCTTGCGCTCGCGTCGGATGCCACATTCATCTCGCGTACGTTCGCCGGCGATAAACAGCACATGTTGAGCGTTTTCAAGGAAGCGATCCAGCATCGAGGCTATGCTCTGGTGGATATTCTGCAACCCTGCATCATCTTCAACCGCGTGAATACCTACGAGTGGTATGAGGCGCGTGTCTACGATGCGGAAGCGGAAGGGCATAATCGACGGGACAAATCTGCCGCTTGGGAACTGGCCCATATTTGGGGTGATCGGATCCCCATTGGGGTGATCTACCAAGAAGAACGCCCCACCTATGAAGATGAAGAGATCGCCCTCCGGAATGGGCCCCTGACCAAGCAGGAGATTGGGACCCTGGCACCAGCACAAATTGACAAGCTCAAAGCCGCGTTCGTGTGAGGCTCTTACCGGCGAAAGAGAGAAGCCAACAATGGCTACCAAATTGGAAGCGAAGGCATTGGTGAGCGGTTCTGTCCGTTCGATCAGAGAACTCACGGCTGATCAGCTGGCATTTGCCGGAGGCAAAGGCGGATCGCTTAGCCGGCTGCATCAGGCGGGATTCCCCGTACCAGATGGCTTTGTCATTCCGCCCTCTGCTTTTGCCGATGATGGCCTGACGCCAGACGCGTGGACTCAAGTACGGGCGCACCTGTCACGCATGCGCGCAGCGAATCGCGATGTCGCGTTTGTCGTGCGTTCGTCTGCCCTGGCTGAAGATTCAGTTGAAGCTTCTTTTGCCGGAGAGTTTGAGTCGGTGCTGAACGTACGCACCGACGAAGAGATCCGCCAGGCCATTACCACCGTGCGCCGATCCCGTTCGAATGAGCGAGTGCTGGCCTATACTCAGGCCAAAGGCATTCGCGCAGCCCATGAAGTAGCCGTGGTGGTCCAGACTTTGGTGCGGGCCGAGCGTTCCGGGGTGCTGTTCACCGCCAACCCCGTGACCGGCAGTCGCGACCACGCCCTGATCAGCGCGGCCTGGGGCTTGGGAGAGGCCGTCGTGGGCGGATTGGTGACGCCGGACGCACTGACGGTAGAAAAGTCCACCGGTCGGATCCTCAAGCGCCAGACGGCGGACAAGCGGGTCATGACTGTGCTAGGGGAGAGCGGCACTCATGAGCAACCCGTCCCCAAACCCCTGCGCCGGGTGCCGGTCCTGACCGACGAATTGGCTGCCAAACTAGTGCGCCTGGGCATTCGGATCGAGGCCTTTATCGGTATGCCGATGGATATTGAGTGGACGCTGGCTGACGGGGAATTCGCCATCGTCCAGGCCCGCCCTATTACGGCCTTGCCCGAGCCGGAACCGACGGCTGCAATCGAATGGAAGCTGCCTAGAGGCAAATACATCGCCATGCGCAACAACATCGTGGAATTGATGGCCGATCCGCTCACCCCCCTGTTTGGGACGATGGGCCTAGCGGACGTCAACACCAGCATGGGACGGCTGATGACCGAGTTCTTTGGCAGGCCAGGCCTGACGCCGGAAGAGCTCATTGTGACCGTCAACGACTACGCCTATTACAATGGTTCGCTCACGCCCGGACAAATGGGCCAGATATTCCTGCGCAGCATCGGGATTGCAAGGCGCATGTCTACCGGGGCTGTGGGGCGGTGGCTAGACGTGGGACGCCCGAAATACTCCTCCACTGTGGAGGGTTGGAAGGCCAAGCCTTGGCGAGACTTTTCGAACGAAGAGATCCTGGCCGGTGCACGTGAGCTTGCGGTAGCGGCCGTGGAGGCCTATGTGGCGCTGGTATCCGGCGTTATTCCGGCGGCCTGGATTAGTGAGGCCCTGTTCACAATCACCTATAACACGCTCATTAGGCGCCGGGATGACCCACCGGCACCCACTTTCCTTCTGGGCTTCGATAGCACGCCCATCCGGGCTGACAAGTCCCTCTATGATTTGGCGGAGTGGGCCCGTGGGCGCACCGACCTGGCCGCCTTCCTGCACAACACGCCGACACCTCAACTGGCCAGCCAGCTTGAAAACGGCGGATCGCCACGGGGGGCTGAGCCGGCAGACTGGCGTGAGTGGCGAAATCGCTTCCGATCGCACCTGCAACGCTTTGGACACACCATCTACAATCTGGATTATGCCAATCCGGTGCCCGCCGACGATCCGGTTCCGCTGCTCGAGACCTTCAAGTTGTTCCTCAGCGGTCAAGGGGTCAATCCGCACACGCGCCAGCAGGCCGCCGCCGAGCGGCGCAAGCAGGCTACTCGGGCCGTACTGGGCAGGCTGAAAGGGCCGCGACGGAATTTGTTCCGCAAACTCCTTGCGGCGGCTCAGCGCTACGCACCCCTGCGCGAAGATGGGCTCGCCGATGTTGGTCTGAGCTATCCCTTGCTGCGGCAAATGCTCCTGGAGTTGGGCCGCAGGTTTGTCGCAGGCGGAATGATCGAAGCACCCGGGGAGATCTTCTGGTTGAACCAAGACGAAGTTGAGCGTGCCGCAGCCAGGCAGGATCGAGGCGAGGCTCTCAGCCGCATGACCTCGATCGCCCAGAATCGCAAAGCCGCCTGGCGGATGGCAAAACGCCTCACGCCGCCAAAGGCTCTTCCGCAGCTCGGGCTCCCGCGGGCCATAAGCAAGCTGTTCGGCGCACGTCGAGCTAGAACTCCCAGGGGAGAATTCATCAGAGGTGTTGCCGCCAGTCCAGGCCGGGTGACCGCTCCGGCCAGCGTCCTGCATGGTCCGGAGGACTTCGATAAGATGAATGCCGGGGATGTGCTTGTGGCCCCGATCACCACACCGGCCTGGACGCCGCTGTTTGCCAGGGCATCGGGCATCGTTACGGATGTGGGAGGGCCTCTCAGCCACGGCTCGATTGTGGCGCGGGAGTATGGCATCCCGGCGGTTTTAGGAACAGGTGAAGCGACCAAACGCATTCTGGATGGCGAGACAATAACTGTAGATGGAACCGCCGGTGTGGTTAGTAGATCAGAAGCTCAAATGCCGAGAGATTATCCATAAACCCAGAAACTAAGCTGCGGGCAGCCAGGATTTGCTCTCCGGGCTGCCAGTGCGGAGAGGACCGAGGAAACTGAGCCCAGGCTGCTTAGCTCGACAGGCTTGGCCCGAGCCCCGGGATGCCATCAAGTGTGCCTCTCTTTGGAAAGATCACAAATCCATGCTCAATCGTGAGGAGCTAAATGGCATGATTCACGACCAAGGCGTGAATGAACCGAATTCAGAGAACGATCCGAAAGATGGATCACCTAACCTGACTGGGCCGACTCCCACCGAACCAGTTGCCGCTTCCCTGGATCATGCCATACAGGAAGATCCGGCCCTCCAAAGTGCTTTGCAGGTGTGGGAATGGGAAGGCGGTGCGCTAGCCGCTCCTGCTTGATCATCACGCAGGTCCTGCGAATTTGGCAACGTATACTTGCTTGGCCCAGGCCTAGTTGTGAAAGTCGACCATCATAGGGTCCCAAGAGCCCGAAGCCTTCCAAGCGATTCAGGGCATAGGCGCCCATATCTTCGGTTGGCAAGAAGCTGACCTCCGGCAATGCGCTCGCGCCGCTTGCGCCTAGGTTTTCGAACGCCTCGGTTGGGCGAGGGGTAGCAAACCCAACACCCTTGCCTTTGCAGCAGCCTGCGTCCGATTCCTGACTCCTAATTTACCGTAGATATTGCGGGAGTGACCCTTGACGGTGTTGTGGGACAGACAGAGTTTCTCAGCGATCTCTCGGTTGGAAAATCCCTCGGCGATCAATTCCAGCACTTCCAGTTCGCGCTCGCTCAGTGGCTCAACCAGCTCATTCTCCCGTGACTGGGCTCTAGCAGACACCGAGGGCATGGGCTTCTCTTCTGGGAAGGCAGCAAGGAGCTTGCCGACATACTCGGGCGTCATGCCGCGAGATGCAGCCTCATGCAGCAAGCGTCCCATTACTGCTCCCTCATCGACAAATATGCGTACGTACCCTTCCGGCTCTCCGAGCGTGAGTGCCTGTCGCAGGGCTTCGAGAGCGCCATCGGTATCCCTCAGCGCCTCAAGGGCGAGCGCCTTTACGATCGCCAGTTCCATTACCCGTTCTCTCCAGCCGGCATCCTCGGCAATTCTCAGCTGCCCATCCAGGAAATCGAGCAGGCGCTGCATGGCGTCCTCTCGCCGAGTTGAGGACATCGCCTGCGCACGGGCCAAGAGCACTCTGGCCGAGATCATCCTCAAGGTATAGTCCCCCTCGCAAGAGGGGATAACCGCAGGGATTGCGGTTTCAGGATCCAATTCGATCGCATGTTGATCAGCCCATTTGAACGCGAGGTTTCGTCGAGTTGGCGGGTAGCGGGCGTGCCTCAGCCAGAGCAACACCTGCAAAGCGGCACCGAACGATGCGGCCCACGGCGAGCCGAGCCTTATCTGCTCGATAACCTCGGCCGCCTTGGACCATTCCCCACGCGCTTGATATAGCCTGGCAAGATCAGCACGACCCTGCTCACGGATCACGTTTTCACCCGTTAGACTGAGCAAACCCAGCCCTTCGATCAGCATACGTTGTGCTGATCCAAGGTCATTGCGTTCAAGAAAGATCCGACCACGCAAGACGTGCAGTATGCCTGTGACAGGAGAGTGCTGCTTGCCGCTCCTGCCAGCGAATCGAATTCCCTCCAGGCATTTGGCCTCCGCATCCTGGAGCCTACCTTGTCGGATAGCAATCACCGCCTGATCGTAGTAGATGCCTATCACCAAGTAGTCAAAGTCGCAGGCCTTTGCGTAGCGGAGGGCGTGTTCATCAAATAGGATGGCAGACTCGATGTCGCCAAGCACCACGTGACATGCGGAGATGAAGTGACATAGCATGCTCTGAAGCCAGCAGTCGCGTTCCTGCACAAGATCCAGCGCTTGTCTCGCGAGGTCGATGACCATGCGGGGATCTTCGCCCCTGAAGAATGCCATTGAAGCCCGGATTGACTGGATATGCGCTGTGACTTCTTGATCCTTACCCCAGTCTTCGTCCTTGGAGACTGGCCTCCCCACAGGGAGCGCACGTTCTGCATCTTTGACCCAGTCGTCCACTGCGGCGGGCGGGTCAGAGTAATTCGTGAGCCATAAGGTCCACGCGAAGAGTACGCACAAGTAAGGACGAGATCGGATCAATTCCTCAGGAAGGCTATCAAACCATCCCTTCACTTTTCTGACCTCGGCCTGAGAAAGCGCAGCCAAGCCGTGAGCCTCGATCAGATCCAGCACTCGCCCCAAGTCTTCGCAGACCAGAGCATGGTGAATGGCCCGACTTACAGATCCATTCGCCTCGTACCATTCGCTGGCTCGCTGATGAATATCGCCGACTTCAGTGGGCATCTTCAGTTGCAGCTGGTTCTGCAGCATTTCCCCAAATAGGTGGTGATACCGATAGAAACGACGGCGATTGTCCCGGGGAACGAGGAAAAGGTTAGCTTCTTCAAGTTGCTCCAGAATACGTTGACAACGCTCGGGGGATCCTTCGCCATACACCACAGCCTGACAAAGGGGGGCATATAGGCCACTGAGCACCGAGGTTTTTAGCAGGAATGTCTGGGTCTCTCTCGGCAAATGGGCCAGGACTTCGTCGACCAGATAATCCATGATCTGGCGATCATCACCGGCGAAGTCTCGCAGGAATGACCACCGGTCCGTCGATGTCCGGAGGGAGTGAGCGGCCAGCAGCAAGCCAGCAATCCATCCTTCAGTCCGTACCTCGAGCATGGCGATTTCTTCCGGTGAAAGCTCCAGCTCCATAACTTCGTTCAGGAAGGATGCCGCCTCCCTCCGGGAGAACTGCAGGTCGGCTGCACGGATCTCATTCATCTCTCCACGGACCCGCAGCCTGGCCAGGGGCAGGGGTGGGTCCTCTCGGGTTATCAAGACCAAGTTCATCTGCCTCGGCTGGTGCTCGACAAAAGTTGCCATCACTCCATGGATGCTCACTTCCTGGATGGCATGGTAGTCGTCCAGTACAAGGACGAAAGGATCAGGAAGGGAGGCCAGTTCTCTAATCATCCACGTCAACATCGATTCAAGGTCGGGCGGATCGGTTGCCTGCAGAGCCTTTTCGACGGTCTGACCTATACCGCTGTCTATTCGCCGCAGCGCGCGAACAAGATAGCGCAGGAACAGAAAGGGGTCGTTGTCCCACGAATCCAAGGAGAGCCAAGCGAAAGGTCTGTCCAGGCTCCTGATCCACTCCACTACAACCGTCGTCTTACCATAGCCTGCCGGCGCGGAGATAAGGGTCAACTTCCTTGCCAAACCCGCGGTAAGGCACTCGATAAGACGAGGGCGAGGCACGATATTGACCCGGGTTCTGGGAACGTAAAGCTTGGTCTCTAGGAGGGCATCAATCATCGGCCTTCCGACCTAGACCGGGTTGCCAGGAAAAGGTTGATAGCCTGGCTGAATCGAGAGGACCTCAGGCCTGGGGCGATCCGGCCAGTCTTTCAGAGCAGTTGGCTGAGAGGTGGATATCCAAGTGACATAACTTGGCAAGCGAACACAAGAAAAGAAGAGGCCATCTTCCTCCTCAACTCGTAGCCTGCCTCAGCTAACACAGCTCTCGAGCCCATAAGGCTCAATATGCAGCTGGCGGTCCTCAGATCCTTGCTATACTATCGAATATACAAAATCGAAAGGAGAGCAACAAGGGCAAAATGGCTTGAAGCAAGACAATGGGGCAAAAGGCTTAGCTCCGATCCAGGCTCGGAGCCGGCTAAGGAACTCGAAGTGGGGGCAATGTGGGGAATGACTGCTTGTTGAGGCGAAAGTTCGCCCATGAAGCAGGCGAACTGTTTTGGGCTCTCAGCGAAAAGGCCCTGCTGCACCAGGGGTTTTCCCGTGCACGACAAGTATCCTTCACCAGACCCACAAAACCGACGGCTCGCAACATCTGATCTTACTGCTGCTCCGTAGCCGCGGGGGGTGATCCATCCGGGGATTCAGGACATGATTGCCAGCTGGATCACACCCGCAACCTTCCCTAGATGGCCATTGGTTTATCGATCTTGAAAGCCAATCTCAACCGAGTTTGGTTGGGAAGCCAACAGCCCAAGACCATCACAGCTCCGATCATACCAATCATCAAGAACAGCTCCGTTGGCTTAGGCTCAGGCATTCCTACGGAGACCAGGCTCGTTACTGCGACCAAGGAAACTAACCAGCCCAGACCAAGGAATGTCTGCTCAGCACCCAAAATACTGCCCCGCTTGCTCGCAGGGGTCACCCTCTGAAGGATTGTGATCACGATCACATTCAGACTGGCTCCAGCAAGCGCCGAGGTCATCAGCCCAATGAAGATCCCTTCTACACTCTCTAAGATGCTGGTGGACCCTATCCCCAGGGGGGTCAGCAACCCGGTGAGCAATAGCGCTGTGGATAGACTCACTCGCCTGAAGAACCAACCTGCCAAGAAAGGCCCGATCAACGCGCCCAGACCTAATGCCGAGACAAAAACACCTTCACTTAAAGCATGTAAGGTAAGAATTGAAAG
>CAYGCA010000017.1:24543-25704 GCA_964348265.1 uncultured Anaerolineaceae bacterium | reverse complement strand
ACAACACCCGTGCCCTCAAGGCCAAGGCCAACTTGTCGAGCCAGGGGCGTGAGCAGAGGCATCACAGCCCCAAGGGTCATAATAGAAATCGTCAAGCAGACGAATACCTGCCATACAGGACGGTGCCGTCCGATGAATCTCCATGAGGACTTCAGCTCGGCCCAGAGAACCATCATGTGATCAGGCCGGCCATGCGGGGACCCCGAAGGAACAATCCATGAAGGTAGAACGGCCACGATAAGCATGAGTCCCGCTGCGGCGGCAGGCACAAAGGTTTCCTTGAACGACAGGAATAACCCCGCTGCGAGCGCCGGCCCGAGAAAGAAGCATGAACCCCTTATGACGTACAGGAGCGAAGTGGATTTGGCGAGGTTTGCGCGCGTACTGACGCTTGGGAGGATTGTCAGCCAAGATGGGACAATGAGCAGCCGCGCGATCATAATCAAGCTGCCCAGAAGATATACGGCGCCTATCGATCGGCTCCATGCCAGGCCAAATGCAAAGATCGCCTGGCTCAGCAAGCCGATGATGCCTGATTTCCGGGTCCCGATGCGACCCACCATACTCCCGGCTACTGAACCCAGAGTCATCTGCAAGGCGGACTGAAGAATAAGGACTCCTCCAACACCCGTCGCCGGATCGCCGAGCTCATAGGCCTTCTCCAGCAAAGCAACATAGAGCACATTTGAAGCCAGTTCTGAGATCGTGGCCGAGACCACAAGGGGAGCCAACCTTTTGTTCAGTTTTCCGAACGAAAATCGAAGCAGACGGGGGAATCTATCCGAAATTGCCACTAGATCGCTCAGCAGGCGATCCTTCTTCTCCAGAGCATCTACCCTCATGATCTGGGACATCCGCCACCCTGCCGGATGGGACGCAGTCCCGACTGTCCCTTACTGTCGGAAGCATCCGTGCGGGTCGATCTGAGACTCCTACGGGGCATTCAGGACTTGCCACAACAGATAGGCCTCAATGACAAGCGCTCCCATGAAGGCAGCAGACAGCACGGCCCAGATGAAGCGTTCGCCCCACTCGCGCTGAAGCCAGTCGCTCCCCAATTCCAGGGATTTAACTTGGCCTTCCTGCCAGCGGATTAGTTGCTCAATTGTCTCCAAGTTGCTGATCCCTGTGCCTCTATCCAGTATGCGCTGGCGCTGATCG
>CAYGCA010000017.1:21788-24533 GCA_964348265.1 uncultured Anaerolineaceae bacterium | reverse complement strand
TCCTCATACCCGACCCTTTGTAAGGGTCGCATTCCATCACCGATGGTATGCGTATTTCGACTAGTTCGCAGTGACCCATCCACCTTTCTTGGTTCAACGGATCGATTCATCCTGATCCAATAAGCTAGAATTGACCTTCTGAAAATACATCGAGGCAGGTGACGGAGAGAAGAGGAAATCTCAGGTCATAAAGCCTCCGGATCAGGCCTTGCAGAGCAGCCTGGTCGGCGACAGTGCCGGTCAGCGTGGTGACAAGCCTGGCGCTCTCACCGTTTTCCACTGTGACCTGCATTCCGTCGAGCCAATCCCACCAGCGTTCTTCTATCCGTCCCTGCACTTCGATCCGGTACCTTAACGGCTGATCCATGCGCAGGAACTGGCGAGCCATCTTCAATTTCTCCCTCCGGGGTCTGCCCGTCAGTTTCACGGCTTTGCCTCTTTTCGGTCTATCCAGAATTTACAGGGAAGTAGGTATCGTTGTCATGACCCGAAGGTATTGCTAGGGGGCTATCATTCTTGACCGCCTCGAAGTGTGAGAGCCTGTGAGAGGGGGCTGATTCGGCACTGTCGGGGAGAACCTTCATCCGAACGGCTTTCCCCGTGTGCTCTCGGACTAGGGAGGGCATTATCTGTGGGTTCGAGCCAGACCTGCGTCCCTCCAGGAGCCTGACTGCTCCCGACCTGGTCCAACGGTTAAGGCTGGGATTGCCACGGAGCGACTTCCACTACCAGATCAGGGTCACTTCATGAAGGGTCAGATCTCCGGCCTTGGAACCCCTGTCAAGGGACACGATTGTGAACCAGGCTGTCCGGTAACACTGGAGTGCGCCTTGCGGATTGCCGTCCTTGCGGCGAAGAACTTCTCGAACATCAGCAGGCATCCAGCCTCTCGGCCCGAGGCCAGCCGGACGATTCACTGCCACTCATCAGACTGCGGGGTTGTCCAGGCCTTATCCTCCCAGGTAGATTCTGCTCATTCAGAACCTGCCACATACACGCGGTCTCCTCTCCCTTCTCAAACTCAGGCGTCCGACCAGGCGTTGCGCGCAGAATTGCGTGTTGTACCAGACACGGTCTCACTTTATTCTTGGGAAGTTTGGTCAATTGGGAAAAAGAGACACATTGGCTGTCAAAATCGCCAAGCTGCATTCGTAAAGGTGAAGGCCGCGCATGGCTGGAAGTCCACCATCGAAGCCAAGTTTCGGATTCGAGGCCTCTGATTGTCCTCGTTTTCATCTATCACCCGCATCGCATGTTCACCCCCCGTGAGGAGAGTACTTGCTCCTGATCGGTGCACCTGTGACAGGTCTGGGACGAGGAGGGACGGCTGACTAGCCCATGATGGATAGAGAGTTCTCCCGAGAAGGTTGGCGGAGTGTCAGATAGCTTGGGGGCTCTTCCAGACAAGGTCTGAAGCGATGAGCGACTGGAAGAACCTAAAGCAGGGCGATGAAACTCTCGGGAAGATAGTCCGAACACTCACCTTGCTGGGTGCAGTCGGGCTTGGTCTCTTCCTGGGATGGCGCCTGTTCCTTGCCCCTGAGGCGGATACTAGGCCGTTGACCGATCAGCAGCCACAGAACGTGATCACCCAGCCGGCAGCCTCCAAAACAGCAATTCCGGTAGAATTGACCGGGACAGTGGTACCGAGCCTCGGCAGCGCGGTTCGTGTGGGCGATCCGGCCCCGGATTTCGAACTGCCAGATCTGAAGGGTCAGACGCAACGCTTGAGCGAGTATCTGGGACGAACGGTGGTGATCAATTTCTGGACCACGTGGTGCCCGCCCTGTCGAGAGGAGATGCCGGCGCTGCAGCAGGCCTTTGAGAAGTTTCAAGACCAGGGCTTCGTCGTGCTCGCCGTCAACTGGACGGCCGCGGATGATAAGGATCAAATTGGACCCTACGTTCAGGAGCTTGGGCTGACTTTCCCTATCCTGCTGGACACCGAAAGCCAGGTCTCGGAGGGGCTTTTCAGCGTACTCGGTCTCCCCACCAGCGTGTTCGTTGGGAGAGATGGCAAGGTCCGCGAGGTGTTTATCGGACCGATCCCCCTAGATACCCTCGAGGCAAAGATACAGATCCTCCTGGAGGAGAGCCCATGAGCCTTCCGACAACCTCGACGCCAGCGTTCACCACCGAACGCCGCTATGTCCTGCTGCACGCCTTTCTCTTTGTGGCTGGCTTCTCACTGGTGTTCATCATCGGCTGGGGGGGCGCCGCCACGTTGATCGGCGACCTCTTCGGGCGATACAAACTCATGCTTGGCAAGATTGGCGGCGTACTCGTCATGATATTCGGCCTGGTTATCACCGGACTCATTCGGATACCCTGGTTGAGCGTTGACACCCGCCCTCAGATGCGTGCGGCACCCTCCAACCGCATGCTCCAGTCGGGTCTGTTCGGTATCCTCTTCGCCGCTGGGTGGACGCCCTGCGTGGGTCCCACACTAGGCGCAATCCTGACGCTCGGCTTCAGCCAAGAGACCGCCAGTCAGGCCATGGTCTTGGCCTCCGGCTATGCTCTCGGACTGGGACTGCCCTTCCTGGCCATGGCGCTGATGCTCGAACGCGCACTTAGCATCGCGCATAGGCTCAGAAGATATACGCGCACCTTCCAGTGGCTGAGCGGCATCTTCTTGATCGGGATCGGGATCCTGATGCTTACGGACCGCATCACCTGGATCGCAATTTGGGCGCAGCGGAACAACCTCTACCTGGACCTGCCTCTGGGCTCCGCCTCCGCACC
>CAYGCA010000017.1:13032-21778 GCA_964348265.1 uncultured Anaerolineaceae bacterium | reverse complement strand
TGTCTTTCCTCAGCCCTTGTGTGCTGCCTCTGGTCCCCGCCTACCTGGGCTACCTGGGCGGCCAGGGCTTGCTTACGGCGGACGCAGAAAAAGCCCGCCCTTCGTAGATTGACCCGCTGGAAGCATTGGCGAAATCGGCCAGCAAGAGTGCCCAAGCCTTCCTGCTTGGAGTCAAGCCGACAGATCAGGGCCATGTCTAGATCGGGTTCACCGAGCCTCTCATTGGCGCCGCCACACAACCATCGGGATGCAGCCCCAGTCAAGCCCAGCTAGCAGCTGTCCATCCGCCGGCTCAGTCTTGGCAAAAACCGCCCTTCAGCTTCCCAAGCGGCGGCGACTAAAGCTGCTGCAAAGGCTGCAGATTGGCGCGCCTCTATGGCCCCGGCGTCCAGGTCGGCTCTGGTGTGGAAGGCCAGCGCCGGCTTATATCCTGTTGAATGGCTAGCTGGTCCGGCGTCCACAAGGTGTGCAGATAGGCGATGATGGCGTGGACTTCGCCGTCGTCAAGCTGGCCGCCAAAACCCGGCATTCCCCGCCCCAAGCCAAGCTTGCCGTTCACGATCCAGTCGTGCAGCTGTTGATCGGGGTGGTGGGAAGCGTGTTCACTGCCATCCAGAGCCGGTGCTCGAGTCTCGTTGGCGTAGCCTTCAGCACTGAGGCCGTGGCACCCGGCGCAGGCACGCTGATAGACCTCGCGCCCCACGTCCGCCTGCTCCGGACCTGTACCCTGCAGGATCAAGGTGGGCTCGGTTGTGGGCGGAGACATGGGACTTGCGGTCGTGCCTGCCGCTGTCGGGCCGTTAGCAGGCGGAGGCGCGCCGGGGTTGGCCGATCGACATGCAGCCAGCAGTATGCCGCCAACAAGCGTAATCCAAAGCTGTTTTGTGGTGATTCGCAGTCGCTTTCTACTGTGATCAGTGACCTGTCTAAGTCGGCAGTCGATGAGGGCAGTCATCAGTCCCCTGGAGTTCTGAGGGCGGTCTCCATTTTGCCCGACTCTTGGGGGGCCATCTGAAACAGGTGACGGACCCCCTCAGAGGGCATTAACGCCTGAGAGTCACTGAGAACTACTCTCTATGCCATCGATCCTTCCTCGCCTCCTGGAGCCTCCCCTAACGATGATACCCCGAGAAGCAGCCTGCCGAATACGGCCAGGATGGCAGGTGACCCTTTGTGCTGGACGAACGGGGAGCCGGGCACCGCCCCCGCCCGTGCCACTTGAATAAGGCAGGCGGAACCTGTGCCAGCCTACCACGCCTTGAATGGTAGGCTCTCTCCGACCAGCAGGTCGCCCCTTGCCTCGCCCGGGGACCAACGCGCCGCACTGCGCAGTTTCCGGTGCGTCCTTGCCTCCTGGGTAGGAGACCGAATAGATCCTTGAGCAGCGCAGGCCCACAGTGGCCCGGTCCGTCTCACTCTAGACCCCTCAGATTGGCGCGAAGCCTTTCACATCGATGATCGGTAGACAAATAGCAGCTGCCGGGCCCAGCAGCCCCTCGAAAGATAGTCGAGCGATCCTATCGCAGCTCCCCATTCTTGGCGGTTTCCACCCCAAGTTCCCTTTCCCTGCGAGCTGTGAGATCTCGGGCAGAGTACAATGCCCAAAAGACGGCTCACCGTGTACGCCCCCAGCGAGGTCCTTATACGGCAGGTGAACCCGGCGGAGAATCCCTCCGAAGCCCGATCGGGATCGGGGGAATCAGCGACCCGGCTGGGCAAGCTCCAACGCTGGCTTGGCCTGGAACCAAACATCCTCGTGATGCTTACAACGCTCTTGATCCTTGGGATGGGAGAGGAGCTCTGGTCGCGCTTTGTTCCCAAGTATCTTGAGCTTCTCGGAGCCGGTGCCTGGGTGGTCGCGGTCTATGGCACACTGAAAGATCTGCTGGACGCCGTCTACCCGTATCCGGGGGGCTGGTTGGCCGATCGGCTTGGGCGCCTGCCCACTCTCACCCTGTTTGCTCTGCTTGCCTTGACAGGCTATGCCATCTACCTCTTTAGTCCGAACTGGCTCTGGGTGCTCCTGGGCACAGTGTTCGTTATGGCGTGGAGCAGCCTCACTCTGCCCGCCATCTTTGCTATCATCGGCGACAACCTGCCCCGCACGCAGCGCTCAATCGGTTTTGGCGTCCAATCGATCCTGAAGCGGGTACCGATTGTCTTGGCGCCGCCGCTCGGCGGTTTGCTGATTGCCCGCATGGGCATGAGCGGCGGAATGAGACTAGGCTTCGGCCTTTCAATCGTTCTCGCGATAGGCGGGGTCCTGATCACTAGCCGTTTCTATAGGGAAGCAGCTTTGCCCAGAGCCGCTAGAGTCCGGTCCAGCAACCTGTGGCGCGCCATGGATGCCAACCTCAAGCGTCTATTGGTCGCCGACTGTCTGGCGCGTTGGGCAAGCGGCATGCCGAACGTGTTCATTGTGCTCTACGTAATCAACGTACTGCGTGGAGATGCCTTCCAGTTCGGATGGCTGACCAGCATCCAGATGCTCGCGGCCATCCTCGTCTACATCCCGTTTGCCAAATTGTCCGATCGGATGGACCGCAAGCCCTTCATCCTGCTGACCTTTGCCTTCTTCGCCCTTTTTCCGCTCGCCCTGGGCAGCGCCAGGAGCACCCTTTGGGTGGGGGTTGCCTTCGTGATCGCCGGCTTGAGGGAGATCGGTGAACCAGCCCGCAAATCGCTCATCGTGGACCTCGCCCCGGCAGAGGCGCGCGGCCGTGTGGTGGGCGCCTATTATCTTATCCGCGGTCTGGTCGTCTTTCCCGCTTCACTGGTTGGCGGCTGGCTGTGGACGGTCGGGCCGCAGTCGCTTTTCTACACTGCCTTCCTGGTAGGTGCAGCCGCAGCCGCCACCTACGCTGCTTGGGGGCCGGGCGGCGAGGCCGTATCTTGAATCCTATCGTTCGATTCCCAAGGTATAGTACACTGACCCCATGGAGCGCATCGAGTCGCCACGTCTGAACTGCGAACCATGAACGCCTCACCTTCAGTCCTCTCTTCAAAACCGACGTTTGCCGACCACCTTGCTCACCTGTACGGCTCCGAACGCGCCAGGGAGTTTCTGCCTCGGCTGGAGAAGATCCTACAGTCCCACGAGGCCGCCTCCTCAGCGCCGCCCGGCAACGCCGGACCTTTCACCGAGCGTGATGCGATCCTGATCACATATGCCGACATGCTCCACCAGCCGGGGAAGACGCCTCTTCGCACACTCGCCGACTTCCTAAAGCGCAGACTGAGCGGTCTGGTCAGCGGCGTCCACCTTCTGCCCTTCTTTCCCTACTCCTCCGACGACGGTTTCTCCGTAATCGACTACCGAAAGGTCGACCCGGCGTTGGGCACCTGGGAGGACATTGAGACAGTTGCGCGGGATTTCCGACTGATGGTTGACGCGGTCATCAACCATGCCTCAGTGCAAAACGTCTGGTTCCAGCGCTTTTTGGCGGATGAGCCGCCCTACAGCGGCTACTTCATCACCGTTGACCCTGAGGCCGATCTTTCCGAGGTTGTGCGCCCGCGCGACCTGCCCCTGCTGACGCCTTTCAGAACGGCGGCCGGCACACGCTACGTATGGACGACCTTCAGCGCCGATCAGGTAGACCTCAACTTCGGCAACCCGGAGGTGCTCCTCGAGGTGATTGACCTTTTGCTCTACTACCTCCGCCGGGGCGCCCAAATCATCCGCCTCGACGCCGTCGCCTACTTGTGGAAGAAAGCTGGTACGCCCAGCATCCACTTGGAGCAAACCCACCGGATCGTGCAACTGCTGCGCGCCATCTTCGACGCCGTGTCGCCCTGGGCCTTCCTCATCACGGAGACGAATGTGCCGCACGAAGAGAACCTTTCCTATTTGGGCGACGGGTCCAATGAAGCCCACCTTGTGTATCAATTCACCTTACCGCCGCTTGTGCTGCACACTTTCGCTTGCGGCGACGCCTCCCGCCTGACAGCCTGGGCTTCCAGCCTCACGCTCCCCTCCGGCCAAGCTGCCTTCTTCAATTTCCTCGCTTCTCACGACGGGATCGGACTGCGGCCGGCGCGGGAAATCCTGAGCGATGAGGAAATCGAGGCGCTGGTCGAACGGGCGAAGGCCCATGGTGGCCGCGTTTCCTACCGGAGCCTCAAAGGAAAAGGCCGCCAGCCCTACGAACTCAACATCACCTATTTCGACGCCCTCACCGAGCCTGGAGAGGCTCAAAGGGCGCCTGGTCGCGCCGTGGCCCGCTTCCTCTCTTCCCAGGCGATCATGCTGGCGCTTGTCGGCGTGCCGGGGATCTACTTCCACAGCCTGTTTGGCTCGCGTAATCATCGCGAGGGGGTAGAGCGCACCGGCCGGCCCCGCTCGATCAACCGCGAAAAGCTGCCTTTGCCCCAGCTTGAGACCAGACTGGATGAAGAGCATTCGGTCCCAGCAAGCGTCTTCCGAGGTTACGCCCGGCTGCTGGCCGCTCGCCGCGGTCATCCGGCATTTGACCCCGCCGGCGAGCAGCAGGTGGTCGACCTGGACCCAAGGGTATTCGCCGTGATGAGACGCGCGCCGGGAGGGACGCGCCGCGTCTTGTGTCTCCACGAAGTCTCCGGGCGGGGCTGGGAAGGGCCAATCGAACTCCCCGTCCCTGCCACTTCTAAGCCAGTAGACCTTATCACCCGAAATCGCCTCGATCCTTCGATATGCCGGCTTGAGCCGTACGCGGTGCGCTGGCTGGGGCTCAACGAAACTGAGATCTGAAAAAGGGAGAACAGGCATGCGAGGAGCGACGATCCGCATAGGCTTCGTATCCACGCGGCTGGCGGGGACCGACGGCGTTTCACTCGAGGTCCAGAAGTGGGCCGCTGTCCTGACGGAGCTCGGGAACGAGTGCTTCTACTTCGCCGGTGAGAGCGATCGTCCGCCTGAGCGCACCCACCTGGTTGAAGAAGCGCACTTCAAGCACCCGGACATCCAGCGACTCAATGGCGAGCTTTTCGAGCGCCGGGTCCGAGCGACAGCCACATCAAACGCCGTCCAGAGCCTCAGCCAACACCTTAAGAGCCGCCTTCAAGAATTCGTCGGGAAGTTCGACCTTGAATTGCTGATCACGCAAAACGCCTTGTCGCTCCCGATGAACGTTCCCCTCGGAATAGCCCTCGCCGGCTTGCTTGCCGAGACAGACATACCCACCATCGCCCACCACCATGATTTTCATTGGGAGAGAGCTCGCTTCGCCGTCTCGGCTGCCGGAGACTACCTGCATATGGCGTTCCCCCCTAAATTGCCTTCCATCCGTCATGTGGTGATCAATTCGATCGCAGCCCGGCAGCTTGCTCTGCGCACCGGTGAAAGCTCTGTATTGATTCCCAATGTAATGGACTTCGACTCGCCGCCACCTGCGCCCGACGAGTACGGCGCCGACCTGCGATCAGAGCTGGAGATCCCTCCCGGGGGACGTCTGGTGCTGCAGCCGACTCGCGTCGTGCCGCGCAAGCGAATCGAGGTTGCCATTGAATTAACCCGCCGCCTCGGCCCGGATTGCATCCTGGTAATCTCGCATGCCTCGGGCGACGAAGGCCAAGAATACCAGCGCTACCTGCAGGACTACGCCGAGCTTCTGGGGGTGGGGGTCGTCTTTGCCTCCGAGCGTGTTGATCACGGGCGAGGCCGGATAGCGAATGATCAGAAGGTCTATTCCCTGGGCGATCTCTATCACCAGGCTGACCTCGTGACCTACCCCTCCGCTATCGAGGGTTTCGGCAACGCCTTGATCGAGGCTGTGTACTACCGGCGGCCGATCGTCGTCAACGCCTATGAGGTCTTCAGGACGGATATCCGTCCGAAGGGTTTTGAGGTGATCGAATTCTCCGATTTCATCACGGCTGAGATCGTCCAGGAAGCTCGGCGGATCCTGGACAACCCGGAAGAATTCCAAGGGACGCTCGAGCACAACTTCGAGATCGGACGCCGCTACCATTCTTTCCGCACCTTGGAACGGTGCCTTGCGGAGTTGCTTTCCGAAGAGTTCATCAGCCCAGGCCTCTAGACTTGAGGCGAACGGAGACCCTATCCATAACCAATGAATATCGAAACCAAGCTTGAGGACGCTCCATTCTCAGTCCGCAGGAGGTCTGCTAGCACACACTGGTCTCAAGAAGAACAAGACATGCCTATGCCTGAACTGCCAAAACACCAGCTTCCTTCTCCTTTGCCTTGCACCTAGACCAACCCCAGGACACTTCGCGCCCGGATCTCAGCCTGGCCAAACTGGCCGTCCCCCTTCCGACCCTAAGTAGCCCTAGGCACCGAAAGCATTCTCTAACCGGCGCACGCTTCCGGGCCCAATTACAACATCATGCGTTGAGGCAAACTTGGGAGCGGTCCCACCAACCTCTCATTTTGAATGCAACGCATGATCAAGCACCTCATCCAGAGGACAGGTTGCCAAACCAATGACATGATCAGCGCCACCATAGAAGACGTACATCGTGCCATCGACCACCGGGTTGGCGCAAGAAAAGACCACGTGCGGCACATCGCCACGAAGTTCCCACAGTTCTTCAGGCCAGAAGATCGGCTTGGTGGGGCGCCGAATAACCTTGGTCGGGTCTTGAAGGTCGAGAAGGCAAACCCCAAATCGATAGACATTCTCTCGGTCGGTGGCATGATAGAGTAGGAGCCATCCGCACTCGGTCTCGATGGGGACGCCATTTGCCCCAACTCTTTCACTTTCCCAGTCGTTCTCTCGCCGTGGTCCAAAGACCGGCGCCATGTCCGTGTCCTTCCAGGTTCTGAGGTCCTTGCTGGATGCAAACCAGATATCCGGGCGGCGGCGATGCAGCGCAACGAACCTTCCGCTAATCTTTCGCGGAAAGAGGACGTGATCTTTGTTGTCTTCGCCGCGAACGATTGAGCTTATCCGTTCCCAGCGAAGCAGATTGTGACTGCGTGCAATCATCGGAGTGGTTCCGCCCCCCTAAGGGACGGTTCACTCTGTCCCGGATAGACGCGTCCGTAAGCGGTATAGGTCATGTAGAACAAGCCATCAATTTCCGTTACACGCGGATCTTCGATGCCCCTGGCCTCGTCCTCGCCTGTCGGCACCAAGATTGGCTCACGATTGCGGTTCCACTGAACCCCATCTTCGCTGATGGCATGACCGATGCGGCTCACCCAGTCCAGCCCCTGAGCACGGTAAAACATGTGAAAGAGTCCACCGTGATGGACAACACCGGGATTGAAAACGTTATAGCACTCCCAATTCGAATCCTGCAAAGGAAGAAGAATCGGATTCTTAGGATGGCGTTGCAACTTCATCGCTGAGATCTATTATCTTTCCAGTTCGGGCAGATTCATAGGCTGCCAACGCAATGGCCAGCGCTGCGCGACCATCCTCTCCGGTGATGGCTGGCTCCCGATCGTTGAGGATAGACCCTATGAAGTCGTCCACAATCCCATGGACATCGCGACGCCACCAAGCAGTTCTCTCTTCTGAATAGAAGGTGAAGTCATGGTAGGGACTCTTGACGAGGAATACCTGCCTGGTGGTCAGAATCTCAAATCGTGCGTCAAGCCAAGTTGGGAATCCATCTGGATTTGCCCATCCGGAAGACAGGACACCCACGACCCCGTTCTCGAATTCGACAGTCATCGTCCCGAGATCATCGGTGGCCAACTCAGTATGAATCATTGTGCCGACATTGGCATGCACTCGTCGGACCTCCGCACCGGCCAGCCAGCGCAAGGCGTCTATGGCATGGATGCCGATATCGAGAAAACCGCCGCCTCCGGCCTGAGTTGGGTCAAGAAACCAATCGGCTTCCAGCGGACTGATTGCCTTGGTTGGCAATCGGCCGTGCTTCACAGCATAAATAGAGACTAGATCGCCAGCTTCACCCGTATCCAGCGCCGTTTTGATCTTGATCAAAGGCAACTGGAAACGCGGGTTGAAGGGCACCATGAGTTTGACATTCGCCTGGCGGGCTCGAGCCACGATTTTGTCAGCGTCCTCGAGCGTCGTAGCTAGAGGCTTGTCACACAGGATGTGAATTCCCTGTGCTACAGCTTGAGTTATGACCTTCTTATGCAGGACAGGGGTAGATCCGATGTAGATGGCGTCGAGGTTGCCTTGTGAGATAAATTCTGAGTAATCCCGGAAGTAAGGCACGCCAAACCGTTCGGCTTCTGCCTGAGCGACGGAGTCGTTTACCCCCAGCGAGGCAATGCCCGCCAATCGTGCTTGAGGGTGAGCAGCGATGGTCGCTGCGTACCTGGGGGCGTGGAGATGAGCGTAGCTTACGATCCCGATGCCGACTGTCTGGTTCACTCGGTAGTTTCCGCGAACGGGAACGTTACCGGCAACCCAGTCTCTGCGGAACGTTGGGCAGCCAGAGCCATCTCCAGCGCCTGGCGCGCATCCTCCAAGCTGATGGCGGGCGGGCGATCCTCCAAGATGCACCGGGCGAAATGTCGGATTTCATCTTCAAAGGCGAACTCCGTCGTGGACATGAAGCGGAAGTAACGAGGGTACTCTGCGTCTTCATCCGAGTCGAAGATCAGCATCGGATTGCTGTCCTGATCGCTATATCGCACCTTGCCCCGGTTGCCCAGGACATCCAGACTAGCGTAGAGAGGACCAAACTTGGCGGGGTGCGCCCAGCTGGTCTCGGCCAGGCCGATCGCACCGTCTGGAAACTGATAGGTGATGAAAACGTGATCGTAGCTCTTAGAGGATGAGCTTTGATGGTCAATCCCGTGACATAAGGGTCGACCACG
>CAYGCA010000017.1:11089-13022 GCA_964348265.1 uncultured Anaerolineaceae bacterium | reverse complement strand
GGTGATGAAAACGTGATCGTAGCTCTTGGCCTGCCGAGCGGCCTCCCGAACCCTCCGACCAATGGCAAAGACAGAGACAGGATCTTGGCCGAAGTACCAGCGGAATAGATCGGCAACATGGACTCCGATGTCTATGATCACGCCCCCGCCCTTCTCGGCGTCCCAGAACCAAGCCTCGGGAGGGAAGGGTAACCGCTGGCGCTCGGCGCGGCGCATGTATACAGGTTTGCCCACTTCACCGGAGTCAATGATGGTCTTGATATCGATGTATCGATGGTCGAATCGGCGCACGTGGGCAATCATCGCTTTTAGGCCGCTTTCCTTTGCAGTTTGGATGATGGCGTCCGCATCCGCCAAGTTGTGGGCAATAGGCTTTTCGCACAAGACGTGCTTACCGGTCTGGAGGCTCTGAATAGCTATCGCGGCGTGTAAGTGAGTAGGCAGACAGATATCGACCATGTCAATGTCGCTCCGCGCCAAAACTTCGCCATAGTCTGTGCAGGGCTCAGATTCTGTTGATTCAGCTACCCTATAGGCGCGTTCGGGGATGAGATCGCAAACAGCAACCAACCGGGCTTCGTCGATGCGCGCATAGGCAGGGGCATGGCCTGTGGCCCCGATATTCCCACAGCCGATCAACCCGACGCGGACTCCTTTGGAGTAGGACATTCGCTCAGTCGAAGACCAGGGCCTTCTCTGTGGATTTGTCCATCAGCCTAATCTTATCCGCGCTCAGATGCAGCCAGATCTCCTGGCCAGGCCGAAAGTTGACATCCGGGTGGGCGTTGACCTTGATGAGGGATCCCCCAAGCTGTACGGTCAGAAGGTTGTGAGAACCTAAGGGTTCAACGACTACCACTTTGGCAGGCAGCATTCCATCGTCAACCGAAGTCCGGGGTTCGATGTTCTCCGAACGTATACCCAGCCAGACCTCTGATTGGCCGCTCTGCCGAAGACGATCGACTAATCCGGGATTGACACGGAGTTTCGTTCCTTCTACGAGCAAGGGGCCCTCTTCGGTTAGCCGGGCAGTGACGAAATTCATTGGTGGATTTCCAATGAAGCTGCCGACAAAGAACGCGGCCGGCTTGTCGTATACCTCGATAGGAGTATCAACTTGCAGGAATTCTCCGGTATTCATGATAGCGATCCGGTCACCCAAGCTTAGGGCCTCAACCTGATCGTGCGTAACGTAGACCACTGTGGTCGTCAGTTCATCCAACAGTCGCTTAAGCTCTGCCCGCATTTCCAGCCGCAGCAGCGCGTCCAAGTTGCTTAATGGCTCATCCATGAGGAGCACTTCGGCATCATAGGCGATCGCTCGAGCCACCGCCACGCGTTGCCGCTGACCACCGCTGAGTTGCGCAGGGTAGCGGTCGAGAAGGTCTTCGATGTGGAGCAATGCGGCGGAAGATTCAACGCGTTCATTAATCTCAGCAGCAGGGCTCCGCCGCATTCGTGGACCAAAGGCGATATTGTCAAAGACCTTCATATGCGGGAACACCGCGTAGCTCTGAAACACCATGGAAATTCGACGCTGGCGAACGGACAGGTCTGTCACATCTCGGCCACCAATATGGACCCGGCCGTGGTCTACCTGCTCCAAGCCCGCGATGCAGCGCAACAACGTGGTTTTGCCGCATCCGCTCGGGCCCAGCAGGACGATAAATTCGCCATCGGGGATGGTAAGGCTAATGTCGTCGACTGCGACAACCTTCCCGAATTGTTTGCGCACATTTTCTAGTCGGATTTCAGCCATATCAGATGCCTCATTCGAGTTTTTGTCCGCTGTCCGACATGCATGGATCGAGCGCCCGTAGGTCTCCGGTGATCCCGGAACTCTATTTGAGCTTCAATCCCCAAAGGTTGAACAGGTACCTGCGAACAAAGAACATGAACACAATTGCCGGGACCAGGATAAAGAAGCCCCCAG
>CAYGCA010000017.1:9522-11079 GCA_964348265.1 uncultured Anaerolineaceae bacterium | reverse complement strand
AGCAGGAGATTCGTTGATTTGGATGACGAGTTTAGCCGGCAGAGTTTGATTCCTGACCGTGAGAAGAGCTGCACCGAAGACCTCATTCCAGGATAGAACAAATGTGAAGATCGCGGAAGCTGCCAGTCCAGGCAGAGCCAGCGGAAGAGCGATACGTCGGAACGCCCCCAATCGACTGCAGCCCATCGTCATGGCTGCTTCTTCCAAATCCTTGGCTACGCCAAAGAAGACGCTACTGGTCACAAGAATGGTGGTTGGCAAGGCCATCGCCGCGTGGACCAATGCTACACCCAGCACAGTATCATCAAGATTCAGTCGGATGTAGGTCACAGCCAAAGGGATTGAAATGATGACGATCGGAAAAGCTCTGGTGGAAAGAATCACCACTTGGTAGGCATCTTGACCGCGGAACAGGTACCGGGCTACAGCATACCCGGCTGGGGCACCGATGACTAGAGATACGATTAAAGTTAGGATGGCTACGATGAAGCTGTTTCGGACGGAATCCAGCACTCCGAAGGAATTGAGGAAGAAACTCATCGTCTCAATGGAAAGCTGCCGGGGAATTAAAGGTTTCGGATAACTGTAAACAACATCTCTGGGGCTGAAGGCCATCACCGCGATCAGGTAGATCGGGACGATAATGTAGAGGGCAATTGAAATCGCAAGCAGATAGACCAAACCTCTTGAGATCAGGCGAGAATATGATGAATTCACAATCAGTCCTTTCTACACTGCCCTGATACGGCAAGAACAGCTACCGCATCTCCTCCTGAACTCGAAGAGTTCGCAAATAGACAATTCCTATGCCAAGCGAAAGCGCAAGCATTAGACCCGCATAAGCAGCGGCAACGTTCGGATTGCGCAAATCCCGGTACCAGCGGAACGACTCCGCTGCGATAACGTTCAAACCCTCCCCGGTCAAGGCCAGGACGACACTGAACACCTGGAAGGCAAGGATGGTCCGTAGCAAGAGTGCTACCTGGATACTGGGCCGCAATAAAGGCAGTGTCACTCGCATCAGCCGGGAAAGCCAATTGGCCCCGAACACCTCTGCCGCCTCGTCATACTCCTTGGGGATACCCTGGAGGCCGGCCACCAGAATGACAAAAACGATTGACGTTGCCCGCCAGACCTCGGCAAGCACCACGGCGACGAGGGGCCATTGCGTCTGCGGGTTGAGAAAGATAAATGGCTTCTCCAGCAGACCGAGACCTTGAAGGATTGTGTTCAGGAAGCCGCGTTCGGTAAAGATACTGAACCAGACAATCCCAGCTGCCAGATCGGAAACGGCAATGGGAAGCGCGTAGACATAGATGAGCAAGCTTGATCCGCGCAACCTGGCCGTGACGAGAAGAGCCATGATCAGCGCAAGGACGAATTGAACCGGAATCAATATGACGACGATCGTCAATGTATTCCAGAAGGCTGGCGAAAAGTTTACGTGGTTGACCATGCGTTGAGCGAATTGCATGGTTACTCTGCCTTCATCGGTCATGAATGCTAGTGCAAGACCCCTGAACATTGGCCAGGCATAGAAGGTGAACAAGTAGATGA
>CAYGCA010000017.1:0-9512 GCA_964348265.1 uncultured Anaerolineaceae bacterium | reverse complement strand
AAAATCCCTCCATGTGCCGCTTTTTGACCCCGATTTCGCTGCGGTGTAAAGGGAGTAATCCTCAAGCCAGTATTCATTGTTGCTGCAAAACAAGTAGATGATAGATGGGATCAGCAGAAAGAAAGGCTCGTACTTCCTTAATCGGGCGGTGTTCATACGGTCTCCTTCGGAGAACTCACATGTCAAACTTCGCCAAAGACCGTTACTTTGAGGATGGCCTCGCCTTGGGGTTGATTCTAGGGCTCAGAGCGGTGCTGGTCCGACGCCTCATGAGATCCAAATGCAACAGAGCCCAGACTGCCGAAGAAAAAGGGGAGACAACGAATTCTTGCCTCCCCTTCTCCACTGGATCTCCCTTATGGAACCGGGCACGCTCCGTCGCTAGGCGGATCAGGCGGCCAGCAAGGGGCACCTGTTTCCTCGAGCAACGTCTGCAGGTTATCGCCTTCTTCTGCCAGCACAGTAGCGATATCCTCGCCGTTGAGGATAATGCGCGTGAAGGCGTCACGATAGATCTGGTTGATTTCACCACCGCGCGCGCCCAAACCGACAGGCAACAGGGCCGGAAGCGCATCTGGCGAGCCGGCCTGCTTGGACACCGCTTCGCCCTCCATGCGGACCCCCATTGAGACGAAGCCAGGGAAGTCGACCCCCGTCGCTGGGAAGAAGCCGACCTCTCGCAATATGTTAATCTGTGTCTCATTCTGGAGCATGTAGCGGATCATTTGCATGGCACCGTCAGAGTTCGGTGCGTTCTTTGGAATGCCGATCCCGACGATGACGGGCATGAAGCCACGCCCCTGTGGTCCGGAAGGCGCTGGCAGAGCGACGAAGTCCTCGGGTCGCTCTCTAAAGGCTTCGATCAGCCTCGCAGTGTGGTCAAAGGCAACCCAGACCTCCTCAGACAGAAGCTGTTCCTGCATGAAGCTGTAGGTGGCGGACTGTGGATTGACATATTGCCACATGTCCTTGAAGAAGTTCCATCCGGCGACCGCATCATCGCTGCGGAAGCCACTTACCATGCCACCGGTGAACGACGGATAGAAGTATCCCTCGAGGAAGCGATGCATCAATCCGTCGACTGGAAAGCCGAGTTTCTTATCGCCGGTCGCGTCTTCAATGTTTCTGCCCCAATCGCGCACGTCCTCCCAAGTCAGGGCATCCGGATCGGCGCCCGAAGGAAGGTAATCCATCGCAGCGTTGTTTGCGGCAAAGATGTAGGTGGCCTGCATCATGGGGATGTAGTATTGTGTATCGGTGCCCAGCCGACCCAACTCCATGAAGGCTTCCGGGATGCCCAATTCGCTCAGCTCAGCCGCGAGATCGGACAGGTCCACCAAAGCATCGGCGTCCTTCAGGACGGGGTAGGTACCGTGGAGCGCGATCAGCACGTCAACGGATCCGGTCTCCTCTCCAAGCTCCGCCTGAACACGATCGAGCATGGTGCCCTCTTCGACGCCAACGAATTCCGGCTGTCCTGGGAAGTCAGCCAGCACAATTCCACGCATCTTTTCAGCTTCCTCCACAGGGACGCCTTGCGTGGACATGATGACGACTGAACCATAGTCCACTGGCTGGGGAATCACCGTTTCGACCACAGTGACCACTTCTGGTGTCCCCGGCACGACCACGGTTTCTCTTATGACCTCCGGTGCAACCGTCGGCTGGGCACAAGCGGCTAGCAGGAGGGCGAAGACCAGAAGGAAAGTCACTGGCGCAATCAGCCTCTTCACCATTTTCTCTCTCCTCATTGGAAGCGATTGATCTGCGAATGCCACAATGTCTGTCTCAGTTTCACGTATCTCAAATAGGCACACCTCCTGATCGAGAACCGGATTCTTCCTGCATCACTGTGCTTGATTGGCGATCGAGAAGCGATGGCGTCAAAGGTTTTCAGGTCTCCCCCAAGGACTCATCCTTCTATCAGCATACCACACACAGTCTTGGCGATTTCGTGGCTAGGAAGGTGAACCGCCTTAAGGGGAGGTGGTGAGCATTGGGCGATGGAGTTGTCAATTCATCCCCTGATGCCAACGTCGCGCCCAACCGGAAGCCTGCGTTCCTGAACGATATTGATTGCCCTGAATGGCAACAGATCATTCCAGGAGGCGACTACTGGCGGCGGATTAGGGAGATCAAGCAACTCGCCAGCCTGCTTCTGGCTGTCGTGTCAGGCATGGTCACCGACCTTGCTTGGCGATTTATGCACGGTCAACCCATCCCGTCGCCATCCCTCCCGAAATGCACTCGAACGATGAAGTGCAATGCAGGATTCTGGGGAAAGAGCTAGGGATGCGGTTCGACGATGCCCGAGACTGCTCAGATGACCTGGGACAAGTTGCATGCCGCGAGGACCATCTTCATCTTGTGGGTCTGGCTGCCGAATACGAACTATGATGAGGCCTTCCACTCGCCTCCCCTGAATAGCTGACTGGCAAGTCTGCATTACCCGATCGCCGGGGGCGCAAATGGAAACCGGTGAGTCATGCCCCATTTCAGCAGCCACATTGCCTGCCCCTGCCAGAAGTTCGCCGAATAGTGGGTCAGAGGGGTAAGGCCCCGGATCGGGATCTTGAACCCAGTCGTAACCGATCGCTGCTTCCGCAGGCAAAGGACCTGTGAGTTGGGAGTGTGGGTCCGATCAAGCGGGGGCGAGACGCTGCTGCCCATTCCTTATGCCAATCCAATACGATTCAGGCTTCTAAGCCGCGACCTATTGCTCCCTACCACAAACATGCGCCAGAGCGTGACTCAATCGACTGACCTGCTCTTGAAGATCCCAGGCTACTTGCCAGCCTGCGATGGATCACGTGCCGAGTGGGTCTTCAACACTTCTTTTCCCAAGAGCCGGAAAGCAGTTAGAAAAAACCGCGCTTCTCCAGCTGGGCCAGGACGTCCAGAGCAGCGCCTTCGGGCGAGAGGCCGGCGGTGTCGACGCGCGCCTCCGCAGCCTCAGGGACCTCATAGGGATCACCTACCCCGGGTAGCCGCGTGATCTCCCCCTCGTCAGCCCGCTTCCAGAGGCCTTTTGGATCACGCCGTCGGCACACATCTTCTGAGCAGTCCAGATAGACTTCGGCAAAGCGCTCAATTCTGTCTCGAGCCAGCCGTCGATGGCTGCGCTTCGGGGCTGTGGCAGCGATCACGACGTTTACTCCATGCTCGGTGAGCAACTCTGCGAGAAAGACGACCACTCGATAAAACCAGTCCCGCTCAGTATCTGAATAGGTTGGCTGGGGGGTGAGGATCCGGCGCAGTCGGTCCGAATCGAGCAGCGCCACGCGTATGCCCCGCTCCGCGAGTTGCAGACGCAGGGCGTGAGCCAGGCTCGTCTTGCCGGAGGCGGGCAGGCCGGTGAGCCATAGGGCAAAACCGTCCTTGGACTCGTTGGACATCAGGTGGTTTCCAAATAAGGATTCAGGTCTTGATACCGGTAGCCGTCCTCCTGAAGTACATTTCGACCGAACGCCAGAAGCTTGCGCCGCGCCTCGTCCGCGATGCCCGGGTACCAGACGGGGCTGGCAAGTACAAGCGCCCGCCAGGCGATCCAAGGCTGGATCACGGCAGTCATTTCATGATCGGGTCGAACTCCAAGGTAGCTTTCCCAAAAATGGTCATGAAGCCTCTCGAAGGCACCTTCCAGTCGCCCCGAGCGCTGAAGCGAAAAGAACAGGTAATTGATCGTCATTGCGCTCACATCGTCAGCCGGCTCCCCCCACGCGCCGCGGCTGCGATCAAGCACGTGAAACTCCAAGCCTGAGTCCTCAAAGAGCACATTGAATGGATGGAAATCGCCGTGTACCTGACTCAGGCGGTGGGTCAACGGCTTGAGCTTCCAGCGCCAGCGGTTCGCGGCTTCCTCAATCGCCCTCAGCTGCCCTTCCCCGACGTAGGAAAGCCCCTCCGGATAGCCATCGGTTTGCCCCAGAATGCCTTCTCCATGCCCAATAAGATCCCGCAGACGCCGTCGCCAAAGAGGCGGATCGGCGATCTGCTTGTGGTGCACCTCCGCCAGATAGATCGCCAGGGTTTCTGCTCTTTGGAAATCAAGCGCGGTAGCCACCCCCTCATCGCGTACCCTCAGAAGATCTTCCGCATACGGGCGACCGGGTTGATAACCTGTAATGAGCAGGAGGTCTTGAGCCCCGCCGATGGATTGCAGGCTGCCATCCGAGGCTTCAATCACCATGTCGAGGGCTGGGGCGTGTCTGGGCAGGTTATTGAAGGTGTTGTAGTCGAGCCACACTGCAGCCGCCCGGTCGGAAGCGCGCTCACGACCGAATGCGTTGGGCCGCATCCGGTGGAGGACGATCTCTTCCTTCCTCCGGCCGGCGCGGTAGCCAATCAGCAGTGGGCGACCATACCCGAACTGCTTCAGTGCCGCTGCCCCAGTCCCTTCACCCCCCAACTGCCGAATCTCAAGAATTTCGGCCTCGATCCCCGTTTGTGAACTCAGGTAAGCCTTGATTTGTGCAATATCTGTCATGCCCTCAATGTACCCCCCAGCCCGGCGTTGAGGCAGTGACAAGGAACCTCATTCGCTTGTGACATATGATTCGGAATTTCATCCAAGAGAATCGATGCGCCACCCAAAGTGACTAACCTTCGGCCGCCTCATGACATCGATCACTGGAGCACAAACGCCGCCTGGTCTATGCTTATCGTGACACGCGTGGTTCCGATCCTGCGCCCCCGACCAGCCGCGGAGGACGGGTTGCCTCCCCGTAGTTGGAGCTTGGCTAACGGTGGGCCGCTGGGCGCGCAGAGGATTGAACGATGGATAACGGATCTGGATCGGTAGATAGAGAAATAGGCAGCGCAGCGGAGGTTCTGGTTCAGGACTGGATGACGCCCAATCCGGTTGCGGTCTCCAAGGAGACATGCCTGCCGGATGCCCATAAGTTGATGACGGATTACAAGATCCGCCGATTGCCTGTCTTGGATGGCGACAAGCTTGTCGGCGTCGTCACACTCGGCGACATCCGCGCCGCCGAAGCTTCCGAAGCAAGCAGCCTCAGCGTCTGGGAGCTCACCTCCCTGATCAACAAATTGACCGTGGAACGGGTGATGAGCAGGGAAGTGATCACCGCCTCGCCGGCGATGACACTCGCTGAGGTTGCACAGTTAATGCTGGAGAACAAAATCGCAGGCTTGCCGGTAATGTCGGGCGAAACGCTCGTCGGAATCATCACCGAGTCAGATATTTTTCGCATGCTGGTTCAGATCTGGAAATCCGACCCTTAGACCATCAGGAAGATCCGGCCTCCACCCCTCCCGCCCGGTGGCGCTGTTGACGAGGGGGCCTTTACCCGTTGCCCTGAAGCGCAGTCCCTACCAGCGGGGCTGCGCTCCGTTCCCGGTGATCAGTTTGGCCAGGACACTGCCTGACAGCGCCATGGCAAAGCCTGCTCGCGGCTTGCCGGCGAAGCGAGGCAACGAGTAGGACACTGGCCGAACCGGCGGTGCCATCCGGCGTGTGACGAGGCCCGACCTATCCCGCCCGAACGCCTCTGAGCCGACCCGCCGACTTCAGAACGCGCAGCACGTTGAGGGTGATCATGAGATTTGGCCCAGCCCGCCCCCAATCAACAACTTCTACGTTCGAGGCCCGCTTGCCAGGGGGCCACCAGTAGAAGCCCTCTGGCTGCCAGCCGCCATCCGCCAGACGTTTCTCTTCCAGGGTTTCCAGCGCTTCCAGGACCCTTGGGTCCGTCAGCGGTTCCCACCTAGACAGAATGGTCAGTGCCTGAAGAATGTCGTAGTGCCAGTACAGCGGATAGTGAAGCTGCAGCCATTCTGGATTGATCACTTCACCGGTCCTGTCCGATCGGAAAAGCTGATGCTTCAGGAAGAACTCAGCGGTGCGTTTGACCGCCTTCCCGCAGTCGGCGTCGTCCGTCACCCGGTGATACTCGATGAGACCCCAGAGGGGCGCCAGGCTTTCGTAGAAGGAAGAGTGGCGGGCGCCTTCTGCCTTGTCGCAATTCCAGCCGCCATCCGGCCATTGCCACTCAAGGAGTGAAGCGGCCAGGTATTCCACGCGGGGATCATCCGCCAGCCCGAGCCGGCAACACACCGCCAATGCATTCCCCTCCTGGGAGGCGCACCGCCGGGTGAGCCCATTGATGCGCTGTACGCGCCGCCGATGGGAATTGCCCGTGAGCCACCCAAGGACCTGGTCTGCAGCGGCTCGGGCACGGGGTTCATCGGCCGAAATCCCCAGCTCTACTAGGGAGACAAGACGCCAGTGCGCTCCCGTCCACTTCTTGTACGGATGCACTCCAAACCCTCCATCCGGTTCCTGCCCGGCCAGTAGCGCGCGCATCCAGGGGCCCTGCAGGATCTGCGCGCGCGTTCGCGCCACCTCCGGCGAGTCAGCTGCCTGGTCGAGCAGCTCGGTGAGCGTCAGGTATCGGACGCTGGACTCATCCGAGTCCATGAGCCACTGGATATCTGGATCCACGCGCCTAATTCTCCTTTGCCTTCGGTTAGCGACCCTCTTATTGACCTTCGGTCCCTGTCCACGGGCCTGAGTCCCGATCCGGCATACACCGGCATGGACTGCCTCTTGGCATCTCAAGCCTTTCCGCATCCCGGGCCGGCCTGACTTCAGACCCGCGGCTTTGGCAAGACCGATGCTCCACTAACTAATTTACCCCATTTTTCCCAAAGTATCTCGGAGGTGCGCCACCATCGACCATTCTGCCGGCTGGGCACGCACCCCAAGCATCCTTCCCTGCAAGGCCTTCTGAATGCTGATGAACCCTAAGGCCAGGCCGGGATGGGTCCTAACCTTAAACTGGATGATTTGTCCACTACTCATCCTGTAATCATGACATTCGATACTTGGCAGGCAAATCGGTTCGACAGATGATATCTCCGGTACGTACCCGCCGGTCTCATACTGGGCTCACGGCCTCAGGAGGCGGCCTCCCGTAGCAGGATCCAGACAAAGCCGGAGCGCTGGGGCGGCCCTCCAAGCGTGTTCCAGACCCCTCCGTGGGACCCTAGCCCCCAGGAGATGCCGGAGAGTGGACCCACCCAACCGAACAGTGAGCCTCTCGTACCCAATGAGTGAAGACTAGATCGCAGAGATGGAGCCATGTCCTACCTGACCCGATGGGAACCTTTCCGAGAAATGGTGCTGATTCGCAACATGATGGATCGCCTTGTTGGAGATGCCATCGAGCGTCCTTTTGAGGCTTTTCCGACCGGTTATGAAGCGCCCAGCATCGACATGTACGAGACGGATGAAGAATTGGTCGTGAAGGCCTCCCTACCAGGCATTGGATCCGACGACATAAGTATCTCGATCACAGGCGACGCACTGACCATCAGCGGCGAAGTCAAGGAAGAGCAGAAGATCGACGAGGCCGACTATCACGTTCGAGAATGCAGAGTAGGGAAGTTCACGCGTTCGGTGACGCTACCCTGCGCAGTCAATGCCGACAAAGCAGGTGCCACGTTCCAGAATGGCATCCTGACTCTTCGCCTTCCGAAGGCTGAGGGGGTCAAACCCAAGATCATCAAGGTCAAGTCTGAATAGCCTGCCCTTCGGTTACGCTTTTCATGCGCCTGCGGTGAGGGATCCACCTCGGGCAAACGGCACGCGTTTCACTCCGGAAGCTGCGCGGCTCCATCGACCGCGCTTCGACGGGCTTGAAGAATGAAAAAACAACAAAAAAGATCAGGAGCCTCCGCAGTACCGCGCCGGCATTCTCAGGGTGTGGTTGGAGGGCCCGAAGAGAGCCGACCTGAGAAGAAGGCGCAGGTCATCCATCAAGAGGTCGAACGCCAAGTTACAGCCTGCAGGCCCACCGGCGAGGCCCTTCCGAGTTTGCCATCGCAGGCCGAGGTCGAGCTCCTATGGATTGAGGCCAGCGCCCGCGGGGTGGCTTATGGCGAGCTGCCTTACCGCGAGGCTGAGCAGAATGGGGAGGAACCACAGGATGATCAATCCATCGATCTGGGAGGCGGACAACATCCGGAGCTTGATGAGCCGGAGGCTGAAATAGTGAAAGCTGCAGATGCCGTCGACACCGTCGCACTATACTTGAACCAGGTCGGTCAGGTGCCGCTTCTTGCCAAGGAGGATGAGGTCACCTTGGCTAAGAGGATCGAGCGCGGGCGGAAAGCTCGCGCCCAGCTGGCGCTCGGAGAGATCCCTCCCGGGCAACGGGCCAAGTTGGAGAACCTGGCCGAGGAAGGATTGGCCGCCTTCGAGCACCTCATCCTGGCAAACTCGCGGCTGGTAGTCAGCATCGCCAAGAGGTATCAGGGCCGCGGCGTCCCCCTTCTGGATCTCATTCAGGAGGGGCACATAGGATTAATGCGCGCCGCCAAGAAGTTTGAATACCGCCTGGGCTACAAATTCTCAACTTATGCCACTTGGTGGATTCGGCAGGCCGTCGTGCGCGCTGTCGGCAACCTGGGCCGCACAATCCGAGTGCCTATTCACACAGGCGGTCAGATCAATCAACTTGAGCGCCTTTTCCTTCAACTGACCCAGGACCTGGAACGGGAGCCCAGTTCAGACGAAATGGCCGAAGCGCTGGGGGTGACGCATGAGAAACTCCGGATCATGATCCGAGCAGCCCAGCAGCCAATTTCACTTGAGAGCTCCATCGACGATGAGGAAGCACATATGCTCGCCGACCAGGTCCAGGACAGAGCCACACCCGCCCCGGAGGAAATGGCCATAAAGGCCCAACTGGAGGAAGATCTCCGACGGCTCCTTGACACATTGTCTACGCGTGAGCGCCTCGTCCTGGAATTTCGCTATGGTCTGAGGGGGAGACGGGGGCTGACCCTAAAGGAAATCGGGCAGAAGCTTGGAGTCACCCGCGAGCGCGCTCGCCAAATCGAATCCCAGGCGCTCTGGCGGCTGCGCCAACCCAGATACTCTGAGGAATTCAGGGACTACTTTTCCGACTAGAGGAAAACGCCAATTTGACGGTTCGTCCTCCAGGTGGAGCCGATCAGGTGGGACGGCTCCGTCTCGCCGCGCAGACGGACCCCATCCTAGCTCCCCGACTCAACGGGCTGCCGGCCACGGGATCCAAAACGGGCCACGTCAGCCTTGACGTCGCTCCCCGGGGCTGGATTCTTCGACGTGTACTGTCAATGCTGGAGGAGGCGGGAGCCGCGCGTGCCCTCAGTCAGCCGGGGAGGGGCTGGCAGTTGCTCGGCTTAAGGGTACCTCTCAGCACAACCCTGGAGACCATTACGCCATCGAACCCCTGTTCTGGACTGCCCAGAAACGCCTCTCCGGTTCTCAAAGGCCGCACCACTACGGTACACTCGATCCGGTCTCCGCACCGCTTCAACCTAAATAGAGCGGTTGCCGACGCGGTCCCCAATCCCCGGGCGCGCCCTCAAAGTGGCCAGGCGGGCGCGCCTTACAGAACCTGCAGCGCCCCTCGTCGTTCACGTTCCATGCGCCCAGGCGGTATCCGTCGCGCTCAATGAGCAGCTTGCCGCAGTCGGCGCATCGGGTGGATTGACCTTCCACG
>CAYGCA010000016.1:38239-40364 GCA_964348265.1 uncultured Anaerolineaceae bacterium | reverse complement strand
GAGTCGTGAGGGTCGGCCCGGCCTGAGACCAGGGTGCGATCCTCCACTTGAGAGGCAAGCCGACTCGACCGGGCAGGCGCGACTGCCCACTCGTTGGACGGGTTACTGACTTTTGGGGTACAAATAGGTGCAGAATCGGGCAGGGCCTGTGCTTCAAGAAATCATCCGGCAATCTAGCGATCAGGGGAGATCAAATTTGAGGAGGAGGAATGAGCAGGAGCAGCAAACGTGAGGCCCGTCGAGCGAGGCATCGACGCGCCAGGCAGCGATCTTACCTTGTCTGGGGAGGCATTGCAGCCGTCTCTCTGGCCATATTTGCATTTCTCATCTGGAACACTGTAAAACCCGCCGCCGGTGAAGAGGTGCCTCTGATGGCCAGCCGCGACCATGTGCCCGAGGGCACTGATCCGGGTCCGCATAACACCGATCCACCCACCTCTGGGCCACACTATGCCAGTCCGGCTCGAGCCGGTTTCTATGAGCAAGCCGACATGGGACAAATGGGGCCGTTCCCGGAGGGGCATTTGATCCACAGTCTTGAGCATGGCTACGTCATCTTCTGGTACAACTGCGACAACCTTACAGATGGTGAGTGCGATACCCTCAAGAGTGAGATCCGTCAAGTCATGGGCGAATTCGACGATTTTAAGGTAATAGGGGTTCCATGGGATTCCATCGAGGAACCGGTTGTTATGACCTCCTGGGGACGCGTGCTCCGCTTCGATCAATTCGATCTTCGCCAAGCGAGGACGTTCATCGAGAGGAATCGCGGACGGGCACCCGAGCCAACCGCGCCTTGATTCTGGCAAGCCGATTTCAAGACCGGATACGACCCGAGAATCCTAAATGGCAGACGACCTTGGCCAGATGATCCACCGGCCATTTCCCTTTTGTGCCGATCATCCTGAGCGTGAGGAAGCACCCTGCCTAAGGACGCTATCAGCAGTCGGGTGGCCCGTTCACACGGCTTCTATGAAGGCGCTCTCAATAGGCTGGCACAAAGGCGGCCGCAGCCGAATTAGAAACGGAACTGTGTGCTGATCGTCTCGGCTGAGATGGCTTGTCAGATGCTCAACGCGGGCCTAAAACCAAGGCTGTTCCTAGGGCGGAGACAAGTTAGCCCTTGCCCCCGGAGGCGGCCTTTGCGTGCCCTCTTGCCGCTAAGAGGTGCATGCCGAGCATGGCAACTAGCAGGACCCCTAGGCTGATTAGCTGAGCCAACCGGAAGCGATCGAAGGCTATGATGCTGTCCCCGCGGAACGCCTCCAGTAAGAGCCGGGAGGCCGCCGCCAGCGCCAACCACAAGAAGAAGGTGAAGCCCGACAGCGGCAACCGGGAGCTGAGGCGCACGACCACCAGAAAGGCTGCCCCCGCCAGGAGAATCTCATAGATTTGTGTGGGGTGACGGCGCTCACCCCAGAGGTCGATTGACCAAGGCACGGAAGTGGCGGCACCGAAGGCGTCGCCGCTAGCAAGATGAGCCAAACCGATACAGATGGTGAATAGCGCCAACGCCGGGGTTAGCGCGTCAAGCGTTACCCATAGTTTCAAACCGTGCCTGTTGCCGTAGATCAGAGCCACAATTCCAGCCGCGGCCAATCCCTCCACCGCCGATAGCGTGCTCGGATTAAGTGAAAGTAAGTCCAGAGGCCTTTCCAAGTAGACATTGAGAAAGCGCAACGCATAACCAAGCCGAGCACCCAGGATCCCGGCGATCAGACTGAATAGGACCATATTATTGAGGGTCGCGGCCGAAAGCTTGTGACGCGGAGCCTCCTTATCTATCAGGTACGTGGCTATCCACACGCCGACCAGCAAGAGCAGACCCGGCAGTTGGATCGCCAGAGGTCCCACCTGGAGAATAGGCAACATCAAGGGTCCCCCCCTCGGAGTATCACTTCGACCCCCGATCGGATGGTGGCTTCACTCATCGGGCCACCGATGATGACCCGCCGAATCACACCCTCTACGTCGATGAAGAAGGTGGAGGGGAGCGCGCGCAGCAGGTACTGGCGGGAGACCGACCCGGTCCGGTCGAGAGCAACCGGAAAGGAGAGACCCAGCTCCTCGACAAAGACGGCCGCATCGCGCTCCTGGTCCTGCCAGGTCGTGTTGAGTGCGATGA
>CAYGCA010000016.1:37936-38229 GCA_964348265.1 uncultured Anaerolineaceae bacterium | reverse complement strand
CTTCACTCATCGGCCCCCCTATAACGACCTCTTGGATGACTCCCTCCCGATCCACGAAGAACGTTGAAGGCAAGGCCCGGAGGAGATACCGGTTCGAAACACTCCCGGTCATGTCCAGCAGAACCGGGAATGTCAGCTCATGCTGCCTTACGAAAGTCGCCGCTGAATCTGCGCGGTCTTGATAGGTGGTGTTTACCGCTAGGATCATCAGACCGCGCCCCTCATTCGCCTCAAAGACACGTTGCAGGGCGGGCATCTCCTTGAGTGGTCGCCGCTCGGGCAGGGTGACGCTC
>CAYGCA010000016.1:15679-37926 GCA_964348265.1 uncultured Anaerolineaceae bacterium | reverse complement strand
ATCTCCGCCCGACAGGGTGGACACCAGCTAGCCCAGAGGTTGATCACGACCGCTCGCCCCCGCAGTTCTGAGAGCGTCAGCGGGTCTCCATCCAAAGTCAGTAAGGTGAAATCCGGGGCCAGAAAACCCTTGCGTGGGCTCGGCACTCGTCCAGCGGGCGTTTCGGAGGCCGGCACAGAGGAAAGCCAGATCCAGAGCACGCCGAAAGCCAAGACACCGCCCATCACCGCCGACCAGCGCGAGGTGTTTGAAATCACATTCAGCACTCGATCCATAAGAACCTATCCTAAGCAGGCGCACACCGCCCATCTGTACTGCGGCTCACAAGCCCTCCGCCCCGGGTCGCATGGGAAACTCTCGGGCCGACTCTCACAGCCTGCCGAATTGGCGCCTCTGATGCATCCACCCAAGGATAGACCGTTCCGTGGAATTCTCCCCAGACGTCATAAGCGCACAGCTTGGCCCTACTGATCAGGAATTCCATTCAGCAGGTGCATGGGCGTGATAGAATACGATTCCTGATCGCTTCCTTTGTTTGTTCAGGCGTATCTGCAAGCGGTAAGGATAGATTGGAACACGACCAATGTTTGAACTGCCGCTATTCCCGCTCAACACGGTCCTCTTTCCAGGAATTCCCCTTCGGCTCCACATCTTTGAACCACGCTACAAGCAAATGCTCCAATACTGCCTGGATGCCGAGCAGCCCTTCGGAGTGGTACTGATTCGCCAAGGTAAGGAGGCACTCGGACCCCTCCCGCAGCCCCACTCCATCGGGACCACAGCCCAGATTAGGCAAGTCGACAAGCTGCCCTTGGGTCGGAGACTGATCTTGGCGGTCGGCGGAGAACGATTTCGGATCCTCGCACTGCGCGCCGATCAGCCCTTCTATATAGCCAAGGTCGAATCCTCTCCACTCGCTTGTCGAGACCAGGAATCGCTTCAGAAGTCCGGCCGTCGCCTCCGCCCGGGAGTAGAACGCTACTTTCAGCTTCTAGACCAGGCCGGCAAGGGGAGGATCGCTACGGCTGAGCTTCCGATCGACCCGCTGGCGCTCGGGTATTTGGCCGCCTCGATCCTTACCCTGCCTCTCCCCCAAAAGCAGGCGTTGCTCTGCGTTGAGGATGCCAGCGACCTACTGATCGAGATTCAGGGACTCTTTCGAAAAGAAGTTGCGCTGTTTAAGGCCCTATTGTCGAGCGGGATGCATGAAGATCGAGGCCGCTTCCCGCTGAACTAGGGCCTCAGACTGAGGGGGTCGGCTACTTCCTCTCTCTTCACAAGAGAGAGTCCCTTTTCCTTCCTACTGAGATCAGGTCGCCTCGCTTGTAGTTTGGCTAACATGCGCTCAGGACACACTTCGATAGAGTCAGGAGCGGATCAGTTGATTAGGGAGGCACCAAGATGGCTAAGGCAATCTGGAACGACACAATTCTCGCGGAGAGCAATGAGACCGTGATCGTAGAAGGCAATCACTACTTCCCCCATGCTTCGGTCAATTGGGAATACTTCCGGGAAAGCGACAGCCACTCTGTTTGTATCTGGAAGGGGACAGCCAGCTACTACGACGTCATCGTGAACGGCGAGGTCAATGAGGACGCGGCCTGGTATTATCCTGCTCCATCTGAAGCAGCCGAAGAGATCAAGGATCACGTCGCCTCCTGGCATGGTGTCAGAGTCGAACGCTGACCTTGGCCCTTCTCAAACGCGAAAGGCCGCCCCCCACCCACCGGCTGCTAGGACGGCTGAAGCTCTCCCGGACGGTTTGCTTGTGTCAGCCATCAACCCGATTGGATCCTCAGCAGGCTATTGAGAGGTTTTGCCAGGGTACCCAAGCTCGCCTGCTCGGATGGCGACCGGCAACCGGTTCTCCGGGGGTGCCAAGGGACAATGCCAGCGAGGATTGTAGGCACAGGAGGGATTATAGGCGTAGTTGAAGTCAACCACCAGACGGCCGCCCTCCTGACCCAGATCGGCCCCCTTGATGGTATCCAGTAGATAGCGACCGCCCCCGAAGGTCTCACCCCCGTTGGTTTGATCCCGAAATGGGAGGAAGATCCCCCCGCCATAGCCAATTACCCAGTAGAGGCTCAGAGAGACGCTTTCCCCTTGAACCGCAAACTCAACTTTGCCGAAGCGCCGCAAGCGCATCAGGCCCTCCTTTTGCAGCTCAACCTCGATCGTCTCAGATGCGACGGTTTCAATGACCTGCAGATTGAAACGAAGCTCTGGCCGGTAGTCAAAGTAATTTAGGCCACTGAATTCCGACTTTTGCCTCGCAGACAGCGCGGATTGGGGATGGGACCCAAAGAGCTCATCTCGTTCGCGACGGAAACGCAACCAGCGCCCCCGCTCATCGAGATCGGATCGTCTCGCCCGGGCATAGATTTCCGCCACAGTTCTGCGGTAGTGGCTGAGCTGCTCGTAATCTGAGGGGTTCACGGACCTAGCTCCAACGCCCGTCAACCCGCCGATCGCGACTGACGGGCAAACTTCAGGATATCTCAAGATCCAAGTCTGATCTGCGGATTGAGGTAGGCGTAAAGAAGGTCTGCGACCAGATTGGCCAGGGAGTAGCCCACGACAGTCACCATCGTTACAGCTTGAAGCGTAGGCAGGTCACGCCGATCGATGGCAAAAACCATGAGGCGACCCAGGCCCGGATAGTTGAACACGTTTTCGATCACGATCAGGCCGCTGATCATCCAGCCGAAGCTGATGGCGACCACTGTGATCGTGGGCAGAAGGGCATTGCGCAGAACATGTTTGATCGTCACAGTCCGGCGAGGTAATCCTTTGAGGACCGCCGTCCGCACATATGGCTTCTTCAATTCCTCGATTACACCGGCGCGGGTTAGGCGAGCAATATACGCCAGCAGGACGAGCGTTGCTGTTAGGGCAGGCAGCACCAGCATTGGCAGAGCCTCTGCAAAGCCTGTTTCCACCCGGATAGAGGAATTGGCTGGGAACCAGCGCAACTGGAACGCGAAGATCTGAATCAGAACCAGCCCCGTCACAAACTCCGGCAGCCCAACCACGGATAGGGCGCTGATGCTAATGACATTGTCCACCGCCCTATCCTCATTCAAACCAGCCACGACGCCGAGCGCCACGGCTAACGGGACTGAAACCGCAAGGATGACCGCTGCCAGCATGAGTGAATTCCGAAGTCGCTGCATCACCACGCCATAGATTTCAGTATTGGTGCTGAAGGAAGTGCCCCAGTCGCCCGTAACGAATCCCCCTAGCCACGTCAGGTACTGGATGTGGAGCGCCTGATTCAGACCCAGCTCCTCCCTAAGCGCTTCAAGGGCCTGTTCGCCCGCTTCGCGCCCCAAAATAACGCGAGCGACGTCGCCCGGCAGGAGCTGAGTGACAGCAAAAACGATGAGCGATGTGAGGATCAGGGTCAGGATAAGGAAACCCAGTCGTCGTAGGACAAAACGAACCATCAGCTACCATCTCCACCGGATCGTTTCTGCGAAAAGGCCCGACCCTGCAGGGCGCGAAGTTCGTCCTCTGGGATATGGCAGAAGTAGCGCTTGCCTGCACCGGTAGCTCGCCAGGGCGGCTCTTCGTTGACACAGATTTCACCCAAGAAATGCGGGCAGCGAGTATGGAAGGGGCATCCTGTCGGGACGTCCACTGGGCTGGGCAGCTCACCCTCCAGGCGAATATATTCCTGTTCAGCTTCCGGCTCGATCAAAGGAATGGCTGACAAGAGGGACTCAGTATACGGATGGTAGGGCGCTTCAAAAAGATCCATCGCGTCGGCAACTTCCATCAGGTGGCCAAGATAAATGACAGCAACCTTATCAGCCAAGTACCCTACCACGGAGAGGTCATGTGAAATAAAGAGATAGGCGCTCCCATTCTCAGATTGCAGCTCGCTCAGAAGGTTCAGGATGGAAGCCTGCACCGATACGTCGAGCGAAGAGACCGGTTCATCAGCTAGCAGAAGGTCGGGGTTGGAGGCGAAAGCACGAGCGATCGCCACGCGCTGCTTCTCACCACCGCTCAACTGGCTGGGGAGGCGCCTGGCGTAATCGTCTGAAAGATGAACGGCTTCCAACAGCTCAAGCACATGCCCCTCCGCTTCCTTCGCGGACAGGCCCAATAGCCGCTGGAGCGGCCGCCGCAGGGATTGGCCTACAGACAGGTAAGGGTTGAGCGCCTCCTGGGGGCTTTGGAATACGATCTGGAGTCGAGTCAGGGTGTCCAGGCTGCGCCCTTTCAGGCCAGCCGGCAACAGCTCGTCGAGTAGTTCGATTGATCCACCTGTCCGCCTTACCAATCCCACTACGGCACGCGCCAAGGTCGTCTTCCCACTTCCGCTCTCTCCAACGAGGCCAAGGGTCTGGGCCTGCTGGATCTCCAGGTCGACGCCATCCACCGCCTTCAGAATCAAGCCGGAACTGCCCCGCAGATGTTCGAACATCGAGCGCCCAGGGGAGTAATGAACCCTCAACCCCTCCGTCTTGAGCACATTCCTCCCGTGCACTTCTTGATAAGTGCGCGCTGGAGCATGGACCAATGGCTGCTTGGCACTAACCTCGCCAGCCGCAATCTCTTCCCAACGGTGGCAACGTGAACGCCGATTTGCATCCAATTGGTAGAGCGGTGGATACTGGTCACAGATTTCAATCGCTATAGGGCACCGGGTCCGGAAGATACACCCGCTGGGCAAGGCCTCCAAGGAAGGTATCCGCCCCTGTATCGGTCGCAATCGGATTTGGCTCTTGTTCTCGCCGAGGCGCGGAACACTGTCCAGCAGGCCGCGGGTATAGGGATGAAGGGGTTGCCGGTAGAGAGCCTCTGTTCTTCCTTGCTCGACCAGCTCCCCGGCGTATAGCACCGCCAGGCAGTCACACACCTGAGCAATGACGCCGAGGTTGTGAGTTACGTAGAGCGCGGCTGTCTGGCGCTGGCGCATGAGATCCCCCATCAGATCCAGGACCGCGGCCTGGGTGGTTGCATCCAGGTTGGTCGTGGGTTCATCGAGTACCAAAAGCTCAGGCTCGGTACTCAACGCCATGGCGATCATGACGCGCTGTTGCATGCCGCCGCTGAGTTGATGCGGATAGCTCCCCAGAATCCGGGGCGGATCGGCGATCTGCACCATCTCCAGCAATTCCAGGCTCCTCCGGCCAACATCTTCCCGCTGGAGTCCCGAATGTTGGCGAAGCATCTCGGCAAGTTGTTCGCCAATCCGCAGCGAAGGATTCAGCGATGAGAGCGGATCCTGCGGAACCAAGGCCATTTGTCCCCCCCAGATATTCCTCATCTCTGCCTCGCTCAACTCCAGCAGGTTGCGACCCATGAAGCGCACGGATCCCTGGCGAACGACTCCTCCTTGTGGCAAATAGCGCATGATCGCAAGGGCCAGGGTCGACTTCCCCGAACCGCTCTCACCTACAAGGCCATAGGTCTGACCCTGTTCAATCCGAAATGAAACGTTGCGAACGGCCTCTCGCCACTCTCCCTGAACACGGTAGGCGGCGCTCAATTCATCCACTTCGAGCAAGCTCATGTTCGCCACCACATAGAAGAAAGACTGGAACGTTAGCCAGTCGCCTGGAGGACGCGCTTAAGGCCATCAGCCATCAGGTTGACGCCGATGACGACAACCGCAATGGCTCCGGCAGGGAAGAACAGCGCCCAGGGAAGCTGGGACACGTACGTCCGGGCTTCCTTTACCATCAAGCCCCAATCCGGATTCGGCGGCTGGACCCCCACACCCAGGAAGCCGAGGGAGGCCACCAGGAAGATGGCGTAGGAAAATCGCAGGGCAGCTTCCACGGCCAATGCTGGCAATGTGGAAGGCAAGATTTCACGGAAGAGGATATAGCCCGGCGACTCGCCTTGGACACGGGCAGCCTCGACGAAGCCCTTGACCTTGACCGATAGGACCACGCTGCGCACAACCCGGGCGACAATGGGCGTATAGACGAAAAGAGCGGGCATACCGAGCAAGCTGTCAAAGAAGCGCATCAAGATCTCATCGAAGAGCCCGCCCCGGTAGCCGCTTAACAAGCCAAAGCAAGTCCCACTGATGACTGATAACGCAGTCCCAAGCCCTGCAAGCGCCAAAATGTCACGCGCCCCAGCAACCACGCGGCTAAATACGTCTCGGCCCAGATGGTCGGTTCCGAACCAATGCCTCGCCGAGGGGGCTTGTCTGGCGTCGGCCACAATCTGATCCGCATAGCCATAGGGCGTTAGCAGAGGGCCGAGCAAAGCCGCCAGCAAGAACACGGCAAAGATGGTCGTGCCCACAGCGGAGGCGGGCCGGGCGTAAAGGCGCTTCAAGCCTAACAATAAGCGCCGCCCCCCGAGGGGGACAGCGCCTGCGCTCCGGGCGTTGAGACTCGTGACAGCCATGCGAGCGTTTACTGGGATAGACTGACAGCTCGGAAATCGCTGCGGCCTGGAAACGCCTTCATCTCAAAGCCCTGAAACTGCTCGTTGATGGCACCGAACTGGGCAAAGAAGTAGGGGATGATGATGGGTCCCTCCTCGATAAGGAGGCGCTGAATTTCGTGATAGGCTTCGATGCGCTCATCCTCATTCAGGCTCGATCCGCTGGTTGCGATCAGTTCATCGAGCTCTGGATTGCAGTAATGGGATTCGTTCCAGACGGCGTCACAAGACAGCATGACATCCAGATAGAACTGGGGGTAGGGTCGGGAACCCCAACCGGTAATCCCCAGGTCCACCTCAAGCCATTTGTTCTCGCCGTAATAGACGCTCTCCGGTTCAACAATGACATCGATGTTGATGCCAGCTTCAGCCCACTGCTCCTTGAGCACAACCGCCAAGTCGGGGCGATCGCCGGAATCCGGCACGTGCAGTTCCAATTCAAGCCCATTGGCATAGCCAGCGGCCTCCAGCAGACTTGCGGCTGCCTGAGGATCCCTGGCCGGGATCTCAGTTTCCTCCGAATAGAGTGCATTGTAGAGTGGCCCGATTGGACTGTCCCGTCCGACGGCCCCGAAGCCCTGCTGTATCAACTCATGGATGGACTCCCGGTCAGTCGCCAGCTTGAAGGCCTGGATGACGCGCGGGTCGTTGCCAGGCTGTCGGTCTGAACGCAAGCGAACTAGATCGAACCCATTCGTAGGGATATCCATGGTGCGAATACCTGGTTCATCCTGCAGGCTGAGGAACAGCGGCGTCGGCATCCTGAGCACAAGATCGATTTGTCCACTGCGTAGCGCTTCAACCGAAGCCGCCGTTTCAGCGAAAAAGATGATCTCCAGCCCGGTCAGTCTAGGCTGTCCTTCAATGAAGTAGTCCTCGTTGGCTTGGAGGGTAATGCGATCCTCGATGAGGTACTCCGTTACGATGAATGGACCTGTGCCGTTGAAGTCGTTCTGCGCGTCCTCAGTGCCAGCTTTGATCATCAGAGCATGATTGTCGCTCAGGTCAAAGAGGAAGAAGGGGTTCGGCCGCTCCAACGTGAAGGTTACTTCCAGTTCACCGGTGGCTTCTACATCGGCGATGTTGCTGTAGAGATCCACCGTGGGAGAATCTAGCTCGGGGTCACGCAGGCGATTGTAAGTCCAGACCACATCTTCTGCCGTGAACGGCGTTCCGTCGTGGAAAGTTGCACCCTCCGCCAGCTGGAACGTGTAGGTCAGGCCGTCCTCACTGACCTGCCAGGAGGTTGCCAGTCGTGGCTGGATGTTGCTGTTTTGATCAATATCGACCAGGTAGTCGTAGACGTGGCTGGCCACCAGGACTTCGCTGTCAGATGAAATGAAGGCCGGGTCCGTCTGCACCATGCGTTCCATCGCCACGCGGAGAATCCCTTGGCCTCCTTCATCGGTCGGAGGCAACTCGGTCTCGGCCGGGAGGGAGGTCGGCGCTGGAGCCTGTGGTTGGGTCGGTACCGCAGTTTGAACCGGCACTTCTGTAGTAGCCCCGCATGCTGCCAGGGCAACCGATGCCAAGACGACCAACGCTCCCATAAGTCTATGGTTAGGCCGTGGCGTGTTCGGCGGCATCCTCTCCATTTTTCCGATCCTCCTTGGAATCCTCATGCCACACTGGGAATCAAGTTCCGGCAGCCTGTGGCTAAGCTGCGGTCAGATCTAAATTAAGCCATATGCGAAGCCAAGCGATAAGTGAGAGAAAGTACATTATCAAGCCCGTCTTCCGGGCACAGCCTCAATGGGTCCAAAGGCTTCGCGCCCTAACCAGCCTCAATTAGAGCCGCACGGCGGTGATCACCGAGTCCTGAAATGTGATCCGAGCCCAGTTGGGAATGTCCCCAACCCGCGGCGGGCGTGGATAACCCCAGAGGTATTCATGCCGTGAGTCTGGGCGGATCGATCCTAAACCCTGCAGAAGCCTTCCCACTAACCAAGGTCCAGACATCTGTTGACCGAATCTAGGTTGGAATCGGCTCCTAAGGCCTAGCGTTCAGGGACCATCGATCGGAATTCGAAGCGGGATTCTTCCTGCGGCCACCCGCACTCGAGAAGTATAACGCACGCGTCCTCTATCAGTGATCCCACGCCCAGGGAGGAAAGATCGCGGTATATACATCGTTTCGTTAGGCAGCCTACTTCCCCACCAACCTGCTTTGGGTAGATTCGTGTTTACAAGGAGCAGGCGTATGATCAAAAAACGACAGAGGTCTCTGGTCGTCCTCCCCATACTTGCTGGCCTGTTTTTGGCGGCTTGCAGCGTCTCACAAACGCCGGTGACACCCGAGCCGCCAACCCGCCAGCAGGGCACGTCGATCGCCGAACCCACAAAGGAAAGGCAGACGATCCCGGAACCGGCGAATCCGCCCGTCGACGAACCTCAGCCGATCGCCCAACCCCCAGAACGCCCGGCATGGCATTTGGTCACCCTGACCGACGTTCGTACTGGCCAAGGCTTCACGATAGAGGACTTCGCAGGCAAAGTCGTCATTCTCGAAGCGATGGCCGTCTGGTGCCCGCTCTGTGATCAGCAACAGCTTCAGATTCAGACTTCACTGTCCCAGCTCGACGATCGAGTTGTCGTCGTGTCGCTGGATGTCGACCCGACAGAGTCGGCTGAGATTCTGGCAGCCCATGCAGACGACCTGGGGCTGACATGGCACTTCGCACTTGCAGGCCCGGAGCTTTCCGCCATGCTCCAGAATGAATTCGGGCCCCAAATCCTGGCCCCACCTTCCACGCCCGTGATCATCGTCGGCCCCGATGGCGAGGCGCATCTAACGCCCTTTGGTATCAAGAGCTCGACGGAACTGATTAGTTTCGTAGAGTCCCTCCTATCCTGAAGGTTGCCCTCAACTTGAACCATGTTCGCCCTCGTAGCTCCGGCCTTGTCGATAGGTATCCTGGCGACACTAAACCCGTGTGTGTTGCCGCTCTACCCCGGCTTCCTATCCTATCTGGCGGCCAACGCACGCAAGCTCCAGGACCAGCGCGGCATTCGAATGCTGGGCCTGTTCGTATTGGCCGGCGTACTGACGATGATGCTCGCACTGGGGGCGCTAATTGCCGTCCTAAACGTGAGCGCTGGTAGAGTTCTAGCCTTTCTCACACCTGCAGCCGATATCATCGTTGTTGGCCTGGGCATTCTCTTGCTGCTGGGAAAGAATCCCTTTGCCAGGCTACCCCAAATCCATTTCAAGTCTGGAGGCGAAAGTCCCTTCTTGAGCGCCTACGTGTATGGACTGCTCTACGGGCCAATCGCCCTGCCGTGCTCGGCTCCGCTCGTCATCAGCCTATTTGCCCTCTCCCTGGGCGCACAGGGTTTCTTCAATCAGCTTGTGTTCTTTCTTATTTTCGGTTTTGGATTCGGCTTGCCGTTGGTGGCGATTTCCCTGATTGCCAAAAGCCAACAGCAGTGGGTATTGCGCCAGTTCACTCGCCACTATCCCCTAATCGGGCGCTTGAGCGGAATTGTCCTCGTTATCGTGGGGACATGGGATTTCACCGTCAACCTAGCCGCCGTTCGGCTCTTTCTCGGCCTCTAAAATCATTGGCGACCTGACGATATTCCCAAATGCTAGACCTACGCTCTATTGTTGAAGAGATGGGCGGCGGCGAAGAGGAAAGCCAATCCATAAGCCGCCATGGCCAGGATGCTGGTTGTCATCGGCACGAAAGAAACCGCCTCAACAATCTGCTGTGGGATCGTCTCCGACAGCAAAGCTCGACGCAGCGGGTCAACGCTGTAGGTAACAGGGTTAAGGACCGCCAGGGCCCTCATCCAAGGAGGGACGTCATTCAAGGGAAAAAACGACCCTGAGAGGAAGAGCATTGGCAGGAAAATGAAGTTCATGAGCATGTGAAAGCCAGCGATGGACCGCTGCCGGATGGCCATCAATGTTCCCAGCGAGGTCATGACCGCTGCCACTAGCAGGATCAAACCCACGAGCAAGGGGATACGCCCCCACGGAAGCCTGATGCCCAAGGCAGGCGCCAAGGCGAGCATGATCAAGCCCTGCAACAAAGCTACTGTGCTTCCGCCCGCAACCTTTCCCAGCACCACCGCCGTATTTGAGATCGGAGCCACGGCGATTCCCCTGAGGAAACCGAATTGGCGATCGATCACGACTGAAACCGCCGAGTATACAGACGTAAACATTACCGTCATAGCCAGGATTCCGGGGAAGAGAAACTGCTTGAAGTCGAAACCGTCGCCGCCCAATCCAGTGACAATTGGCTCAAGCCCCACGCCGAAAATCAGCAGAAAGAAGAGGGGCTGTCCAAGCGACGAGAAGATGCTCGATCGATCCCTCCCAAAGCGCAGCACATCGCGGCGCCAGAGCGTAAACACTGCCCGGAGATCGCTCATCAAGCATGACACCCAGAGGCCGGATCCGTGTGCAGGCTCATTAGATTGCGTTACACTGTGTTTGGTCATCATCTATATTCTAACTTCGAGGCGTTCTTTCCGACCAGGAAGGCGCCTGGGAAAGGTCTACGGCACGTCCAATCGGGGAGATCAGACTAAGATCATGCCAGGACCCTTCGGTCATCTACACAAGGGTACACTCATGGTAAGCTTCATGCCGTCCGCTTCCCTGACGCCACCGACTCTGCGAGCAGACCAATGCCGCTGTCCTTTTGGTAGCACTGGCAGGAGGTGGACGTCTGCAGAATAGGCGCGATGACTGGATCGCAGGAGGCCCTGTCTATCCAAGCTAGGACGGTAGCCAGCCAAAGATTAACGTCTGTAGCCGACCAATGGCTCCGATAAACCACCCAATCAGTGACAAGCCGGCAGCCACCTGGGTCTCGGGCAGTGGCAAAGGCCACTCGTCTGGGCGCCTTGCATTGAGCTTTGATCGGCCTCTTGCCTCGGTACGGCGGGCTGCCGAAAACGGGTTGGCTGAGGAGATTCAGCCTCTCCTGCCCGCCGGAGCGCTTCAGATGTTGACTTATGGGGCCATGACCCGCCGAAAGTCGATAGGATTAGGGCCTCGATCTTGAATCGGGAGACTGTACACAGTCGATGAAGACTCTACAAAAGCCTTTTGCAGTGCTCATTCTGGCAATCATGGCAAGTGGATGCCAGTGGAGACCCGATCGGCTCGTGTCAGCCTTGAAGGAGGCCTTGTGGACCGCAACACCGATCAGCGTCGCTGAGCGTCCTCCCAGACTTGCAACGGCCCTTGCTTCTGCCCCTTATGTTCCCTTGGAAACGCCGGAACCCACACCGACCCCGATGACGTTCGGACGAATGAAGGGTGGAGATAGCCTCGGTCATCGGACGCTCGTTTTCGACACACCAGACGGACGCGTGGAGATTGCCCTTGTTGGTTATGGCTCTCTTATGCTCAATTTCAATGAGACCATCATCCACATTAACCCCTGGTTGGATGTGGCCGACTATGCGGAATTGCCCAAAGCCGATCAGATCTGGGTTACTGACTCTCGGCCTGAACACCTGGATCTTAAGGCCATTCGGTCTATCTCGACCGAATCGACCAGCCTGGTGGTAGATCCCGGTTCCGCTAGGATGATTCAGGAACTGCTCGATTTCACAACGATCCCCCTGGGCCATGCGCAGGTCCTCGACAGTGTTCAACTCGAGGCTGTACCCGCCAACAACGCCGGAAAATGGAAGGACCCGGAAGGTAGGAGCGACGGTGTAGGCTATGTGGCCACATTCGGGGGCCTCCGAATCTACATCGCGGGTGATACGGTCCAGATCCCGGAAATCAGCCAGTTGGGCACGATTGATGTGGCGCTATTACCCATTGATGGCGTCTTCTCTATGTCAGTGGAGGAAGCCGCGGAAGCCGCAGAGAGGTTCAACCCGAAAACGCTCGTGCCCTACCAAGTCGGCGAGGGCGCCCCCTCGGAGGTCGCTTCTCTCCTGCAGAACTCCGACATAGTGGTTTGGCCGTTCAACCAACCTGGTCACCCGGGCAGCGAAGGGAGCCCACTTACCTCCGCTTTGCCTCAAATCCCTGCAGGGCTTCAGAGAGATGATCCACGGAGCGTTACGAGCGGGCAGCGGTCCTCCACTCAGTTGTTGCTACCCGACCTGCGTACCTTGCCGCCCTTCGACCTCCGCATCAGGTGGGACTCACGGACGAACACCACTCTGCTCAGGTTTTCCAACTCGATATGGAACAGTGGCCAGGGTCCTATCGAACTCTTGGGAATCTCTGATCCGGCATCCGGCCGGACGTACGTCACTCAGCGGATCTTCGCCAGCGGGGAGGCGATCCATGAGTTAGTCGTGGGTGAGTTCACGTATCACCCCCACCATTTCCACTGGCACTTCGAGGGATTCGCCCTCTTCGAGCTTTGGTCACTGGCCAGTGATGGCACGCTGGATGCGGTGGTGTCCTCGAGCGGCAAAGCGAGCTACTGCGTTCGGGACTACAGCCGGAGTTCACAGCCGCAGGTTCAACCCCGGCCCCGCTACACGGTATGTGGTACAGACTTGCAGGGAATCTCTCCGGGCTGGATTGACACATACCAATACTTTCTGGAAGGACAATCTCTCGATATCTCTTCCCTTCCGGACGGCCGCTACGCTCTCATTTCGACCGCCGATCCCTTCAACCTCATACATGAGTCGGATGACACCAACAACATGGCTGTGATCTACCTTCAGATTCGAGATCGGAGGGTCACCGTTATCGAGCGGCCGAACGCCGTCGAAGTGGAGCCTGATCCTAGCGGAAATCAATAAGGTGGTTAAAGATCCGTGCCCGATGCTATGATCTCCTCGATGAAACGGTACGAGACCACCGATCCGGAAGAACTGAGAACCAACGCGCTCTCCGATCTGCTTCGCGCCAGCGCCAACCTTCACCGCCATCTTTGCCCTCGACAAGTGTTGGGCGTGCGAATGGGCCTTCTGGCTGGCAGGATCCTAGGAATAGACCTACCCCAAAAGAACAAGAAGCGGCTCTACGTGTTCATGGAGACGGACGGCTGCGCAGCCGATGGCGTTTCCGTTGCGACCGGTTGTTGGATCGGACGCCGCACTTTGCGGTTGCTGGATATCGGCAAGGTCGCCGCAACCTTCGTGGATCGACCCACTGGACGAGGCGTGCGTATCCACCCTCATCCGTCCGCTCGAAGAGAGGCCGAGAAACGATTTCCAGGGGCTCGAAGCCGTTGGCATGCCATGCTACAAGCTTATCAGGAGCTGCCGGACGATGTACTTTTGGTCGTGCAGCCCGTGGCCCTGGATGTCGACCTCGAAGCATGGATCAGCAACCCGAGTTATCGCGTCCGATGTCAGGAGTGCCAAGAGGAGATCATTAACCGACGCGAGGTCCAGATCCAAGACAGCCTCCTCTGCCAGACCTGCGCTGGAGAGGCTTATTACACCGAAATCGAGTGAGCCCCCAGAGTCACCGGACGAACTAGGCGAGAACGTTTCACCGGCTTCACTGCCGCTTCGTCTCTGGTGTCCTCGCTGGACTCCGATCGCTTGTAAACGCTGAAATGCGCCCCACATCGAAAGCTGAGCAGCGTGATATCTCATCTCCCAGTCGAGTCAACCCTCAGGCTGAGCGGGCCAGAGATAGCAAACACCATCGAAACACCTCCGCTGGCGCACTCTTACAGCATCCTGGAGCTGGCTCGACAGCAAACCAGGAGAACGTGATCGCTCAAAGGTAGGACAGCGGTCCGGAACGGCCATCCACTCAGCTCATCCAGCGCATTTTTGGGCCGACCTCTTCGGGCAGGGTAACCCCCTCCCCTATAGAGGGGAACTGGGCAGATTCGTGGAAGCAGCTCCTGGCCCCAACCAAGCTCTGTGCAAGTTGCAGCTTCTGCGGCAAGTTAAAGTCCTCTCCAACCCTGCTTCCAGCTTGGAAAATGCTGGCTGGATTCGTCGGTCTGCTGACGCCGCCAGACTGGCTATTTCCTAGACTCCGCAGGCGCTTGAGGTGAGGAAAGGCCTGACAAAGGGTCTTAGATCGGGATCACGCCTTGGCAACGGATCAGGCCGGCTCATCTGTAGGGCGCAGCGGGCTCGGCTGACCCTCTGCCTTGATCCCCTGATTGCTGAGGAGAGAATGGGGATCGGGCTGGTCACTGACGGTAAGATCTGCCCGCTAGCCGCGGCTCTGCGTACGCCTTGCGCGTTGGCGGCCCCACCCCTATAGACCGTACAGGCAGGGTAGCTATAGGTCTTCTTCGTCAGCCAATAGTCGTTCGGCCTCACCCAAGTCCTCGGGCGAGTTGAGGTTGAAGAAACTGAGTCCCTCTGGATCCAGCCTGGCCAAATCGGTCATCTCCACGACATGGACCTCCACTAGAGGGTAAAAGCTGGTCATCGACTGCTTGCCTTTCATCAAGGACTTCTCAATGGCAGGCAGGCAGTTCCGGGTATAGATGCATAAGAAGGGTTGTAAACGACCCCGCCAACGTGGTACAAGCACATCGGCGCGGGATTCCGAACTCAAGAGGTATTCGACCAGCGGGCGTCGAATGAAGGGCATGTCGCAGGCCACCACAAGGGCTTGTCCGCCATATGCAGCATCCAGGGCGGTCCACAACCCTGATAGGGCGCCTGCGCCGGGTTCAGGATCAGCAACCAGTCGGATCCCTAGATAGGCGTATGCCGCAGGATCATTGGTTGTGATCAAGGTGTCATCGCCCACACCTCTCAGGCGGCTCAAAACATGCTCGATCAGAGGCCGTCCTGCGAGCTTTACAAGGCCTTTGTCTTGTCCCATTCGGTGGGACCGTCCACCGGCTTGGATCGCGACGGTCAACATACGTCCATTGTAAACGCTAGGATGGGAGGGCGCAGGAACTTCCCTGGCTAGACCTCATTGGCCAACTGGCCAAGCAACGCAGCTGCCTTCGCCGGACCCCGGTTCGTTGAGAAGATCAAGGGATGAACCTGTACGCGGCCGAGCTCTCGCTAAATTCGGGCATCCCAGCCAGCCTGCACAAACCGGCTGGGCGCTCCTTCTCTCTCCTGGGTCATGCTCATATGAGAGGTTAGAATTGGACACATCTCCGGCTGGAGTCATCCACCGGAGAGGGGTTTATCCTCTGACAGGCTGACTAGGTCACACTGCGTGGAAAACCCTTGAGGGTCGCCATATCCATCTCCATTTGAGAGCAGGGCGCCCCTCAACTCGAAGGCATGCAAACTCTTCCCGGTCTTTCGGCCCAGGAATGCCCATGCGATGTTTGTCTTCCCGGTCGGTGATCCAGACCGGTCCATTGACCAATAGCCGTGCTGCAGAAAGTCCTAGCGAGGCTGGCTCGCACTGAATCACTGAGCCCTCGGGCCCTGGCTATCATCGGGCCTTACGCCACGCGGATTCACCGGGCCACGGGCAAATCACAAGAAAGATATAGACCTCCAGGAGCTTGATCGATGTTTTCAGAAGAAGAAATCCTGTATTTGAAATCGACACCTCTCGGCAGGATTGCCACAGTCTCCAACGACTCACAACCAGATGTCGCTCCGGTGGGATTTAGCTTTGATGGAGAACTCTTCTTGATAGGCGGCAGAGACATTACCAAAACGCTCAAATTCAAGAACGTTGAGGCCGGCAATCACCTGGTTGCCTTTGTCGTCGATGATCTGGAGTCCATCGACCCCTGGAGACCGCGTGGGATCAAAATCCATGCTTCGGCCGAGATCCTACCGCCGGACGAAAGCCAGGGAACCGGCCCCTTCCTCCGACTGACCCCGACTGTCCATTGGAGCTGGGGCATCGAGGGCCCGGTTTGGGTGGATGGAAGGTTCAGCTCCAAGAAGGTCGTTAGATAATCGGCGGGGTCTCCATCGCCAGGATCGGGAAGGCGCTCTCCAGGCTCCGTGAGGCAAATGGGATGGAGCATCAGAAGGTATGGGCGCGCAGGCCCAATCTCTTGGCCAGGAGCCTCGGGGGGCAGTAGGGAATCTGGCCCGCCAAGATCCTGGGGAGCGGACTGATTCGCTTGGATTCAAGAAGTGATATCCCTTTGCTCGGAGGCCGATAGCCCCTTTCAACCGCTCTGGCGACCAGCCAGCCAGGGTTGGGGATGAGGGCAAGAGTAGAGGTAGGTTACGACCTACACGTTCCAGTTGTGGTATACATACCCGCTGTGGCCCTGCCGTTCCTGCGCACCGAGCTAGGCCTCAACCTCTCGCTCGGTAAGGCGACAGCCTCCTTTCACGGGACCGTGTGTCTCCCAGGAGGACCAGTCCTGCTGATATTCTAGGTCGCACAATAGGGCCAACAATGGCCAGAGCCGAGGGAATTAGGCCCAGAAGGATGAACTATGATCTTTCGTCTGATAGGAACCAAAGCGGACCGTTTTGACCATCCAGCGAGTGTCCTGCCGGCCGGGGCGCCTGCACCAGATTTCAACTTGAGGAGCAGCTCAGGTGAATGGAGTTCTCTGCACGATCTTCGTGGTCAACCTGTGATCCTGGCCTTCTACCCGGGCGATTGGAGTCCAGTCTGCGGCGACCAGCTAGCTCTCTACAATGAGATCCTGCCGATGTTCGAAGAACACGGGGCTCAACTTCTGGGCATCTCGGTGGACGGTTACTGGAGTCACCGTGCATACGCTCGTGACCTGAAACTGAATTTTCCGATTCTGTCCGACTTTGAGCCCAAGGGAGAGGTGGCTCAAAAATATGGCGTTTACCGGAGCAAAGACGGAACTAGCCAGCGGGCTCTGTTCGTGATTGACCGCGAGGGGATCATACGCTGGAGCTATGTCTCACCCACAGGCGTGAACCCAGGCGCGGACGGCCTCCTCAGGGCCCTCGAAGGGCCAGACTTCAACCAGGATCTCTCATATGACCCAAGCACCTCCTAAGCTGACACCTCCGGTTGGCAGGCGCGACCATGCAAAGGGGCCAGCGTCGGCACCGGTTACGCTCGTGGAATACGGCGATTTTGAATGCCCGCATTGTCTCCAGGTGCACCCCATTACCCAGGAGCTACAGGGACGTATGGGCGAGCGAATGCGCTACGTCTACCGCCATTTCCCGATCAGGACGAGCCACCCACATGCCCAACTGGCTGCGGAGGCAGCCGAAGCTGCGGCAGCGCAAGGAAGATTCTGGGAAATGCACAATAAGCTCTTTGAGAATCAGGAAGCACTTCAGACCGAAGATCTGATCCAGTATGCGGCCGAACTGGATCTTGACATTGAGCGATTCGAGCGTGAGCTGACTGACCATACGCACAGCGAGCGTGTGCGGGAAGATTTCCGCAGCGGAATTCGCAGCGGAGCCAACGGCACGCCAACCTTCTTCATTAACGGGGTGCGCTATGACGGTGCCTGGGATCTTGAATCGCTGCAGGCAGAGATCGAGAAGCCCCTTGGCGTTAGGATCCGCTATTTGTTTCGCGAATTCGCCCGATTGCAGGCCTCTGGCGGAATTCTGCTCTTGCTGGGTGTGATTTTGGCAGTGCTGTTGGCGAACTCCCCGCTGAGCGAGTTCTACTTTCAATTCTGGGACACTGAATTGAGCTTCCAGTTGGGCCGCTTCTCCCTCTCAGAACACCTGCTTGAGTGGGTGAACGACGCCCTGATGGTCGTATTCTTCTTCGTTGTCGGCTTGGAGATCAAGCGGGAGGTTACGGTTGGCGAGCTGGCGGCGCCAAGGCGGGCAGCGCTGCCCGTTATGGCGGCGTTGGGCGGCATGATCGTCCCGGCGGCTATCTACCTCGTGTTTAACTCGGGGACGGCGGGCGCGGCTGGCTGGGGAATCCCGATGGCGACCGACATCGCTTTTACGCTGGGTATTCTGACCGTACTTGGGGGTCGAGTACCTCTCTCGTTGAAGGTCTTCTTCACTGCCATGGCTATCGCCGATGACATCGGAGCAGTGCTGGTGATCGCAATCTTCTACACTTCTGAGATCGTTTGGATCAGCCTGGCCGCTGGCGCAGGAATCCTGCTCATCCTATTTGCGATTAACCGATTTGGCATCTTTCACCCGTTACCTTATGGCATCCTGGGCGTCGGCCTTTGGCTGGCCTTCCTAGAGTCAGGAGTCCATCCGAGCATTGCGGGCGTCTTGCTGGCCCTGACGATCCCGACCCGCCCCGAACCCAATGTCCAAGCCTTCCTTGCTCAGTGCCAGACCATCTTCGGTGAGTTCGACCCCATCGGAAACGAGGCCGAGCGGGAAGCCGTTCTCAGCGGTCGACGCCAGGCCGCTGCGCAAGCACTGGAGAGAATCCTGGAACGGATGCAGTCACCCGCCCAGCGCTTGCAACGTTCGCTGCATCCCTGGACCACCTATGTCATCCTGCCAGTTTTCGCGCTGGCCAATGCAGGCGTGGAGTTTAGCACCGACCTCTCGGATGCACTGAGCCATCCCGTGAGCCTGGGCATCATGCTCGGATTGGTGATTGGGAAAGCGGCTGGCCTGAGTGCTTTCTCCTGGCTGGCCGTCCGAACCAAGCTGGCGGAATTGCCGGCTGATCTGGGTTGGGCTCAGATCTTCAGCGCCAGCTGGTTAGCGGGAATCGGATTCACCATTTCACTGTTCATTGCGGATGCGGCATTCACCGATCCGGAGCTTCTCTCGATCGCCAAAATCTCGGTCTTTGCTGCATCCCTCCTGGCCTCAGTGATCGGTCTTTCCCTATTGGCCTTGACAAGCCCCAGGACGGATCAGGTCACTAAGCTGGATGTTCCGATCGAAGCAGTGCAGGTCTCAGGTTGAGGCAGGGGGAGATCGGAAGCCTCTGCCAGGGCGCACACGGCTGGGGGCTGGGTTAGGGATCTCCGAAGTTCAACGGCAGCCAGACTTCGAAGCGCGTCTGGCCCGGTTTCGAGGCAACTCTTATGTCGCCACGATGTTTGTGGGCGACGATCTTGTAGCTGATGTCAAGACCCAAACCAGTTCCTTTCCCTGGACCCTTGGTTGTGAAGAAAGACTCGAAGATCCTGGGCTGGATTTCTTCCGGGATTCCAGGACCATTATCCTCGATCTCGACGACAATCCAAGCCTCCTCCTGGCGCGTGCGTAGCGTGATTTCGCCCTTCCCGTTCAAGGCATCCAGAGCATTGTCGATAATATTCGTCCACACTTGATTCAGTTCGCTGCCATAGGCCTGGATTTTCGGCAAGTCAGGCGCATATTCACGTCGAATGCGAATTCCGTCGCCGATTTTGTTGCGCAGGATAATAAGGGTGTCATCCAGCCCCTCGTGAACATCGACTGCCTGGACAGGAGCTTGATCCAGATAAGAGTAGGATTTGAGCGCCTTAACGATTTCCGACAGTCTGGCTGCACCGTGGGCGATCTCCGCCAACAAGCTGTAGACTTCGTAGACGGCGTTCAGCCAGGCTATGAGAGGCGAAAGGTGATCACCCCTGAAGGTCTGGCCGAGCCCGTCTAGGTCGGTCTGATCGTAGCCAAGGTTCACTAGCGCTGGCGCATGTTTCCAGGCTTCCGCGATTCCCTGCTCCTCCAACCAATCCTCAATCTCTCCCTGTCGGTCACTGCGAGCGATCGGATCCAACTCGGCGGGCTGACGAGCATGTTCCACAGCTCGCTGTCTTAGATCTTCCAAGGCTGCCATTTGATGGTCGGCTAGGTCAAGTCGATCCAGGTGCGCTTGCGCCTGCAGCTCATAGGTGATGGCTGTTCCCAGCTGCTCTGCCCCGCGCTGAACGGCCGAGGCCGGATTATTTAGCTCATGAGCCACCCCGGCGGTCAGAGTCCCAAGGTGGGCCATCTTCTCGCTCTGGCGCAGAAGGGCCTCCGTTTCCCGCCAGCGAGAGAGAATGGAGTGAAACATGGCCGAGGTAGCGGCAGGACTGGTGCTCATGACGTGGTCGAGTTGCTGCTTATCTATGGCGAGCAGGACGCTTTGCCTGCGGGCGCGCACACTTGCCATGCGCGGCCTTTCCTCCAATACCGCCATCTCACCAATTACCTCCCCCGGTTGGCGCACAGCCAGCAGAACCTCACGCCCGCCCGAGGTCTTCAGGATTTCCAGTTCGCCCTCTTTGATGACATAGGCTTGGTGGCCGGGACTACCCTCGGTGAAGAGCGCCTCCCCGGCGGACAAGCGGACCTCCTCCACGGTCTCGGAAAGCCGCAAGAGGTCTTCTTCGGGCAGCCCGGCAAAGAGCGGAACCTGTTTCAGGGATTCGAACATCAAACCGTCTTCAAGTATTGGTGGACGAAATTAACGACCATTGCGCCTTCCCCTACGGCGGTGGCAACCCGGCGAATTGCCCCCTGGCGCACGTCCCCGGCAGCGAAAATGCCGGGCACGCTGGTCTCGAGCAGGAAAGGATCACGCTTGAGTTTCCAGCCCCTGGGCCGATGGCCGTCATGCTTGAGATCCTCCCCGGTCAGAATGAAGCCAGCCCTGTTGCGTTCCACTACTCCTGCCACGAGTTCTGAGTGGGGCACAGCGCCGATAAACAAGAACAGGGCAGCGGCCGGTTCAGTCGTGGTTTCACCCGTCTCGCTGTTCATGATGCTGATCGCCTCCAACTGCTTGTCCCCATGCACCCCGACGACCTCCGAACGCAGCAGAACGTCGATGGACTCCCGGTCGTTGATCTGGTCAACCAGGTACTGCGACATACCTTTTTCCAGGGAACTGGCGCGCACCAGCATGGTCACCTTGCTGGCGTAACGCGAGAAGAACATCGCACCCTGTCCGGCTGAGTTGGCTCCACCAACGACAAAGACATGCTGGCCGCGGTAGTGAGCCGCTTCCGTCAGGGCGGCCCCATAGTAGACACCGGCCCCGGTTAGCTCATCAATTCGATCCAGCTTCAGCCGACGAACCGACACGCCAGTGGCAACAAGCAATGCGTGGCAGCTGATCTCCGAGCCATCCCCAAGGGTCACAATCCGATAGGCATCTTCAACCCGAACCTTGGCAGCCTCTTGGGCGGTCAGGATTTCCACCCCGAAACGCAGAGCCTGCGCCGCCGCCCGACGCGCCAAGTCTGCCCCCGTCAAACCCTTAGGGAAGCCAAGATAATTCTCGATGCGCGAGCTGGTACCGGCCTGGCCACCGGTGGCCTCCTTTTCAATCATCGCCGTCCGCAGACCTTCAGAGCCCGCATAGACGGCTGCGCCTAGGCCAGCCGGTCCGGCACCCACGATGATGAAATCATAGAAAGGCTCACTCGCCTGAGTTTGCAGGCCAACCTTTTCGGCAAGCTCCCGATACTCAGGCTTAATGAGGACCTTTCCATCTGGGAAGAACACTACCGGGAGGCGGTACTCTCCCGGGCCTATGGCTTCTACCAACTCCTTGGCTTCAGAGTCCTTTTCTATGTCCAGCCATTGATAGGGTACGCGGTTGCGCGCCAGAAAGTCTTTGATGTTGTGACTATCAGCCGACCACAAGGTGCCCGCCACCCGGATGCCATCGTAGGGAATCGGCACTGTGGCTTGCCAGTCGCTAAGCAGATCATCCAACACCGGATACAGGTTCTGATCCGGCGGGTCCCAGGGCTTCAGTAGGTAGAAATCGAGGCCAATGGTGTTGATGCTGTCGATCGCGGCCTCGGTGTCGGCGTAGGCGGTCAGCAAGACCTTGCGCGCCTCAGGATAAAACTTCAGGGCCTTACTCAAGAACTCAGTGCCGCTCATTTCTGGCATGCGCTGATCGACCAGGAACAATGCTAAGGGAGCATTTCGGTTCTTAAGCTGCCGCACAGCGCCCAACGCCTCGGCACCTGAGCCCGCTTTCACAATGCGATAACTACCGCCATAGTGCTGCCGCAGATCACGCTCGACGGCGTTCAACACTTGCGGCTCGTCGTCGACGGTCAGGATGATCGGTTTTGCCACAACTTGCACTCCTCGGCCTCGAGAGC
>CAYGCA010000016.1:5202-15669 GCA_964348265.1 uncultured Anaerolineaceae bacterium | reverse complement strand
GTCGAGCTTCATGAGCGCCAGCGCCGGAAGGCCGGTCGGTTTGGCGATCGAGCCCTACCAAGCCGGACTGCTCGCCACACACCTAGATTATATGCCGACCAGGGGCGTTCAGATGATGATCCCGGATGCTTTGCTCAGCAGCAATCCGATTGCTCATCAGTTTCGCTTGGCTCCCAGGGACCAGTGAGACTCAGTCGTCGCCCGATGATTCGGCTGAGACCCGCGCGAAGCCAGCCTGCCCAGCCTGGGGAGGCAGACCAGCTCGGAGGCCCAACTTGACCTACCCGGCGCTGAGGCAGGGATGGACCTCCTAGGGGAATGAACCTTCAGCTCATCCCGACTACAGGACCACATGATAAACCGACAGGTTCTATTATCCCGCCAGCAACGCCCCTCATTATAGGCAACTTCCGCTTGCATGGGCCAATCCTCAGGCCGCTGTGGGGAGTCAATCCGGTCACTCCGGGAGGCAAACCTGCTCAAACCCGAAGCGAAGTCACCCCGGCACTATCGACGGGCCCGACCGCAAAGACACCCTGCAACTTGGAGCAGGGTCTGATAAACTCCCAGATAATCCAGGTAGAGAAAGTCAAAGGGCGGACTCCTAAAGGGAGAACCCACATATGAGTACAAAGCAGGCTCAAGGGTGGGATCCAACTTCGGGCCTCTCTGTATGCCTGGTGGGGAATATCCCTGCAGCATCCTTTCACAATATCCAAAGCTTCTAGGTTCTACGAGGTTGTTCTCGGTCGGCTCTACCGAGCAATACACACCGGCAGCCACTCAGCCGACTGGCCACCCGCAAACCATCGCCCTATGTCCTTGTGAGGTTGCCGCCCTTCCGGGCCGGCGGACACGGATGAGAGAAAAACCTGGAGAAGTCCAATGACCAGTCCTGAGAATGAGAGAGCCACCTTTGCACCAGCTGCCAGGGTCCTGCTCGAGTGTGACGTCCCAGAATCGAAGCGTGTCTGGTCCTACGCCCTGCTGCAGCAGAAGCTTGAGGTGGCCCAGGCAGGCTCGAGTAAGGAAGCACTCAAGCTGTGGGTCAGCGAATCCCCAGACCTGATCCTTATCGACATTCATGGCCCTTCGATCGACGTGATCGAGCTATGTAAGGAATTGCGAGCGGAGGCTGTTGTTCCGATCCTAGTCCTAACTCCGAACAATAATGAGACCCATATCCTAGAAACCTATCGGGCTGGGGCTGATGAGTGCTGTGCGAAACCCGTCAGCCCTGGACTCTTCATGGCCAAGACGAAAGCCTGGCTTCGGAGGACTCGGACCGTAACCGCTGAAAGCCTCGATCTTGTCCAAGTCAATGATTTCCGACTCGACCCTGCAAGGCGGGAGGTCAACATTGGCGAGGCTACGGTCATCAGACTCACCAACCTGGAGTTCCGCCTTCTCCATTTGTTGGTCAGCCACCCCGGATGGGTTTTCAGGACCGACGATATCATCCTGCGCGTTTGGGGATACTACGGGAATGGCGACCGCACCTTGCTTAAGAACGTAGTCTACCTTCTCCGGCGCAAGATCGAGCCCGAACCCAGCCACCCGCGGTACATCATAACTGAGAGCGGCATCGGCTACCGGTTTCACTCTGGTTAAGGCCGGGTCAACCCAGCCAGGAACCCCCTCCAACCGAAGCACCGGCGGTCCTGAACGAACTCCCCGCATTCACTGGCATTCGACCTGGAGACCAAGCGAAACGGCTGCTGCCTGTTTCGCCCGGCCGGGCTGTTCACCTTCAGTATAGTGACCTGCTGTACTGTTGCTCTGAGCCTGCCCAACGCAAGCATCCCGCATAGTTGCGACTGACACCCGCTATCTGCGACGGAATGTGACCCATTGTGCGACCGGTTTGTGACCCGGCTTCGATACACTCCCCCACATGGTCCTTGATGTGTGGAAGGAACCAAAATCAACCAAAGAAGGAGAACTACCCATACGATGGCCATATCAAACTCCAAATCGGTCTTTCGTTTCTTTCTGGTGGTGATTCTTGTCCTGCAGCTCGCGTTCGCATCGGCCGTGCTGGCACCCGAATCGGCGCTGGCCGCCGCGGACGCAACCCGTTTCAGCTCCTCCGGCAAGGGGGCCTGGGCCTGGTGGACTACCTGCCCGGACGAGGTGGTGCCTCCCGGCCAGGTCTGCACCAACGGCTACGTTGGCGTCGCTGAGGAGATGTATCGCTCTGACGGGAGCAAGTTCGCAGGCACAACGCTCTTCCTCTCCGAGTACAGTTATAAGTACGACCGGAGAGGGAACTTCATCCTGATCTCCGATCGGTGGGGATTTGGCGAAGCCAGTTTGAGTGTGGACCGAAGGCTGTTGAGCGCCGCGGCCAGCGCAACCGTGCCCGCTGCTAGGTGTACGCTCGATCGTCGCGGCAATTACAACTGCACCGAAGGCGAGAATGTGCTGGTGGACGTGGCTTGGTCCGGCCATGGAGACCTCGTGCGATCGAACGGGCACTGGCATTCCGTCTCCAATGGCTTCACCTACAACAGCCATTCCAGCGGTACTTACCGAGCCGCTAGCGCCAGCGGAGCAATAAACACCAATAGCCTTGGAATGCCATGGACGGATCAATCTTCAATTCCAAAGGGAGCGATGTCTATGTCTCGCGTAGCCGTTAAGCCCCGCAAGAAGGACGCGGCGACCCCGACCCCGAAGAAGAGCGAACAGAAGCTGCACAGGGAGGCAGAAGCCTTTGGGGGAGAAGCTGCCCAGAATTCAGCTGTTATCAACCCCTACGCGCTGGCTGAGCTGGTCGCGGGTCGGAAGATCGCCTGGAGTGAGATCCCCGATGCTCCCCGTGAGTTGGAGGATATCCTGCAGACGCCCTATGAGGAGTTGTTCGACCCCAAATATGAAGGCCCGCTCTACATGGGGCTGCGTCTAAACAGCAAGCTGCAACTCGAGCCTGTTCGTTCGCCCGTGCTGGATGTCGAGTTGAGACTGGATGTGAACGACCTTGAGCATCCCCTCGAGCTTGAGTTTCTCAGCGTGCGAAAGCTGGCCGACCTCGGCCCTCCCTTCAACGTGGACGATATCGGCGGTATCGAGGTGCGGCGCGCCGAGTTGGTTGGGCAGCGATATCTCGAGCTTACTCTGCAGCTGCCGGCCAATCCAAGGATTGGACCCCGCCCAATGGAACCTGGAGCGACCCTGGGCGCTTCTTTAATGAGGCGACCGATTTCTTCGACCCGATCCAGGGCGCGGTGGCTAACTGCTATTACATCGCGGCCCTGTCCGCTGTAGCATGGGCCATGCCCTACCGGATCATCCATATGACGCGCGCAACCGGCGTGGCACAGGAACACTTCACCAACATGATTCGCTTCTATAAGCCAGACAGCGGCGGCGCGCTCGATAGGGAAATTGAGGTGACCGACTCGGTGCCGGTCAACACCGCCTCAGGCTGGTTCATCTACTGCCGCTCAAGTGAGGCTGGCGAGATCTGGCCCGCCGTCTATGAAAAGGCCTATGCCAAGCTGAAGACCGGCATCAGCGGGGATCACCCAGACATCACGGCCACGACCTGGGGTGACTGCGTATGGTCCAGCGCGCAACTCACGGGACAGCAGCGGTTCTGTTCCTCTACCGCTAGCCATTCGGCAGACGCCCTGTGGGATATCGTGCGCGGCAATTCCATGAGCCACCGAACCTTCGACCCGATGACGGCCTGGACCTATTCCACGGGCGATGCTGGGACCAAGAAGATTGTCTACAGCGACGCCAACATTGTGGCTTCCCACTGCTACACGGTGTTGGGCTGGGACTATCGCAACAGCCGGAATTTCATCATCCTGCGCAATCCGTGGGGGAACACCGAAGCTACAGTTCAGACCCTCAACGACACCGTCTGGTTTCACGATATCAGTTGGTGGCGACCCATAAGCCTGACCACCATTGACGGCACGTTTGCCATTGAGGCGTCAGCCTTCAAGACCTACTTTGCCGGCCTTGGTGCAGTGAAGTAGCGACAGCTGGGGCAGTGGGGAGCGCAGAGCACCACCCCCACTGCCCCAGCTCCTCTACATCGCGATCGGTGGATCGAGGTGTCACCGCCAGGCTGGGCAGTCCGGACAAGGTTCGAGGCTGGCCGAGGAGATCCCGATGCTGTTGAGACGAGTCAGCTTTCGAACCCTACCCTATTCGACCTCGTTTCTTTTCCACCAACTCACCTTCCATCGGGTAGCCTGCCTCGTCCCAATCAGCAAGACCACCGGCGTATCGGCGAACATGCCTGTAATTATGCCTCGTCAGAAGGTGATATGCCATCTGGCTGGCAGGACAGAGCGTACTAGAGCAATAAACGACGATCTCCTGGTCTGGTCGGAGCGCTTCCAGCAGTTTCTAGTGAGAGTGAATGTTGATTTAGGGAGGAATGTGTTTGCCCTGAAAGGCAAGGTCGCCAAGCGTATTCACCAACTTGAAGTCGTCGCCTCGATCCAGTTTCGCCTTCAGTTCTTCACGCTCAATCAGTTCCATTGGCATCCCCTTGGCTCCTAAGAGATTGAATCCAGCCTGTCCATCGATCGGCCTGGTCCTCCTGACCATTATAAGATAAACCCCGGAGATGGCTGGCTAGCTCCACCAAACAGATATGAAGCTCAACTAGCAGACTTCAACGACCGTGGCTGGACACACCGTGCTCAGGGCAATCAGCCCGGTATGTCCGGAGACCAAACCCGGCACTAGCGGCGAGGTATGCCACGAGCAACGGAGAGTCAAATGGCCCCTTTCAAATCGGCGACAGCTCTCGGTCCCCTACCTTCCCCGAACCCAGCCTGAAATGACTTCAGCGACAGATGAGCATCGGCAGGGGCATCCTCCGCAGCACCTCGTCAACAGCGATTCCAAGCACAGCTTCGATCACAGGATTGGACCCATGGGCTCCCATCAGCAACCAGTCGCAATCCCGGGCCGCCACTGCATTCAGGATCGTCTCCGCTACTGGCCAAGGCTGTGAGCGATAGATCATCTCGGGCCCATGGTCTCCCAAATCGGACCCTCACCTACCTATCAACGTTGCTGATCTTGCGCAACTGGATGTGGGGGAAAAAGCCGATCTCCGGCTGCGGTGCTTGTTTGGCTTGTGACCGCCGGCATCCGGGAGGGGAGACTCGTGCGTGAATATGTTCGAATGCAGGCCTTGGCTGAGGAGCTGTCGGACCGAGAGAAGCTGGAGCGATCCTTGGGGCCCGACCGCCTCCTATTTTAGACCTGTCGCGTAAACTTCCAGGTCCGGCGGAGGCTGACTCCAGAATGCGCCAGCGGTCCAGCGCCTGGCGAAATTGGTGGGTCGCTGCGCGGTGGATGTTGGAAGAAGTTGCAAGGGACAAGCCCTGTCGGCCGCTGGACCCACATAGCCGGATATGGCACCTGGACTTGGGTCCCTTTGTCCTGCTCACGCGCACAACCGTTTGATCCTGCCAGCTTCGCAAACAGATCTTCACTAGGTTCCCTGCCAAGTTCAAGCAGTAGTCCATGGCCCTGTCCAAACCTCAATCCGAAGAATCGCCGAACGAGGTTGACAGATAGGCAATTCAGTGATAAAGTTCAACGTATAGACATACATCTATGAATAAAACGACTGTTCAGCATCCCGATTCTGTGGCTTTCGCTCGCGCTCTGGCAGATAAGACCCGGCAGGAGATCATGAAACTCTGCTGCTGCGAGTGGAGTCCGGTTGGTGAACTGGCCGCAACCCTCAAGTTGACCCAACCCACAATCTCACATCATCTGGCCATCTTGCGTGAAGCCGGCCTGGTGAATGTCCGGCCGGAAGGCCGGCAGACCTTCTACACATTGAACCAGGAGCAGGTCGCCGTGTGCTGTGGCACCTTGATCTTGGACTACGCGCCAGACGTAGTCGAGAAGTCGAACGCGGCTGAAGGCGCCTGAGATGCGAACACGGCTTTTTATTTGGCGCGATTGATCGATGTCCGTCTATGAGTCACAACCGTTTGGGACCTGAAAGGAGGTGAGTACGATGCGAGGTAGCTTACCGCGTTGGACACTTAGGCCCGTGGCTCGCTGTTGTGAGGGCGCCGCTATTAGGCCCTGAGCATGGCGCTAAACTGCTCAATCTTCGGGGAGACCGCGGCTCCCCGACTCAGGCGCTTCGACGGGGTTTACGCTGGGGTGGGTAGTCTGGCAAGTTCACCCTTGAGCACCTCTATCCTTGCCGATTGCCCTCGATGGACCGGTGCCATGCGGACGCAGGCGGACGGGATTCAATCTGGAGGCAGCCATGAGTGAGCGTAGCCGTTTCGATCAAGTTCACGAACGCGTGCGCAAATACTATTCGGAGAAAGCGACGCGCGCCGAAAGCTGTTGCCACTCCGGTGAAGTCTCATGCATCCAGGTGGTTCCAGAAGACATCTTCGAAGCCATTCCCGATGACATTGCATCTTTCTCCATGGGATGCGCGGACCCAGTATCCGCAGCCGGACTTCGCCAGGGGGAGACCGTGCTCGACCTCGGCTCCGGAGGCGGCCTGGACTGCTTCCTGGCCGCCCGCAGAGTCGGAAGGAGCGGCCGGGTAATTGGCCTCGACATGACCGAGGAGATGGTCAGCCGAGCGCGCGCCAACCTCGCCCAACTTGGCCTTGACAATGTGGAATTCAGGCAAGGTCTCATCGAGGCGCTCCCGGTCGAAGATAGCAGCGTACATGTTGTCATTTCAAATTGCGTCATCAACCTATCTCCCGACAAGTCTGCCATTTTCAGCGAGATCTATCGCGTTTTGAGGCCCAACGGACGAGTTGTAATAGCCGATATTGTCACTTTGGGACCCATGAGGCAGGAATTCTTGCGTCGAGAGGACAGTTGGGAAGCCTGCATCGCGGGCGCCCTGACCACCGACGAATACCAACAGTCACTACAACTGGCCGGCTTTGTCGAGTATTCCGTCCAGCCTGCCCTCGGACTCGCCCTTGAGGGAATCCCAAGAGGTGTGCCCTTCTCAGCCCTAATTGAAGCCCACAAGCGGGGGTCTCCTATCTGAGCGCGCCTTGGGTTCGATCCAGCTACCATTCAGCCGACCACCTCAGTTTGCAAAGATCCAACACAAACGCTCCGAACGTAGATATAATGACTGGCAGTTCCTCCACATGGACCTGCTTTCGGGGCGAGCTTGTCTCCATCTGGGAACCCTCGTTCCAAGCATTATTCCAGCACTTCTGGCAAGAGGGACCTTATGAGAGAAATGCTTCAAGTCAGACATATGGCCTCTGCTCGGCTTCCGCTGGTGGAGGAGGAGTTTCAGCTCCACCTGTATACAAGCAGCCTCGACGACAAACAGCATCTGGCACTCGTATTGGACAGGGTTGAGGCCGCATCTGAGGTTCTGGTGCGTGTCCATTCGGAGTGCTTTACTGGAGACGTGCTGGGCTCAATCCGATGTGATTGCGGCGAGCAATTGCATCGGGCGATTGAGAAGATCGCCAAAGCTGGCAGAGGGGTTTTGGTCTACCTGCGACAAGAGGGGCGAGGCATCGGCCTCCTCGAAAAGCTGCGCGCCTACAATCTGCAAGATGAGGGCTACGATACGGTTGAAGCCAACCTGATCCTGGGGCGCCAGCCGGACGAGAGGGATTATGGAATTGCGGCCACCATCCTCATGCATTTGGGCGTGCGCTCAGTCCGACTGCTTACTAATAATCCCTCCAAGGTCGAGGGATTGAGGGAACGGGGCATCGCCGTTACCTGCCGAGTGCCGCTTGAAGGCACAATCAACTCTGAGAATGTCGGCTACCTCCAGACCAAGCGCTTCCGCCTCAATCACCATCTAGAGCTCGGACACGCCTCCGAGGTTGCAATCTCACCTCACCTCAGTCACAGCAAGAATGACCGATCCGCTTGATGGATTGTTCGACCGTATCATTAAGGCGAATACTGCCTTCAGTCGCCCCTTCGTTACGCTTACCTACGCACAGAGCCTTGACGGCAGCATTGCTTTTCGTCAAGGGCAACCACTAGCTCTCAGTGGACCCGACTCCTTGACAATGACACATCGCCTGCGAGCCGCCCACGACGCTATCCTGGTCGGTATAGGCACTGTTCTGGCCGACGATCCACAGCTCAGCGTCCGCCGCGCTGAAGGCGATAGCCCCCAACCCGTGATCCTCGACACCCAGCTTCGGTTTCCACTGCGATCCAAACTGCTTCGAAGGAGCCCCTCTCCGTGGATTGCCGCCAGCGAATCAGCCAGCCCGAACCGGGCGGCCAGGCTGGAAGCGGCCGGAGCCGTGATCGTACGTCTTCCCAGAGACAAACATGGATGCCTGTGCCTCGCTGCTCTTCTTGAGCGTCTGGCGAATTGGGGTGTCAGCAGATTGATGGTTGAGGGAGGAACACAAGTCATTACTAGCTTCCTGGCCTCTCAGCTCGTGGATTTGATAGTCGTCACGGTCAGCCCCCGTCTGCTGGGAGGTCTGCCTGCCGTACGGGATCTGGGCCTATCCGACCCAATACTGATTCCAAGGATTGAACGCCCGTCCTGGCACGTGATCGGGACCGATTTTGTGGTTTGGGGTGGGCTTGAGTGGGGCCGGACGTGAAGCGCAGATTGCTTCAGTTCGTCGAGCCGGGAAGAATCGAAGTCCGTGAGGAGGATCTCCCACCGCCGGAGGTGGGACAAGTACTGGTTCAGACCCGCTTCTCGGCCATCAGCGCTGGCACAGAACTGCTGATCTACCGCGGTCAGCTTCCAAACGCCCTGACGCTTGATGAAACTATCCCTGCGCTTCGCGGCACAGCCGATTATCCACTGGCCTACGGCTACAGCGCCGTGGGAAGGGTGGTGGAGCCAGGGCCGGAAGCTTCCCCGGAATGGGAGGGCCAACGCGTTTTCGCATTCCATCCGCACATGAGCCACTTCTGGGCAAGCCCTGAAGAACTGCTCCGCGTTTCGCCCGGCCTGGAGGACGAGGAGGCGGTCTTTTTGCCGAATATGGAGACAGCCGTAAATTTCCTCCACGATGGCCGTCCGCTGCTCGGCGAGCAAGTACTCGTCTTTGGGCAGGGGATTGTGGGGCTGCTGACCACTGCTCTGCTAGCTCGCTTTCCACTCGCCAGCTTAGTAACGCTGGATCGCTATGCGCTGCGCCGCAAGGCCTCGTTTGAACTCGGTGCCAGCGCCTGCCTGAATGCGGCTAGCCCCGAAGCCCACAATGAGCTGTTGAGACTGCTCCAAGGATCGCGGTCCTATGCCGGTTCAGACCTGACCTTCGAGCTTTCCGGTTCCCCGGCTGCGCTTGATGCAGCCATTTCAGCGACAGGATTTGGCGGCCGGATAGTGATCGGCTCCTGGTACGGACAGAAGCGCGCCAGTCTGGATTTGGGCGGCGCCTTCCATCGCAGTCGCATTCGGTTGGTCAGCAGCCAAGCAAGCACTCTTGTTCCGGCCCTCAGCGGTCGCTGGGACAAAAGCCGCCGACTGGGTGAGGCGCTGCGTATGATCGAAAGAATCAGGCCGGGTGGGCTCGTCACCCATCGCATTCCATTCGAGAGCGCTGCCAAGGCTTATGAATTGCTGGATCAAAGGCCGGGTGAAGCGCTTCAGGTCATCTTGGCCTACGAAATCAATCCATGAAATCCAGCCTCCTCTCACAGCGGAACCCAAATAACGTCATCCTCCTGCCAGCCGATCATGGGGGCGTGTTCGAGTCCGATCTGCGCGGGGCCCGACCTAAGGATGTCTGGCACCATGCAGGGGGAAGCCTGCTCGGACTGCGCGCAACGCCTGACAAGACTTCCGGCCACATCTCGGAAGCCGGGGTATCCCTGCTCAGCACCGAGGCTCCGGGCACCATCCGGTCCGCTTCCCCTCGAGGCGCTCGACTGCCAAGCCTGCGGTGTGAGATGACCCAGCTCATGGCAAGCCCAAACCTTCCCCCCCGATTGGCCACTGATCCCATGTTTGGATATCGGCTGGGCTAGGTTATGTACACTCTCTCCGTCCAGCGCGACTTGATTGCTCAACACTTCCTCATTGGTGGGGATTGGGGGCCTGAGAACGAACTACATTCACATAACTACCGCCTGGCCGTCATTTTGGAAGGTTCCGAACTGGACAGATTCGGATATCTAGTCAATATCCTGGATCTCGAATCCCATCTAGAGGACCTGGTGAACAGCTACCAGAACAGCATCCTGAACAATCATCCCGCCTTCGCTGGACTGAACCCAAGCATTGAGCACTTCGCACGCATCTTCTGCCAACAGCTGGCTGCTCTTCTTCAGGTCCCCAACCTTGCCAAATTGAAGGTCAGGATCTGGGAAGACGAGGCTGCGTGGGCCTCGTACGAGATGGAGCTGTAATGCGCCTCGGCCTTGTGATCTATGGCGGACTTCAGACCCGGTCCGGGGGATACTTGTTTGATCGTAAACTGGTGGAATACATGGAGGGCCAGGGCGATCGAATTGAAGTTCTTTCCATCCCACCAACAC
>CAYGCA010000016.1:0-5192 GCA_964348265.1 uncultured Anaerolineaceae bacterium | reverse complement strand
CGCTGCCCCGGAGAAACTACCTTCGCCACCTGGGTGACAATCTCTCGCGCTCGCTGGCTCAAAAACTCATACATGCCGACTATGACTTCCTGCTCCAGGACGAGCTCAACCATCCCTCTCTCTTTTTGCTTAACAGGCTCCTGCGACAGAAGGTTGGGTATGGCCTGATTGCTATTGTCCACCACCTCCGCTCCAGCGAGCTGAATCGCAGTTGGCAGAATCATATCTACCGCTTGTTGGAACGCCTATTCTTGGAGTCCGTCGAAGCGTTCATCTTTAACACCCGTTCAACCCAGGGAGTGGTCGAAGCACTGGTTGGAAGCCAAAGACCTGCCGTTGTGGCCCACCCGGGGCGCGACCATTTGCAGCCAAAGGTCAGCGAAGGCGAAATCATAACCCGAGCGCAGGAAAGCGGGCCTTTAAGAATCCTGTTCGTTGGCAACTTGATTCCTCGCAAAGGCCTGCACACCCTGATCGACGCTTTGGAACGACTGCCCTTGGATGAATGGCGACTCACGGTCATTGGGAGTCTCGCAGTAGATCGAAGCTACGCAGCATCCATTCATCGACGGCTCCGCCAGGATGGGCTGGAAGGAAACATCCAGATAATGGGTTCCCAGTCAAGCGATGAGGTCGCCCGCTGCCTCACAAGGAGTCAGCTCCTGGTGGTTCCTTCCACCTATGAAGGTTTCGGCATCGTGTACCTTGAGGCGCAAGGCTTCGGACTGCCTTCGATCGCCACCGCTCGGGGCGGCGCGTCTGAGGTCGTGGAGGATGGCCGGACCGGCTTCCTGGTCCCTTCTGGAGATCCAATCACGCTGGCCGAGCGCAGCCTCAGCCTTATGCGGGACCGCCAGCGGCTGGCCCAGATGGGATTGGCCGCCCGCCAGAACTATCATGCCCACCCCACCTGGGCCGAAAGTGGCGAGCGTGTGCGGGATTTCCTGCGCGGCTTGATGGAGAGGTAGGGGTTGAACAGGTTGAAGATGACCTTCAAAGAACCCGCGGATCAACGACAGCAAGGAGGAAGAACGTGAGCCGTTCCACATTGCGCGTGGTCATACTCATTACCGGCCTGATCACGGCCCTCGTCCACCTGGTGCTCCTTAGCATCCTCATAGGTGAAGTTGCCGTGCTGTTTATCCTGAACGGATTGGGCTTCCTGGCACTCCTCGGCGCGTTTTACTTCAATCCAACCTTTTTGGCGAATCGCCGAAGGCTTGTGCACTACGCATTCATCGCCTACACGGCCCTCACAATTCTGCTCTGGATACCGGGTGGCACCCGGAGCCTAGTCGGCTATGGGACAAAGATCGACGAGGTTATCCTACTTGCGGCCTTGTGGATGCATTTGAGAGCAGAAACGGAATCAGCCGAGCCTTCATCAACAGCCTAGCGGGGCCCTCTCTCGAATCACCGGAGGGGGTGAGCCGCAATCAAGGCGGCAGCAAGGGGCCTAACCTTCAGGATGGCTGGTTCGGCCGGATGGGCAGTCTTTTGGGATCCGAGAGAGCGGTCACCAAGCCAAGGTTCGCATGTCTGGGCCATGATAGGGCAGGAGCTCCTCCTGTGCTCGGCTTGGGTATCCTTGAGTCATGACAAAGCCCCAGGAGTACAGCTTTGCTCGCTATCTGACCTCGAAGAAGAGCGTGGACGACCGCGCCATCAACCGGCACGTATGGGCGAATCTGGCGCGCGCCTTGACGACAGCCGAGGTCGAGATCCCATTGCGCGTCTTGGAGCTTGGAGCCGGTGTCGGCACGATGATCGAGCGCAGCGTCGGTTGGGGTCTGCTCTCACAAGCCGCCTACACTGCGCTGGACGCCCAAGCGGGTTTGCTGAAGGAGGCTGGGAGGCGGCTGCCCAGATGGGCGCACAGAGTTGGATTCTCGGTTGAAAGGAAAGGGGAGGAGGGACTGGTCCTATCACGAGGGGCAACGCGAATCCAGATCGATCTTGAAGTCGCTGACCTGCTGGACTTCATCGAGCGTCGGGAGAACCAAGGCGTCTGGGATCTCCTGGTGGCCCACGCGCTGCTCGACCTTCTTGACCTGCCAACCAGTCTGCCGCGCATGCTCGCCTGCGTGCGACCAGGGGGGCTGATCTACTTCACGCTTAATTTCGACGGCCATACGATCCTTCAGCCCGAATTTGATCCAGAGCTCGATGGCCTGATTGAATCCCTTTACCACCGATCGATGGACGAGCGCCTTCGGGATGGGGCTCCCTCAGGTGACAGCCGCACAGGAAGACACTTATTCCATCACCTAGCCACGGCCGGAGTAGACTTGCTCGACGCAGGTTCTTCCGACTGGGTGATCTTTCCCAAGGGAGGTCGCTACCCTGCCGATGAGGCCTATTTCCTTCATTTCGTGATCAACACCATTCACCAGGCCTTGGACGGAATCCCCGAACTGGATAGGGCACGGCTCGAGGCCTGGGCAACCGCCCGCCACACCCAAATCGAAAGCGCCGAACTCGTATACATCGCCCACCAGATGGACTTCCTTGGACGGCTGCCACTCCGGACCAGCTGAGACCGCCCAAAGGACACACCCAAGTCGCAAGTCTAGTTCAAGACCCTGTTATTCACTCTCGCTCACTGGCATCGGGCTGGGGGCCCTGAGGCAGAGTGACGGCGTGGGATTAGCCGCCGTCGGGAGACACGATCGCCTGGAACAGGTCTAGCCTTGGGCGGTTGGTCGCCTTGCGACTTTGGGCTTGGCCTCAGGCTGCCTAAGAGATCGCACCATCTTCAAGCCCAGCCACAATCCAACCCCTCCGAACAGGAGATCACGCGCCCGGATGACTAGGCCCATGCCTGCCCCGTCTGCCGCTGCGTATCCTAAGGAGCGCAGCGCCAGGACCTGGCTGGCCTCTAGAACGCCCAAACCACCGGGGAAGGGGAGCAGAATCGCCAGGCGCGCAGATGTGATCACAGCCACCGTTTGGAACAGACTAAGGGGCAAATCAAGGAAACGGAGCGCAAGCCAGTATTCGGCCAGCAGAATCGACCAGCTCAGAAGCGTAAAGCCGGCGGCTCCCGCCAGCCCTAGTGGTCCGCGGCGGCAGAACGCCCTGATCCGCACCTCGGTTTCGGCAACAGCCGATTTGAACCGCCAGAAGGAGGGCGAGAGCATCACTCGCTCCGGCATGCGTCCAAGCATCCAGGTAATCGGCCGCCGCCCCGTCCAAAGCAAAGCGAAAAGGACCAGGGGGACAGCAAGCATCCCCAGCGAAGCAACAACCAGGACCACACTCACCTTAGCGGGCAGTAGGCGGAGCCAAGCGATAATCAGCACACCCATCGAGAGAACAATGAAGTTGCTCATAAGCTCCAGCGTCTTGTCCAGCACGACTGAGGCGGCAGCCGTCGTTGTTGGGACCCCATGCCTGCGCTGCAAAAGATAGATCTGAAGCGGCTCACCGCCTAGTTGCGGTCCAGGGGTGAAATAGCTGACGGAAAAACCAGCCAACCGATAGGCGGAGAGGAGCAGATAGTTTATCGAGTACCCTTGGGCCCGCAAGATTGCCCACCAGCGGCCGCTCAGCGCCAATACCACGAGTCCATTGACAGCCGCCAATACCATAATCTGCATGAACCCGAGCCGACCCAAGACTGACGCGATCTCACGCAACGGCACGTCACGAAGTGCGTACCACAACACGGTGGGTGCCACGATCCACAGCAGATGGCGCCCTCTGGGCCGCAAGGAGAATAGCCGCAGGATCTTAGCTCGCAGGCCGCCCTTATTCATCCTGCGCTCCTGCTCGCGACCTGAAGAGCCGCTCTTCGGGCTTCCATAATGAGAAACGCCCTGATCCCAGAATGAGGACCGATAGGACGGAGATAAGCGCCGCGGACCGAACAGGATCGAGGCCAAGAGCTGCGATGGTCAGGCCCACCGGGAAAATCATGCCGAACGCTGCGAACCGGGCCGCTACCCCGGCAGCAACAAGCACGACGCCTACCAGCTCAACGAAGACGAAAAAGGCAACGGCCGCCTTCGGCCAGCGATAGCCTAAGGACGCCAACACCTCCGCATGCCAGGAGAATTAAACAAGCTTGCTGACCGCCATAGAAACAACCGACACTCCCAGCGCCGCCCGGAGCGGCAGCGGTAGCCAAATGGTCGCGATGGTCACGACCGCCCGCCGGAGAGAGTGGTATCTTTCTGAAGCGGGATCCAGCACTCCACTCACGACGAGCCAGTCACGCAGGAAGCTGGCCCCGAATGGCGCAAGGAATAGCGCCCCAGCGATCGTAGTAGCCGGTTGGGAAACAATCGGCCAGAGCACTGCGCTCATGAAACCCATGGCTAGCCCGGCAATCGGCCGACGGCTCAAGCTGGGTGGGAGGGGGTAGGTCTTCAGCCCCAAGCGCCCGCGCAGCCGCAGGCCAAATGAGAAGGCATAACGGGCCAAGCCGAAGGGCGCAAACCACCAGGGCAGCGCCCCATACCAGATCGCTAGACTCACAGCCACCAATAGACCGAGGGCGTCCAGCTCGAGGTCGAGCGCTTCACCCAACTGGGTGGCGTGGTTGGTGATGCGTGCCAGGTAGCCGTCGAAATAGTCGAGCAGATCAGCGCTCGTGTAAAGTATGACCGGCGCCCAAGCCAGCCCGCCGGGCGGCCTCTCCAGGAAGAGAAAGCCGGCCAAGAGGCCGATGCATAGCCCCCTCAGCATTGACAGATGATTTCCGACCCCATACGTCGACAGCAGTTCGCATTCACCCGGACGGCGATTTAGGATTAGGCTACGCGCTAGTTGGACGTGCTGATAAGCCAGCACGAGCGCCGCCAAGCCCACCCAGCGCAAAGCGAACTGGGGCCCCCAGGCTGCCGCCAGCAGGCGATAGCCCAGCAGGAGGATGAGCGACCACAGGAACGCAAGACTGTATAAGCGCCGCCGCAATGCCGCCAAGGCCATGTCCCCTGCGACGACGGTCTCTATTTGATCTGTTCTCATGCGAGCAATCACGCTGCGACCGAGGCGATTCTCCCCCGGCCGTCGCGTCAGCCTCTCACTCGATCTCGACCGGCCGGAGGCGGCGCAAGCGGACAATCCGAGTACCCAGTTTTGCAGCTCACGGCAGCTGACCAATAGGGCCGTCCATGCCAATGGCTTTCAGGCGGCCTAGTGCAGGTTCGGCTCAGATAGTTTGAGATTGCCAAAATGGCTCTGTATCA
>CAYGCA010000015.1:39860-41906 GCA_964348265.1 uncultured Anaerolineaceae bacterium | reverse complement strand
CTTCCGGCTGACCAGCTGAGGGGAGCAGTTGAAGTTGCCTATCAGCAGGGTTCGGGCCCTGATCTGCTTTTCGGGCCGTCGGATTGGGGCCCATCCTTGTTCCGGCAGGGGGCCTTGCAGGATCCAAGCGACCTTCTGCTGCCGGGTCTACAGCAATCTCTTCACCCTTTGGCGTGGACCCAAGTTGTCTTTGAAGGATCCACCCTAGGCCTACCGCTTGAGTTTCAGGGTTTCGTTCTCTATCGCAACCGGGGCTTGGTCGAGCTGCCAGCAACCACCGTAGAAGATCTAGTGAAGCTTTCCGAGGAATTGAGTATGCAGGGCAACGTGGGGGCGGCGCTTGATTACGGCTTCCTGATTTCGGCTCCTCAGCTCGCTGCGTGCGGCGGGGTTTGGTTGGACAGCAGGGGTGAGGTTGCCCTTGAAACCGAAGCCGGCCTCTGCTGGCTGGATTTGATGACACGGCTTCGCCAGGCGGGAACGGTCACCTTCAACACCGATGATGACCTTGCGCTCTTCCTCTCAGGTCAATCCGCCTGGGTCATTGATACGACTCTGAAGCTGGATACCTTTCGTGACGGCCTGGGCTCAGACATGCTGGCCATCGATCCTTGGCCCTTGGACGAGGGAACCGGGAATCCGCTGGAGGGTTTCGTGTGGACGGAAAATGCCTACTTTGGCTCGGAAACGGAGGGCGCAAACCTCGAGGCCGCGGTCGCCTTTGTAACCTTCTTGTTGATGCCTGATACACAGTTTGCACTCAGCCGACCTCAGGGTGCCGGGCATATCCCGGTGCTGAGGTCAGGGGCTGCCGAGGATCCGCTCCTAAAGCAAGCCCGAGAGGCCTTGCAGCTTGGCCAGCCGAGACCTCTCCGAGAGGAATTCGACGAAAGCCTCCAACCAGTCGTTACCTTCCTGCTCCTCGTCAGCGTCCAGGGTGGCGACCCGGAGTTGGCCTTGCAGCTTGCCATCCAGGAGATCCTTGGGGTCGAGCAGACCCCCACGCCGCCTGCGCCATGAAGCCGATGCCAGTCTCCTGCACCAGATTCATGGTTGCTCTGCGAGCCTGCCAGCCTCCATCAAAGCTTGAAGTTCGCTGAGGTGCCTGAGGGGCAAGTGGCCTGTGGAGGGGGGGCTCGGGATTTGGGACTTCCCAAACTGCCCCCGGTGGCTTGAAGCCTGTGGTATGCCTTCCCCCGTCTGAGCTCAGCCCCTAGGGAGCTCTCACCTCATGGGGACTCCGGCACATGGTAGCCTCTATCGCCAAGCCGACAATGGCCGATACACGCAAAGAGGCGGGCCATTGTATAATCCGGCTCGGAGGGCGTGGAGCGCCCCTCCCGAGCAACCTTCGTATAGCCAAGGTCCATCGTCGAAGAGGCGCGCCCGAGAGACAGTTTGGCCCATGCATCTTATTCTGACTCACGAGCAAGCAGATTTTGATGCTCTGGCTTCATTGGTGGCGGCCAAGCTACTAAATCCTGGAGCTTTGGCTGTGTTGCCACGCCGGGTTAACCGCAATGTGCGTGGCTTTTTGACGCTCTACCGCGATCGATTGCCGTATATAGAGTTCGGAGATCTACCTAAGGGAGCAATCCGGAGAGTCACCCTGGTTGATTCTCAAGCGTTGCCGTCGCTGAAGGGCGTAGATCCAGACCTTCAGGTTCACGTCATTGATCATCATCCGCCTGGGCCTGAGTTTGAGTCTTCATGGTCCACTCACTTCGAAGAAGTGGGTGCAACGACGACTCTGTTGGTCGAGCCGCTTCGGGACGCCGGACTTGAACTAGATCTTGTTCATGCCACCCTTCTACTGCTTGGCATATACGAAGACACGGGATCCCTGACCTATGCCAGTACAACACCGCGCGATGCACTTGCCACGGCCTGGCTGCTGGAAAGCGGCGCCAGCCTAACGGTCGCGGCCGACTTCCTCAACCAACCCCTCTCAAACGAGCAGCGAGAGCTTTTTGAAGTGCTCCTAGACAATGCCGAGACCCGAAAGTTCCACGGGCTGTCCGTCGTCCTCGCCTGTGCTGAAGGGGG
>CAYGCA010000015.1:31013-39850 GCA_964348265.1 uncultured Anaerolineaceae bacterium | reverse complement strand
TGGTCGATGAGATTTCGACCTTGGCACACAAGCTGCGGGACGTGTTCGACCCAGCGGGCCTGTTCCTGCTGGTCGCCCTGGATGGGCATGTCCAACTGGTGGCCAGGTCGTCGACCAATTCGATTGACGTCTCTCAAGTTGCCGAGCGGTTTGGCGGCGGCGGCCATGCTCGGGCGGCTGCAGCGCTGATTCGTCACCGGCCGCTGGCTTCCATTCGTGAGGAACTGCTGGAGCTGCTCCCGGAAGTAATTGTGCCTCCCCGGACGGTGGGTGAGATCATGTCCCGTGACCCTCAGTTGCTGGATCCGGCGACGTCGATCGCGGAAGCCGCTGGGAGGATGCAGCGTTTTGGCCACGAAGGCTACCCTGTGGTGATGGAAGGTCGCGTAGTGGGCCTCCTCACCCGGCGCGCTGTGGATCGAGCTATGGCCCACGGGATGGGAAAGCGGCGAATCGAGACGATCATGGACGCCGGAGAAGTGCTAGTCCATGCCTCGGATTCAGTTCCCTTACTGCAAAGTGTGATGATCGAGCATGATTGGGGGCAGGTGCCGGTCGTGGATTCGGAAAGCACTGAGATTATCGGGATTGTCACTCGCACGGATGTCCTTAAGACGCTCGCAGATGACATGACGAAGGCTGAACCCTCGATCTTTGCGTCCGAACTGGAGCGGGCGCTTCCGGCTTCTCGGTTGGCACTGCTTAAGGTGGTCGCGCGCCGGGCGGAGCTCCGCCAAGACGCCCTCTTCATGGTTGGAGGATTCGTCCGAGATCTCTTGCTGGGAGCCCCCAGCCTTGACTTCGACCTGGTCGTAGAAGGCAATGCCATCGGCCTTGCCCGTGAGTTGGCGGAGAAGTATGGGGGCAAGGTCAGCTGCCATGTCCGATTCGGTACCGCCAAATGGCAACTTGACAAAGACGACGCTCGGTTGCTGAATGCCCTGACGAATGAAATTGCCAGGCTGGACATTCAGACGTTGCCGGAGACTCTAGATTTCGTCTCGGCGCGCACCGAATTCTACCCTCACCCTACGGCCTTACCCTCAGTCGAGCGGGGAAGCATCAAACTCGATTTGCATCGCCGGGATTTCACAATCAACACCCTGGCTGTGCGACTCGACGGCCAACACTATGGACAGATGCTTGATTTTTGGGGAGGTGGGCAAGACCTGAAGGCTGGCCTGATCCGGGTGCTACATTCCTTGAGCTTCGTAGACGACCCCACTCGGATCCTACGAGCCGTTCGACTGGAACAGAGGTTGTCCTTTGAAATCGAAGACCGGACGCTAAATCTGTTGCAGGAGGCCAAAGCGCTACTCGATCGCGTCAGCGGGGACCGCATCCGAAGCGAGCTTTCGCTAATCTTTGAAGAGAAGAACTTGTCGAAGATCATGGATCGGCTGCATGGGTTGGGGTTGTTGGATGCAATTCATCCCGCCCTGGTATGGGACGAGTGGTTACGGGCGCGCTTCGAGCAGGCGAAGGCCTTCAGCCCTCCAGAGGCCTGGAAGCTTCAGTCAGCCCCGTCTTTTGAGTCCTTGATCTACGCGCTCTGGATCTACCGTGTAGAGGAGGCTGCGGTCGGTCCGATTTGCGACAGATTGCATCTTCCAGGCAAGCTCCAGGAGATGATCCTGGCGGCTCGCCGCCTCGGACGGGAAGTGGCGGGACAGAAGGCTGGTACTGCGCCGAGCAAGTACGTCGCTCGACTCGAAGAATCGCCGGAGCAGGCTTTGGTGGCTGCATGGTTGGCTTTGGAGGGTGAAGCCGAAGCTCAATCGGCCATCGATAATTTCCTGAGCCGCTGGCGGTTCGTGTTGCCAGGCGCCGATGGGGCCACCCTGCGTACCATGGGCTTAAGCCCAGGGCCCGAATATGGCCGCATCCTTTCGACCCTGCGCGCGGCTTGGCTGGACAATCAGATCCGGAACCGTGAGGAAGAAGCGCAGTGGCTAGACCGGTTAGTCAGGGAGGCAAAGATCAAGAGTGGTGGTTGAAAGACTAAGCCTTCGTATCCGCCATGCCGAGGAGACAGATCTTCCTGCTTTGGAATGGGAAGGTCGGTTCACCCACTTCCGCCGCCTCTACCAGCGAGCGATGGAGGAGTCCAAGAAGGGACGGTCTCTGCTGCTTGTCGCCGACTTCGAAGGCAGCATTGTCGGACAGATATTCATCCAGTTTCGGGGCGATCCAAGCGCTTCAGGATGCAGGACGAGCTCCGGCTACCTCTATTCGTTCCGAGTTCGCCCGAGTTTCCGAAACCAGGGGGTAGGGACGCATCTCATGCGGCGGGCGGAGAAGGAGCTGAAACAGCGTGGCTTCAAGCGTGCTTCAATTGCCGTCGCCAAGGAGAACGAAGGTGCTCTAAGGCTCTACGAACGCCTGGGTTATCGTCTTGTCGCCGAAGATCCTGGCCAGTGGTCCTACATCGATCATGAAGGCTGCTTGCGACATGTCTCGGAGCCAGCATACGTCCTGATAAAACAGCTCACAGAATAGACTGGCCCTGCGGGGGATCCAGCAGTCTCTATCTCCTCAACTCCCACTTTTGAGACGTGGAGGCGTACTCCGATTTCCGCCAAGTTAATGCCTTCAGCTATTATGACTGGCACGCTTCTTGAAACCTCCAGCAAACGATGGCTCGTCGAGAGGATCTAGGAGTGGGAGCATCAAACGGCCAGCTACGCTGGGGTTTGGTCCGTCTGAACTCTGCACTCACAGTGCTGTTGGTGGGACCAGGTCTTCACACCACTTCCCCACCTGATCTCTCGTTCTTGGAGCTCGCGCTGGTCGTCTGGTGGCTCGCACTCGGGGTGGTCCGTCATCCATGCGGGCGCAGTCCAAAGGCAGGAATCGCCGCAGGGGGCGCCCGCAGCTTGTTCTTCGCAGAGAAGTTGAGGATCGCACGACAGGTGTGTCTTCTCCCCAACATGGCGCTTTTCGGTGGCTAGATTCCCTGCAAGGCGCCGCCCTCTGAGGCCGATGTCTCCCCGCATGGCGCTTTTCCTGCTCAGCGTTCTCTTTGGCGTCCTGGCCTGTGCTCGATCCGATGGTCCATTGGAAGCATGGAGGCTCGTGCGGCCCTGGGTCGGTGAAGCTCCTGCGGCAACCCCCAGTCCGACTACTACGCCGACGGCTCATCCGTTAGCCACTTTCTTGCCTCCGACGAGAGGACCCGGGGAACAATACCTGACACCCACGCCGGATCCGGTTCGCCCTCCGCCGCAGGTCCGAGAGACGACCGACACGTACGTGGTTCGAGCGGGAGACTCGTTGAATGAGATCGCCTTTCGATTCGGAGTTGGGCCTGAGCACATCCAGGCTGCCAACGGCCTCTACAATCCGAACCTGCTGAGCCCGGGTCAAGTTCTTGCGATTCCGCCGGCGCCCCCCTCCGTGCCCGGGCCGAGCTTTAAGATCCTCCCTGATTCTGAATTGGTATATGGTCCTGCCAGCCTGTTCTACGCCCTTGAAGCGGACATCGCGCAGTGGGACGGCTATCTCCATCGGCACAACGAAGTTGTAGAAGGCCGGATGCTGAATGGGGCCCAGATTGTCCGCTTGGTGTCGCAGCGCTATTCAGTCAATCCCCGGATGCTGGTGGCGCTTCTGGAATACCAGGGTGGCTGGCTGACTCGTCGAAATCAGCCGAAGGAGAGCCGGAGGTTCCCGCTCGGCTTCGCACACTCCCGATGGGAAGGCCTATTTGGCCAGCTATCTTGGGCAGCGGACGAGCTCAATCGGGGTTTCTATCTGTGGCGTGCAGGCTGGATCGGCCCCTACATCTTTGCGGACGGATCGTCGGTTTCACCCGGGCCAGGGATTAATGCCGGGACTGCAGCGGTTCAGCATCTCTTCACCTATCTTTATCCGGTGACCGGTTGGCGAGCAGTGGTGGACGATGGCGGATTCTACCGAGTCTACACGGCCCTCTTCGGAATCCCTTTTGATTGGGCCACCATTCCTCTCGTTCCCGACGATTTGTCACAGCCAGAACTTCAATTGCCGTTCGAGGTGGGCAGGAAGTGGGCATTCACCGGCGGGCCACATGGGGCCTTTGGAGACGGTTCTGGCTGGGCGGCATTGGACTTCAGGCCAACTGGGGAGCCGCTGGGATGTGTGACATCAAATGAATGGATCACCAGCGTCGGAGATGGATTGGTCCTTCGATCGGATGAGGGCGAAGTGATCGTGGATCTTGACGGGGATGGCTATGAGCAGACTGGCTGGGTGATACTCTACCTGCATGTGGAATCGAGGGAGAGAGTTCAGGTAGGGACCTATGTACGTGCCGGGGAACGCATAGGGCATCCCTCGTGTGAAGGTGGGGTGTCAACCGGGACCCATCTGCATTTAGCCCGCAAGTATAATGGTGTCTGGATTGAGGCTGATGGCGAGAGGCCTTTTGTCCTGGACGGCTGGGTCTCGAGCGGGACCGGCCAAGCCTATGATGGATACCTGACCAAAGGCGGGATTGTTGTAGAGGCCTGTGCCTGTTCGGCAGAGACGAATCAGATCTGGCGATGAGCCCACTATGATCTCTGAAACCTGCTCCTGCGATCGAAGGATTCTCCTCGTTGCCGCCAGTCTCATGCTGGCGGCCCTGGCGTGTGCGCGAGGCGATGCTCCCCTGCCGTCCAGCATCAATAACCCAGACCATCTCAACCCGGAAAACACGCTTGCAGCCCCATCGGTTGAATCCCCGGACGTTGCCGAGCTGGCCCCTGGCACGCCTGCCCCCAGACCGATGCCCACATTGACGGCCACCCCAGCAACGCCTGAGATACCTGTCACCTCAACCTTGTTGCCGACGCCTACTCTGAGCATCACTGATTTTGGCGAAGTCCTCTACTACGCTCAGCCAGGCGATACGCTCCGAACCCTGGCAATACGCTTCAGCGTCCTGACGGATGACATCCAGTTCCCAGAGGGTCCGGAGCCCACTCAAGACGAGTTGCTCTCCCTTGATCGGCTCATGGTCATTCCACGCCGCTTGGGAGCCACGGGCCCGGCAGATCGCCTGATCCCAGACAGCGAAGTGGTATTCTCGCCACACGCGGTTGACTTCGACGTCGCGGGATTTGTGGCAGCGCAGGGAGGTTTTCTCAACACTTACCGCGAATACATTGGGAAGCGCTGGCGAACCGGTCCTGAGGTGGTTGCACTGGCGGCCCGCGACCATTCAGTCAATCCGCGCCTGTTGCTGGCCTTCCTGGAGTATCACGCAGGTTGGTTGACGGATCCTAGACGACCGAGCGAAGACGAGTTCCAATACCCACTTGGAAACCCGGATCCTCAGTGGCAGGGCTTGTTCCGCCAGTTGACATGGTTAGCCAACGAGCTGGGCAACGGTTACTATGGCTGGCGCGCCGGGACCCTTAACGAATTGATTTTCGAGGATGGCTCGATCGTTCGTCTGGCTCCTGAGCAGAATGCTGGGACGGTCGCACTGCAATACTACTTCTCGCGCCGCAGCAGAGGCCGGGAATGGGCTGAGGCACTTGGACCTGAGGGTTTCTTGGCAACCTATGAGAAGCTGTTCGGTGATGCCTGGAGCTACTTCCACCCGCTGTATGAGCCGGGGGTCAATCAGCCAGAATTGATTCTCCCGTTTCTGGAAGGTCGCATTTGGGCCTATACCGGCGGGCCGCACGGAGCCTGGGAACGCGAAGCGGCCTGGGCGGCGTTGGATTTTGCACCCTCCACCACCGTAACAGGTTGCCTCGTTTCGGACGATTGGGCCGTCGCTGCCGCGCCGGGTCTGGTGATCCGCAGCGGTGGGGGTGTGGTCGTCTTGGATCTGGACGGCGATGGGCGAGAGCAGACCGGCTGGAGTCTTCTCTACTTACATATTGCTGACAAGAGCCGGGTGGCCCAGGGGGCGTTTGTGGAGCAGGGAGACCTTATCGGACATCCGTCCTGCGAAGGCGGAATTGCCTCCGGCACCCACATTCATATCGCCAGGAAATACAACGGTGAATGGGTCCTGGCTGATGGCCCTTTGCCGTTTGAATTGAGCGGATGGATCGCCCGCGCAGGCTCCAAGGCCTACCAAGGTGCGCTTGTCAACGGCGACCAAGTTGTACTGGCTTGTCCGTGTTCGTCGCGCGAAACATTCATATCACGATGACGATCCGCAGCGCCTTCCCGCGCCTGATTGGCCTACTGCTGCTCGTGGCTGGCTGCAGGCCCTTGCCATCGGCGGCCATCCCGCGGCCGACCCAGGAGCGGTCGCCGCCGACCGAAATCGCCGGGCCGACGCCTTTGCCAACTCGCCAGCCTCACCCGCCGGGGGAACTTGTAGATTACGTCGCCCAGACGGGCGACACACTGCCTGCCGTAGCGGCTCACTTCAATACCACCGTCGAAGCGATCCTCGATGCCAACCCGGATATTCCGCCGCAGATTACGACATTGCCAGGCGGCTATCCCATGCGTGTTCCCGCCTATTTTCTGCCTCTCACGGCCTCCCCCTTTCAGATCCTTCCCGACAGTGAATTTGTGAATGGCCCATCGGCCGTGGCATTCGACGTGCGCCACGAGGTTATGCGACGACCCGGATATCTGGCCGGGGAGTCGGATTACGCCTATGGGAAGGAGCGGCCGGGTTGGGAGGTCGTTGAAGTTGTCGCTCGCAACTATTCGATTCACCCCAGGCTCCTCCTCACACTGCTTGAGCACCAGACAGGTGCCCTGACCAAACCTTTCCCCGATCAACAAGACCTGGCATATCCTTTGGGGCTGAGGGAGCCTCGGCATCGCGGCCTTTATCGGCAGCTTCTCTGGGCCGCGGAGCGATTGAACCAAGGTTTCTACGGCTGGCGCGCCGGTTCTCTAAAGGAGTTTGAGCTGACGGATGGGTTGATTGCCCGCCCCGACCCTTGGCAGAACAGTGCCACCATCGCTGTGCAGTTCCTAATGGCAGGCTTGCATGCCTTGCCATCCTTCGAACAGGCGGTGGCTCAGGAGGGCCTCCACCGAACCTATCGGGACCTATGGGGTAATCCATTCGACTACCAAATTGATTATGTTCCGGGTAATCTCCAGCAGCCCCAGCTCGCCTTACCGTTTCTCCCCAACCGCATTTGGGATTTCAGTGGTGGACCGCATTCGACCTGGGGTAAGGGTCTGCCGTGGGGGGCTCTCGATTTTGCGCCGCCTGCGATGGAGGGCGGCTGCGCCTATTCCGGCGAGTGGATCGCAGCTCCAGCGGATGGTGTCATATCGCGCAGCGGCCAAGCGACCTTGATCCTGGACCTGGATCAGGACGGGGACGAGCGTACAGGCTGGGTTCTGATGTTCTATCACGTTGGCGATCAAGACCGTATTCCTGCCGGAACCCAGGTCCGCCAGGGGGATCCGCTGGGCCATCCATCTTGTGAGGGGGGGCAGGCCACCGGGACCCACTTCCACGTGGCCCGTCGTTACAACGGAGAGTGGCTCAGTGCGGGCGGCCCCCTCCCCTTCGTCTTGGATGGGTGGGTTGCGGACTACGGCTCAAACCCCTATGAAGGTACTCTTACTAAGGGCTCGAAGGTCGTGAAGGCCTGCACATGCTCAACCAGGGCGAATCGAGTTATCTACGAAGTATTGCCCTCAGTCAATCCCTAGGTCGTCCCGGACTGACTCTAAGCAGCCTTGCGGCTGCTTTCTCGACTTTCATTTTGCATGGCGAAGGCCGTCGCTGCGAGCAGCATGGCCGCGAACAAAGCGGCCCCAAGTAGATATACCCCTGCGATGTCTATCGAGGGGAGAAGCGCATAGGCGAGCGGGGGCCCTACCGCACTCGCAAAATCACCGGCGGTAAACATCAACCCCAGTTGCCGACTATGTCTGCCCGCAATGCCCAAGTCCCCCACCACGACAGTCGAGAGACCCTGGTTGCTGGCGCCTGCCACAGCTGTAAGTGGTAATCCGAGGATGATTCCCGTTGGCGACCCCAGCGCAAGGAGCAGGAAGCCGAGGACACCCGGCGCGAGGCCCGCGCCGATGACGCGCCATCGGGCGCTCGTCTTGTCGGCCAAAGTGCCGATGAACGGCGAGGCCGCCATTGAGATAAAGGTCATCGATCCCAGCGCCAGCCCTGTCACGGTGGCAACCCCAACTGACCGTCCGGCGATCTCAATCATTGCGCCAAAGCGAGAGAGAAGAAGTAGCCCAAATGTGGACGACAACAGTCCCGGCAAGGCGAGCCGATTGACTGCTTGAAGTGCTGTAGCCGCACCGAGTTCAAGCCGGCTGCCGGAAGGGGAAGGGGCGTCGGTGTGCCCGGCGCCTGAAATCGGTTTCAGCCTCTCGACTTGGAGCTTTCTAGTCTCAGGCAGGAAGACCAGCGCGGCTACGGCGCCTGAGAAAGCCAGGAAAGAGGCTATGCCCATGGCATTGTGGTAACCGACCAAGTCGGTTAGTACCCCGCCCAGCAATGCGCCACTGCCCGCTCCGAGGTAGAAAGACACCTGGTAGAGACCGATCAAGCGTCCGCGACTTTCCGGATCGCTGATATCCAGGACGATCGTATTCCCGCCGACCCAAATGCCCGCCCAAGATAATCCCCAGAGTAGCCGGCCCATCAGGAGCGGCCAGAAGCCGGTGGTCAGCGCATAGACCGCACTGGAGGCTGCCCCTAAGAACAGGGCCGGGACAAACAACCGCCGCCTGGGCAGTGCTGCGTAGGCCACTCCGGCCGGCCCATTGAGAAAGAGGCGGATAAAACGGTTTGCGGAGAGCAAGATGCCGACACTTGCAAGCGCCACCCCGGCGTCAAATGTGTGGGTTGGCAGCACAGCGTACAAGGACGAGTCGCCGAAAAGGGACAACGCCGTCCCGATACATACCGG
>CAYGCA010000015.1:30422-31003 GCA_964348265.1 uncultured Anaerolineaceae bacterium | reverse complement strand
CGTAGCGTCGCGCAGGCACATGCGATCGAGGATTCTCGAGGGATTCAATGGCCGAGTCCTACGCGGAAAGAAACCTGATACCCATCGGGCAGGATCCTGCGTGAAATGTCCAGGAATGGCCGCAAGGCTAAACCTCCTGCTGGAGGTTTGCTTCTTCTTCCCCGTTCAAGGATTCTTTCCTCCCGTCGAATCTGCTCAGCCTGAAGGGGGCCACCCGTCGTCCTGGGTGCCCTTGGTTCGGAGACTTCACTTGGAGCGAGATTTCGGGGCTCTTGCCTGACGCTTCGATGACGTGCCGGACTTCGTACCCTTGCCCGATGCTTTGCTCCTTTTGGAGCTAATTGATTCTCTTCTCCCTTTGCCCTTCTTCCCAGCAGACCTTGAACGGGAGGCCTTGGATTTTGAGCCAGAACGCCCAGTTGCGTTGCCGGCCGTTTTGGAAGCCGATTTGGTCTTCTTGCCGGTCTTCCTAGGGGGACTACTGGCGGTTGGAACGGGCGGCATCTTCGGCCTCAAAACGATTGATTGAAGGTGGATTACGCGGTCTTTTTCCCTGACTTCATAGATTTGCTTTGCACCGT
>CAYGCA010000015.1:28793-30412 GCA_964348265.1 uncultured Anaerolineaceae bacterium | reverse complement strand
CGGAATTCCGCGGCCTTGCGACGGCGTCGCCAAGCCGAAGCGAACGCGGGGAAAGGCGGGCCAAGCGAACGATGGCTCGGTCGCGCGCTTTGCCGACGAAGGCCCCTGCAATCCGGACGCCCTCGTCAGACCTCCAGGCCAGCACTCCCTTCCCATATCGCCCCTGAGTTGGGAACTGTTTCAGCCGCGTGCGCTTTGCCACGCCATTGTCGGTCATGAGCAGGACGTCGGCGTCAGGGATCACGATTTCCGTCGTTACCACTCGGGCTTCAGGGTCGTCGAGCCTTACCCCCAGAACGCCAGCGGCGGCCAGGCCCATGGGGCGGACTTCACTCTCTGAAAAGCGTATTCCCATGCCTTGGCTTGTGATGACTAGGATTTCATTGTAGCCGCTGGTCAGGCGGACCCAACCCAGGGCGTCTCCACTTCCAATCTTGATTGCCTCGAATGACTTGGCCGAAGGTCCCGGCATCTTGGAAAGCTCGGTTTTCTTGATCATCCCCATCTTTGTGCCAAAAAGCAAATAGGATTCTCTGGCCTGCTCTCGGAGCAGGTCTGGTGGAATTGCGATGCCAGTCGCAATTACAGCCCCCGGCTTCATTGGTGTCACACTTCCGACAGGAACACCCTGTTTGGGATCGTCATTCTCGGGGAGTCTTTGAACATCGAGGGCAGCCCCAGTGCCATTGGCCTCGAACAAATACAGCCTGTCCAAGGTGTTGGCGCCGATCACAATTCTGGGTGAGGCCCGACCATGCAGACGAGGCAGCCGGCCGGTTGGGGTGCGCGATACCCTTCCGTCTTGGGTGACGACCACCCAGGTCGCCTTGTCCGGTGCAAGATCAGAGGCTGTGAGGAGTGCCTTGGTTTTTCTTCCACCATTGGCTTCAACAATCAAAGTGCGCCGACGGTCAGCGAAGGAGTCCTTGATCGTCGCAAGCTCCTCGGCAATCAATCCCCGCATCTTCTTGCTGGATCCGAGCAGGCCTACAAGTTCCTTGATCCTAGCCTTGATGCCCTTGTACTCTTGCTCAATGCCTCTACGTTCGAGATTGGAGAGGCGTCTCAAAGGCATTTCGAGAACGGCCAAGGCCTGCACTTCGCTCAGCTTAAATCTTGACTCCAGGCGCCTACGGGCTTGCTCCACGTCTCGAGACGAGCGGATCGATTTGATCACCGCATCAAGGTTTCTGAGGGCGATGCGCAGGCCCTCTAGGACATGCGCTCGCTCTTTGGCGCGCGCAAGCTCATACTCACTTCGCCGGCGCAGAACCTCCAGCCTATGTTCGAGATAGACCCGCAAGGCTGCTTTGAGGTTCAACAGGCGCGGCTCACCATCGACCAATGCCAGCAGGATCATGCTAAATGTGGTCTGCATAGGAGTGCGTCGATAGAGATCCGCCAGAACGATTTCGGGGTCGGCTGTCTTGGCTAGCTCGATGACGATCCGCATGCCCTGCCTGTCCGACTCGTCGCGCAGGTCCGTGATCCCCTCCAATTTGGCGTTCCTGGCCAGGTCAGCGATCTTCTCAATCAGGCTGGCCTTATTTGTTTGGAAGGGCAATTCGGAGACGATGATGCGCGACGGCGACCGACTCGCCAACGCCTGCAGCCGCGCG
>CAYGCA010000015.1:15846-28783 GCA_964348265.1 uncultured Anaerolineaceae bacterium | reverse complement strand
TCTCCTCAATATGTGCGCGGGCTTGCACTGTGATACGGCCGCGTCCAGCCCCATAGGCGGCGTTCAGGCCCTCGCCTTCCCGGTCGCCGCGCAGGATAATGCCGCCGGTAGGGAAATCGGGTCCCCTGATGAAGTTGATGAGGTCTTCGAGGCCGACCCTCTCGAGATCCTTCCAATGATCGAGGAGATAGATTAGGGCGTCGCATACTTCTCCCATGTTGTGCGGTGGAACGGAGGTCGACATTCCGACGGCAATCCCGGTAGCGCCGTTCACAAGCAGATTTGGGAAAGCAGCAGGAAGTATGGTCGGCTCCCTAAGGGATCCATCGAAGTTCGATTCGAATTCGACAGTGTCCTTATCTATGTCCGAAAGCATCGCCTGAGACAGCCGAGTTAATCGAGCTTCCGTGTAACGCATTGCAGCCGGAGAATCACCGTCGACGGAGCCAAAGTTGCCCTGCCCGGCGATCAGCGGGTAGCGCATGGAAAACGACTGAGCCATACGCACCATGGCATCGTATACTGCCATATCCCCATGGGGGTGATACTTGCCCAACACCTCCCCGACGATCCGAGCTGATTTCTTATGGGAGGATTCCGGTCGAATTCCCATTGAGTGCATTGCATACAGGATTCTTCGGTGGACAGGCTTGAGTCCATCTCTGGCGTCCGGCAGGGCGCGGGCAACGATCACGCTCATGGCGTAATCCAGATAGGCCTGCTGCATCTCGTCGTCGATATCAATTCTGCGGACAAGACCGACTTCCATTTGACTTTCCTCTTATCTTTCCTAGGGACCGATGAGGCTTCTGCGCGGTATCATAAATGAGCCGCGGGCGGGCGTCAAATGCACGGCCTCTCAAAGTCTAATCGCTCAGCAAGACTGCCGTTTCCGGTCGGCTCTAAGGGGTGTCCTGCTCGCGCATTTCGACCGGCCAGGCTGCTGAGGGTGACTTCCCAGCGAGAGGGCTAGCTGCCCGGACTGCTACTGTGATCTCATCCTGCGCAACGAGGCATAGGCTCTTGCACCAGGCATGTCTCTATGCTAGAATCACAGCGTAGTCTTCCTTTATGCGTTGCGGCTTCGTGAAAGTGGGCTAAAACCCACTTTCGTTCGTATAGGTCAAGACGGACGATCTCGAATCCCCGAGGTACAATCAAGAGGCAATGAAGAGCCAGCTGACTTTAGCATTCAACGAAATCACAGAGCGCTTTGGGCTGACCCGAGAGACAGTTATGGAAGCGCTTGAAGCAGCCATGGTCTCGGCCTACCGCCGCTCTGTGAATGCTTCCAACGCTCAGCAAATCGAGGCCAAGGTAAGCCTAGACAGTGGCGATGTCCGGATCTTTGTTGAGAAAGAAGTCGTTGACGGCGTTGAGAATCCCCAGACGGAAGTCTCTCTCGAAGAAGCCCGGATAGCACAAGCCGAAGCCGAATACGGCGATATGGTCCTTGTCGAATCGACCCCCAAGGATTTTGGCCGGGTTGCGGCTCAAACTGCCAAACAGGTGATCCTCCAGCGGTTGCGTGAAGCCGAAAGAGATGCTCAGTACGAGGAATTCGCCGAGCGAGAGGGTGATATGGTCCATGGCACCGTCCACTCGATCACTCCCCATGCAGTAACGATCGGGCTGGGCCGGGCGGAAGCCATCTTGCCTCGAAACCAACAGATTCCAGGCGAGCATTTCCGGGTGCGCGATCGAGTTCGGGTATACGTGTTGGAGGTGCGAAAATCCTCACGGGGACCGATCATCGTGGTTTCTCGAACCCATCCCAACATGCTCCGCAGGCTACTGGAAATGGAGGTCCCGGAGATCAGCCAGGGTCTGGTGGAGATAAAGGCTATTTCGAGGGAGGCTGGCAAGCGGGCCAAGGTGGCTGTGGCTGCATTGCGCGAGGGCGTCGATCCTGTCGGTGCCTGTGTTGGGCTGCGCGGCGTGCGGATTCAGTCGATCGTGCGTGATTTGAATGACGAGAAGATTGACGTCATCGAGTGGAATCCCGACCCGCCAACGTTCATAGCCAAATCCCTCAGTCCGGCGCGAGTCTCTGGCGTCTTCATGGATGAAGATCCGCTGCGCGGCAAGACCGCTATGGTCATCGTGCCTGAAGACCAGCTAAGTTTGGCGATCGGCCGTGCTGGTGTCAATGCCCGCCTGGGTGCAAGGCTGACTGGTTGGAGAATTGATATCAAGAGCCTTCCTGAGGCGGCGAGCGATTCCCTGAATATCCTGCAAACCAATGGGGAATATGCCGAGCTTGCCAAGCAAGAAGCTGAGGTGATTGATCAAGTTGAAACGATCCTGGCAAAGAAGATGGAAAACCGGCCGATTACCCCGGAAGAATACCAGGTGCTCACAGCCTTTGTGGACAGGGTCCAGACCGAAGTCCATAACAGGCTTGAAATCGAGCGGCAACACCAAGCTGAGATACGCGCTGGCATTCCCCAGCAGGCCTATGAGCTTGAGCTTGGAGAGGTTGGCCTATCGACCCGGGTGCTGAACGTGCTCAGGGAGGCCAAGTTCGAGAATGCAGGGGAAATCTTGGAGAATCTGGCCATAGATGAGGGGCAGCTACTGGATGTCTCCGGAGTCGGGCCCAAGGAATTGGAAGAAATCAAGGCAGCCATGGATGGCCTTGAATTCGAAGAACCTGAGCCCGAGGTTGAAGTCGAAGAAGTGATTGAAGAACCTGTTGAGGCCAGACCCGAGCTGGTCTTCGCTGCCGATGGCGCCGAGGTGGAGCCCAGCGAAGCTGAGGAGGAGCCCGTTGCGGTAATGGAGGTTGCTGAGCTGACCCCGGAGCCAGCCCTTGAAGGGCTTGAGGTGGCCGCCCAGGAGCCGGCTGAAGAAACAGAGCCTTCCCCGGAGGCGGTGTCGTTTGAAGATGCCTTCGAATCGATCAGCGCCGAGCTTGATATGATGGTCGGGGCTAAGGGCGATGAAGACCTCGAGGAGGAAATCGAGGAAGACGAAGTCGACCTTGAACTGGAAGAAGACAAGAAGCGTAAGAAGCGCAAGAAACGAGTGGTCGAGTATGACCCTGAGTCTGGTGAGATGGTTGTGCGGCGGCGGAGAAAGAAGGGCCGCCAAGATGAGGAGTGGGACAGCTACTTATAGCCCATACATGGAGAATGCCTGACGATCACCTCGGGCAGGAGTAGATGCGGTGTCGAAGGGCAAAGGGCGTCCTCGGCGCCGGCTGCCGCAGCGCACGTGCGTCGGGTGCCGTCGCGTTGAAGCTAAACGATCGCTGACCCGCCTTGTGCGGACCCCCCAGGGCATCGAAATTGATCCCAGCGGCAAAGCTCCGGGACGCGGTGCATATCTGCATGACCAGGCAGCTTGTTGGGAGGTCGCTTTGCGTGGTCCGTTGGCCCGGGCCCTTCGGACCGAACTCAAACCTGAGGTGCGTGACCGACTTCTGGCCTATATGAAAGCAGAATTTACGGAAAAGCAGCATGGCTGAGGAATGCCTAACTGCCCGACCGGCTCCATTGAGTGCGTACTCTGTGTGCGGCATGAACTAGCCTAAGGGTCCACTCGCTCAAGGTGGCCGGAGGGCGCCCAGCCGGAGGTGCACCATGAGCGAAAACGGACAAAAATCGGTTGAAATCCCCGCCAGCCTTACAGTTCGAGACCTCGCCGAACGGATTGAAGCCAGTCCGATCGATATCATCAAGCAGTTGATGGCCAACGGTGTGATGGCCAATATCAACCAACAGATCGACTACGATACGGCCGCCATCGTTATTGAGGAATTCGGCTATGAGGCGCGACCCATGGTCGCCCCGGAAGCCGAGGCGGACGAAAAGGTGGAAGCGCCTAGATGGCGCCGCTTGATAGGCGACGAGGCTCCAGAGGCGTTGGTCGATCGCCCCCCAGTTGTCGCCATCCTGGGCCACGTTGATCATGGAAAGACCACCTTGCTGGACGTCATCCGTGAAACTCACGTGGCCGAAGGCGAAGCCGGGGGCATAACCCAGCACATTGGCGCCTATCAGATCCATCACAACGATCGGATAGTAACCTTCCTAGATACGCCTGGACACGCGGCCTTCACCGCCATGCGTGCCCGCGGGGCACAGGGCGCTGATATCGCTGTTTTGGTCGTGGCGGCTGATGATGGAGTGATGCCGCAGACACGGGAAGCGCTGGCTCACGCGCGCGCCGCACAAGTACCTATCGTCGTGGCGCTGAACAAGATCGATCGGCCCAATGCGAACGCCGAACTTGTCAAGCAGCAATTGGCTGACATTGGTTTGGTGCCCGATGATTGGGAAGGGGACACGATGGTCGTCCCGGTTTCGGCCAAGGATCGCACGGGAATCGAAGACCTGATTGAGGCTATCCTCCTTGTTGCGGATTCATCCGAGATCAACGCTAATCCCGAGGGAGCCGTCTTCGGCACCGTGGTCGAGGCTGAAATCAGCCGCTCACGGGGCGTTGTGGCTACCCTGCTGGTCCAGAATGGGACCTTGCGCGTCGGCGATGCGCTGGTTGTCGGCACGACACACGGCAAAGTCCGAGCCATGTTCGACCATCAGGGCAACCCCTTGGAAGAGGCAACACCCTCAATGCCGGTTTCAGTCCTTGGCCTTTCCGGCGTTCCGAGCGCTGGTCAGCTTTTCAGGGTCGTTGCCTCAGATCGAGAGGCTCGCACAATAGTAGACGAGCGCGTTGAGGAGACCCGGGCGATGGAGGAGGCCCCCCGTCAGATTAGGTCGCTGGATCAGATATCCGATGCGATCAGAGCGGGGGAGATTCGAGAACTGCGTCTCGTGGTCAAATCGGACGTCCAGGGATCACTGGAGCCGATCGTCTCATCGGTGGACAAATTGGGCTCGGACGAGGTGAAGGTCAAGGTCCTGCACGCCGAGGCTGGGAATATCAACGAGAATGACGTCATGCTGGCTGCGGCCTCCGAGGCGATTGTCATCGGGTTTAATGTCGTCGCCGAGCAGGCTGCCCGATTGATGGCCGATGTGGAAAACGTCGATATCCGCCTTTACGATGTTATATATCGGCTCACTGAAGACGTGGAAAAGGCGCTGAAAGGCCTTCTAGAGCCTGAGTATGAGCGCGTCTTGCTGGGACGGGCTGAAGTGCAGGCCGTATTCCGGATATCGCGCGTCGGCAACGTTGCTGGCTGCCGGATGCTGGAGGGTCTGCTCCGTCGCAACGCCATGGTCAGCGTTGTTCGTGATGATCAGGTCATCCATGAAGGCACCATAACTTCCCTAAAGCATGAAAAGGAAGATGTTCGGGAGATCCGGGAAGGCTTTGAGTGTGGGGTCGGCATAAAAGGGTTTGACGATTTCGAAGTGGGGGACATCTTGGAGAGCTATGCTGAAGAGAAAGTGAGTATCGCATAAGTCCCGTGGCGGAGGAACAATGGTGAGCAAAGCCCGCGCCCGCAGGATTGCGCTCCGGATCCAAGAGATCCTGGCAGAGTTGCTTCAGCGCGAGGTTTCTGATCCCCGCCTGAAAAACCTTACTGTGACCGGCGTCGAAGTTGATCGCGAGCTAGCCTATGCTACCATCTATGTGAGCGGGCTGGAGGCGGGGCAGGATCAGGACGCCGTAATGCAGGCTCTTGCAGGCGCGCGCGGCTTCCTGCGGTCTGAACTAGCTGGTCAGATCCAACTCCGAAGCTTTCCTCAGCTGCGATTCCAGTGGGACACTGCTGCTGAGCGCGGGGCGCGTATTGAGGAGCTCCTGCGGCAGATCGGAGCGGAAGCGAGAGAGGATAGAGACCCCAGCGAGTGAAACCCGGATTGAGTCAGGCTCGAACGCTGATTGAACGGGCAACCTCCATCGTTGTGCTCACCCATCTTCGGCCCGACGGAGATGGACTCGGCTCCCTCCTGGCTCTGACACTTGGTTTGGATTCAATGGGGAAGCTTGCTACGCCGGTCCTCGTTGACGACCTCCCGGAGAGGTTCCATGATCTGCCCGGCGTTGAGCGGATCAAATCGGCAGTGCCCTCCAGCGCGGACCTGCTCATCATGGTTGACTGCTCGAGTATGGATCGGACGGGGGTTGCACCCCAAGACCTCCCCCGCCGACCAGATATCAACTTTGATCATCATCCGACCAATTCCTACTTCGCCGACCTCAATTTCGTCGATCCCGAGGCGGCCGCGACGGCCGAGATCATCTACGATGCTGCGCCTTCGCTGGGTCTTCCTCTTGAGCCAGAGGTGGCTTCGAATCTCCTGGTGGCGCTCGTCTCCGACACGCTTGGCTTCCGGACTCAAAATGTGTCGCCCAAGACGCTCCGCATGGCGGCCGATCTAATGGAACTTGGCGTGCAGATGGCGCCCCTATATGAAAAAGCCCTGCTGCAAAACTCCTTCGCCGGACTGCGGTACTGGGGTCCTGGCCTCTTGCGGATGAAGAATGACGGTGACTTGGTTTGGACGACCCTCACGGCGAGAGATCGAGAAGAATCAGGCTACTCCACGCCCGATGACGCTGACCTCATTAATCTTTTGGGGAGCATCAAGGATGTCGAGGTTGTCGTTGTATTGGTGGAGCAGCCAGGCGGCAAGGTCAAGGTCAGCTGGAGGGCGTTGAGAGGTCTGAACGTTGCGCTTGTCGCCGAATCCTTTGGAGGAGGAGGCCACGAGGCGGCCGCCGGCGCGATGCTGACCGGAGAACTGGATGATGTGGAGTCGCGGGTTCTCTCCGCCACCCGGAGACAACTCGGGCTGCATTCTGGTCAGGGCACAGCAAGCGCAGCTCAACAGGCGAGTCTGCGGTGAGCAGCTCGAACGAACGTGAAGAATTTCGGACTCATTGTAGTTGACAAACCTGTGGGTCCCACTTCGCACCAGGTTGTCAGCCTGGTCAGACGAGGAGCGCGCATACGTAAGGTCGGGCACGCAGGCACCTTGGATCCACGCGCCTCTGGGGTGCTCATCTTGTGCCTGGGTGCCGCCACCAGATTGAGTGAGTACTTATCAACGGCCTCCAAGTGCTATGAAGCACTGATCCGTTTCGGCACATCTACGGACACCTATGATGCGGATGGAGCTTTCGTCAGATCGACAGGGACGGCGCCCTCGCTCGAGGCGATAAGGGATACACTGCCTGATTTTAGGGGGAGCATTGACCAGCTCCCACCCCCATATAGCGCCATCAAGGTCAAAGGAACGAAGGCCTACGAGCTGGCTCGGCAGGGCCGTGAGGTCGAGCTGAAAGCACGCCGGGTCACCATCTACAGGCTGGAGATTCTCTCCTTCGAGTCACCCGATCTCTCGGTCCTGATCGATTGCTCAGCAGGCACCTACGTCCGATCGCTGGCTCATGACTTGGGTGAGAGGCTTTCGACCGGGGCGCACTTGGCAGCGCTGCGCCGAACAATGGCCGGGCCGTTCTCAATCGACGATGCGGTTCCGCTTGCCAAGCTTGAAGTGGGTTTCATGACCGAAAAATGGGAGCAGTACGTCAGACCAGCCGGGGACGGATTGCCTGACTTCCCCGTGGTCCAAGTAGAGGAGAGCCAGCTAGATCTCATCCGTAACGGACACTCCATCCCGTCAGAGCCGGGCTCTCACGGCCTGGCGCGCGCCCTCGGTCCCGATGCTGAATTGGTGGCAATCTTGGAGGCCGTCGAGGGCGAGGACCTCTGGCATCCACGCAAAGTGTTCCTCAGCTGAGTACAGGCATGGAACACCTGCGAGATTTGGCCGACATTTCCCTCGCTGAGAGCTATCTTACGATAGGATCGTTTGACGGGGTCCACTATGGCCATCAGGTCATTATTCGGTCCCTGGTTTCGGCGGCGAAGCCCCGGCTTGTCCCTGCGGTTGTGCTCACCTTTCATCCCCATCCGGCGGTAGTGCTCGGCAATCGTCCCCCGATCGAGTACTTATCTTCTCCAGATGAAAAGGCGACCCTAATAGGAGAGCTCGGGGCGGATTACGTAGTGACGCACAAGTTTGATGCGACGTTCTCTCTCCTTGGCCCGGGTGAGTTCTTGGATTTGGTGAGTGAGCGCCTGAACCCCTTGGCCCTGTGGGTTGGCCCCGACTTTGGCTTCGGTCGCGAGCGGCGCGGCGACATTGCCTACCTTCAATGCGCAAGCGCTGAGCGGGGGTTTGAACTTCATGTCGTGCCCCAGGCGCAGTTGGGGGGACAGGTAGTTCGGTCATCACGCATCCGGGAAGCTGTGCGACGAGGCGATGTCGTCTCGGCCTCCCGCTTTCTTGGTCGGCCTTTCGCTCTCAGCGGAAGGGTTGCCAGGGGCGACGGAAGAGGCCAGGCGTTGGGTTTCCCAACCGTCAATCTGTCCGTCTGGCGGGAGAGACTGCTACCTGGATCGGGAGTTTATGCTTGCGTCGCCGAGTTTGAAGGGCGGCGGGCGCTCGCGGTGACAAATATCGGCCTTCGGCCCACCTTTGATGAAGGCACGCAGTCTCCCATTGTGGAGGCACATTTGCTCGACTTTGAGGGCGACCTATACGCGAAGGAGGTTTCTCTTGTCTTCGTCGCTAGGCTACGGGCCGAGAGGAGGTTCCATCAGCCAGAGGCTCTGATCGACCAGATACAAAGGGACATAAGACAGGCTCGGCGAATCCTGGAGCCTGAGTTTGGCAGCTGAGTCCACTTGTCGAGAGCTGCAACCGGCGTCCCCAGTCTGCGCCAGGTCCTGGGCAGAGGGCCAGGCACCGGATGGTTGGGGCGCCGAACGGATGCTTGGGCGGCCGGACGATTCCCCACGAGAAGGAAGGTGAGATGGCAGACCTGCGATCCATCCGGGAATAGGCCCAGCCGCGCTCTGGGCCGTCATTGGCCTCTGGTCTCTTGGGGCGCTTGGAGGGGATGATCTTGTGCGAGGGCGGCTAAGATGACGGGTTGGTTCGATATATCCAGTAAGCACCTCCCAGGAGAGCAATGGCGGCGAAGGAAAACCATTGGATTGCATAGCCCAGATGCGGGCCCTCGGTGAGGTCAATAGCGGAAATCGGGATAGGCTGATCTGCGCTGCCGGCCAGTGGTTCTGACTGGGCGATATAGACTGGCAGGAGGGGATAAGGGATTTGAGACTGTATCGCGTCAATGCTCAGCACACGCCATGCCTCACGCGGAGGCGCGCCCGGTAGCGGTGCAGGATCCGCCAGCAGGAAGAAGGTCGAGCTTTCTTGGCTGGGCAACGCTAGCCCGTGGATTGTAACGACGCCGTCAATCGAATAGCGCCGGCGCTCGGGGCGCTGACTGGCTTCATCGGGGATCCATCCCCTGTTGACAAGGACCGCAACCCCCAGGCCTTCCAAGCGCAGCGGGGTCACCAGGTGGACTCCCGGGAGGCCATTGAAGGAGCGTGTCTGCAGTACAATCTCATGTACAGGATCGAATGAACCGCTGGCTGTAACTCGTCGATAGGTTAGATCCGGCGTTGCTATCGTATCCCGGTCTAGCTCCAAGAAGGGCTGTTCAAGACGAGATATGATGGACGCGTTGCGAGTTTTCCGTTCCTGCAATCGTTCGAGTTGCCAGATTCCGAGCCGAACGCAGACGGCAGATACGATCAAGGCTAGAATGAAGAAGCTCCATCTGCGCATGGTACTGGATTTGAACTTGGTCCCCCGTAGGAAGATCGGGTTAGCCAACAAGCTTTGAATTCTTCGAGGCTATCGTCACATCGATTGTCCGGATACCTGAGAGTCACTAGCGGGATTGAAGAGCGCCTTGGTTTATTGTACGATGGCTGCCCGTCGGCGTAGAAGCATTCGATCGTCCCTGCGCCGTGATTGCCCTCCTCACCTGCAAGTCGTGGATCTAGGATAACTCAGGTTCATCGAGGCAAGGATGCCTGAAACTGTCTCTTCGACAAATGTCGGAGACCACTTGCGACCAGGCGAAATAAGCGGCCAAATTGCGATTGGGGACAATATTCTCCAGGTCGGGTCAAACTACGGGACTATCGTCTATGTCGCCTCATCGGACGATAAGCCTGGGGTGCAACCACGTCCTGTCCCTGTTTTCCAACGTCCAAGAACGGCCAAGAACTTCTTGAATCGTGATTACGAGAGAAACGCGGCTGTCGAGTCGCTGGTTTCGGATCAGCCTTACGAATTGTATGGGCGGCGCGGAATTGGCAAGACCGAACTGTTGCGCCATCTGGCGCACCACGGTATTACTGATTCCTTCCAAGATGGAGTGGTCTACCACCACGGACGACGAACAAGCCTTGAAGACCTTCTCCAGGCACTCTACACCGCCTACTATGTCGCAGATCGACCCTTCAAAGCTACGCTTACCGAAGTTCGTCATGCCATGCAGGACAAAGCTGCTCTCATCATCGTGGATGACGTTGAATTCGAGCGCGAGGCGGTCGAAACTCTTCTAGATGTCGCCCCCAGTGCTGGAATCCTTCTGGCTTCGACGAAGAGGCGTCTTTGGGGCAGGGGAGAATCGCGGGCCCTGCATGGACTTCCCGGTGCTAATGGGGTTGACCTCTTTCTTCGCGAGCTTGGTAGAACGACCATGCCCGAAGAGCGGGCTGTGGCTGCCGATGTCTGTGAAGCGCTTGGTGGCCATCCCTTGGAGGTCCTGCAGGCGGCAGCCTACGCCCGCGATGGCAACCTCCCCCTGGACGAGCTTGCTGAGAAACTGAAATCTGGCGCCTCGATTGCCGCCCTGACTGCCGAGAGTGCCCTATCCTACCCAGAAGATGAACAGCGAGTCCTAGCGTTGCTGGCTGCTCTGGGCGACAAGCCAATCGACGTAGAGCATGTGGCTGCGCTGACCGCACTGCCCGATGCGCTGGCGGTCCTGGAGTCGCTCCAGGATCGCAGACTGGTCCAGTCGAACAGTCCTCGATACGCCTTGGCCGCCGGCATTGGCGAGGAACTCCGCCTTCGGTGGAGGGGATCGCTTACACCTTGGTACGAGAGAACGCTGGAGTATTTCACGCAGATGGCCGGAGAAGTCAGGCGAGAGCCGGACCAACTGATCGAAGATATGGAAGTCATCTTCGAAGTGCTCGATTGGGCGCTCCTGCAGCAGCGCTGGAAGGGGCTGCTGTCCCTTGTGGAGGCGGCTGACAGCGTCCTTGCTCTCTCGGGCCGATGGGGGCTTTGGCAAGAGGCCCTTGAAGCAGGTGTGCGAGCCGCACAGGCACAGTATGACAGAAAGGCCGAGGCATGGGCATTCCATCAGCTAGGCACGCGCGCCATGGGTCTGGGGGCCGGCGACGCTGCGCGTAAGCTGTTGGAGTCAGCCCTTCAAATCCGAGAGTCTATCGGGGACGAAATCGGAGCCGCTTTCACTCGACATAATCTGAACGTGCTCGGCGGCGCGGCCATACTGCCTCCCCGAGGCGGTGCGAAATCGCGAGGCTGGGCGGCGCTCTCCCAGTGGTTTGGGCCTCTGCTTGTGGTGGGAGCCGGTGGAATTCTCCTGCTTATTGGCTCGCTTCTCTTACTGGCCATCTTTCGACCACCGCCCCCTGTCACAGAGATGACCGAAACCGCAACGGTCGCGGTATCGGTCGCTCCTTCCCAGACGGCTTCTGCCACCGCTACTGAAACGCCGGTCCCGCCAAGCGATACCCCAACGCCTTCCGCGACCCCCACTGCGCCCACGGGCACATCCACGATCGTTCATCGAATGCGTCCCGGAGACCCCTCCGGGTTTAGCAGCTTCATTACTGATCGCTCGTCTCTTAAGCTGGGCAGTCAGAGACGCGCGCTCGGGGATAATTTTGAGGCCAACCTGTTGGAGAGGCCGTTTAGTAGCGGTGGAATGGCTTATCGGGGCTTTCTGGACATCATCCGCGCCGAGATTCTCTCAGCTCCTCCTTGGATCTACGTCTCCTTGACACTTGAGGGTACACCTTCAAGGGTTTCTGGTGCCGCCTATTGTGTCGAAATCGACCTCGACAGCGATGGTCGCGGAGACTGGCTGATTTGCGGCGAGGCGCCGTCGTCCAGCGCCTGGACGGTATCGGGTGTGAGTGCCTACCGTGACACTAACAATGATGTCGGCGGTTCCCTTCCTATGCGGGCCGAAGTGCCGACCAGACGCGGCGACGGCTACGAAGAAAGGGTCTTCTTTCAAGGAAGGGGAGCGGATCCGGATGCTGCCTGGATCCGTAGTTCCCCGACGGATGCCTCGCGCATTCAGATCGCCTTCAAGCATGCCCTAATTGGATTCAAGGACGCTTTCGTGTGGGGTGTCTGGTCGGACTCCGGGCCCAAGAATGCAAAACTATTCGACTATCATGACTTCTTCACAATCGAAGAAGCCGGTTCACCCGACATTGACAGCAGATTCTATCCGCTCAAGGAACTGGCCCTCGTCGACAACACCTGTCGTTGGGCATTCGGCTTCGATCCGAAGGTTATCATTCCGGGCCTCTGTCCTCTTCCGGCTACGCCGACTCCGGCTTCGGTCGGCTCGATCTCAGGCTACGTCTGGGAGGATGTAGACTTTGACGCCGTATTCGACGCCTCTGAATCGGGGATGGGCGGCGTCACCGTTCAACTCGGTGCGGGCGGCTGTCCTTCGAGTGGACTCCAGACGACGACAGCCAGCGATGGCAGCTACTCCTTTGACGCTCTCCCGAGCGGCAGCTACTGCGTTGCTGTCGACACAACCACTCTCCCGACCGACCCCTACGGATGGGAAACCCTGTCGGAGGCCAGCGCAAGTGTGAGCCTGGGATTGGAGGAGGAGATCACCGATCTCAATTTTGGATTTACGGAAGGGATTGGATAAGGGGATTGTGGACCGACCGGGGCGGGATGAGCAATCGGCCCAGCGGATGGACGATAAGTGTCAATGATGCTGGGGGGAACAGAGAGAGGTCGTCCTTCGGGGCGAGAAACCGGTCTTCTGCCGGGCGAGAGTATTCGTCGCTGACCTTGAGGCCTTCCGATCGCCTTCCGTATCTTGCCGGCCTGAGACAGTCAGTGCCCAAGCCGCA
>CAYGCA010000015.1:12110-15729 GCA_964348265.1 uncultured Anaerolineaceae bacterium | reverse complement strand
CAAGCCGCAAAATGGATCAAGTACGACCTCGCTCTGGAGGTCCGGCGCTAGATGGTGCGGCGAGGATTTGACACCCTGGGCGGCGCCGGATGATCGATCTGACAGCTCGACTCTGCGCCGACTGTCCGGGCGCACTACGTCCACACCGACGAATCAGCGTGAGGGCCTGAGTACAGGCTTCTTCTGGTTGTGATCAGGTTAAACGCTGGCACCGGATATGGGGTCTCATTGCTCTCTACCTGGCCATCCGTGGGACCTTCAACAAGGAGCGGGTTCCTGGAGTGCCGAATCGTGGCTGAAGCTCCTAGGGGAGCCAAGGTAGGGTTGCCCCCGCCTTTCCACTCTCTTTTTCCCACCTTCCTAACCCTCTCCGCTAGCAGACCGGTCAGTTCTTCAAATACCCTAAGCGCTTGAGGAGCCTTTCATCGTTCATCCAACCGGGTAGGACCTTGACCCGCAGGTCCAGATAGATCCTCCGACTCGACATGATTTCGATCTCTTTACGAGCGAGGCTGCCGATTTCACGAATCATCGCTCCGTTCTTGCCGATCACAAGTCCTTTCTGGGACTCGCGTGCTACGAAAAGCGTCGCCGAGATGTAGGCACCTTGGCGGCCTCTTTCTTTATAGTCGTTAATGGTGATCGCAACCGCATGCGGAACCTCTTGCTCTAGCAGTTCCAAAGCTGCAGCGCGAATGAGGTCAGCGGCGATTTGGCGCTCGAAGGCGTCTGTCACCTGTTCTTCAGGGTAGTAGCGCGGTCCGAGCGGCAGTCTCAGTACGATCGCCTGTAGCAGCTCTTCGGTCTGGTCTCCCCGCGTGGCAGAGATTCCGAAGAATGCCTCCGACCGCCGCAGCATTGCCTCGAAGCTGTGCCAGCGTGGCCCAAGAGCTTCCGGCTCCACAAGATCGATCTTGTTCAGGGCAACGATAACGGTTGGGAGAGGTTCAAGAGCGTTGACCCGCTCGATGACCCGGGAATCGTCTGCGTTTGGAGGCGCGCTCAGGTCGAAAATCACCAACAACAAATCGGCGTCTCTTAAGGCCTCCTCGGCTTGGAGGTTCATGCGCTCACCAAGTCTATGGCGAGGCCGATGAATCCCTGGGGTATCAACAAAAATCACTTGGTATCGGGGCGATGTCAGAATCCCCATCTGACGCCTGCGGGTCGTCTGCGGTTTCCTAGACACCGCAGCCACCGGCTGGCCGACATAGGCGTTCACCAGCGTGGATTTGCCAACGTTTGGTCGGCCCACCAGCGCCACAATGCCGGATCGATGTCCCTCCGAAGGTTGAGTGTCCATCATCGATGCGTAATTATCCTCAACCTTCGCGCGGGCTGTCAAGCGAGATCGAAGTCCTGCACAGATCTCCTCGACCCTTTTGGCCCCAAGGGCATGCCGTTTCAAGCTCGGTCTCCACCTAGACACGCAAGCGGCCTTCGTGCAAGAGAGGCAGGTCACTGCAGGATGACCATGCGGATGGGGCGAGCGGCGCCAATTTGGCTCATCGTGTATGATCGTCTCGAGCGAGTCTGGTTGAAGGGAGCCGGCCCTCGGCAGTGTGCATGGAGAGGATCATGTTTCAGGTGGGATGGCGCCGGCAGGGGCCATCTGCGGCTCATCGAGCCGGGCGGCTTGATCTTGTGCAGGTAGATGATCAGTGACGCTATAATACGGACCTACGGGAACGGTTCCATTCGGCGCCCAGGTGAGCGGAGCAACTGCCTGCTTGGGCCAAATCAGAGGAAGAAGCTAGATGGGCCTCTTCAGGAGGAGAAAGCAAGACCGATTCATTGAGCTCTTGATTTCACAGGCCGAGTTCACAGCACAGGGTTTGAAGACTCTTCTTCAGTATGTGAAGGAACCGGAAAGTGAGTTGGCACAGCGGCTTGTCGACATCGAGAAAGAGGCGGATGAGGTTCGCCGAATACTTATCGATGAGCTCAACCGGACCTTTGTTACTCCCATTGACCGGGAGGATATCTTCGCTCTGTCGCGGGCCATAGACGATGTTCTTGATTATGCCGACTCCACAATCGAGGAGATGGCTCTGCTCAACATCCAACCGAACGCCTTTATTGAACGCATGGTTTCGCTGCTTTCGCAAGCTGCCTATGAAATCTACCAGGGGGTGCTGCGACTAGAGGATCACCCGAACGTCGCTGTGGATCACGCTGTGCGGGCCAAGGCCCTTGAGAATCGCACGGAAACTGTCTATCGTGAGGCCTTGGCTGATCTGTTCGCCGACGCGAATGACATTGAAGACGTCGTCAACCTGCTCAAGTTGCGCGAGGTCTACCGGCACCTTTCCAACGCCGCCGATCGAGGGGACGAGGCCGCCAATGTCATCGGGGATATCGTGGTGAAGAAGCTCTGACGGACAGATCTTTCTTGCAGGCTCGTCACTCGGTAGGAGGGCCGCCGAAGCTTGCCGGCGGGCCCTTTTGGGTTGCGGCAGTCGCTGAGAATAGGCCCACGATTGGCCCGGCTAAGTGGGCTGCGCCAACCTTTCCAGCTTCTTTCCGACCTCCCGCCACTGGATTTTTGAAATGCCTAGTTTCTGGCGGATCTTGTTCCTATCCATTCCCGCTTTGTAATCCATGAGTGCAGACGTCCAGCGGCACATATCAAACGACAAATGCTTCTCCAAATTCGCCAGCTCGCCGATATCTTCCAGCAAGTACTCCAGCCGGCGCGGTGACCATGGGAAAAGTCGGTCGGTTGGCTTGTACTGGGAGAGATATTCCTTGTAGGCTGAAACCCATTCTTCATCTAGGTGCAGTTTGCGCTCCTTGAATCGTTTGGTGACATCGCCGTAGCGGATGAAGAGGATCGGGCCGTCGGGCGAGTTGAGGTCGATATGGTTCAGGTGAATGCTCAGGCATTCTCCCTTCTTTATGCCTGTGGCGAGAAGCAGACCGACCAACGTGTAAGGGCGGGCGTCGGGATCCGCGCCGCGCCGAAATCTCCTTGCAGCTTGAAGCACGGCGTCCCGCTCGGAGGGGGTCAACACGGTCGGGAGCGGGCTTAGCACTGTCTGCTGGGGGATTGGATCGGCGGGATTATCCGTCAATACGCCGAAGTTTGTCAGCCAGCGAAAGAAGGCTTTTATCGAGGTTATCCGTCGGGCATATGTCTTCGGGCTGCAGGGGACATTGCGGCGATTGGTCATCCATTCGAGGAAATTCCGGAGGTCGTGAGTGCCGATGGCGTCGATGGAGATCCCTCCGCCGAGAAACTTGGCTACCAGGCGCATGTCACCGGTGAAGGCCTTGACAGTATGAATGGACTTGCCCTGCTCCTCAAGCGCCTGTCCCCATGCGCCAATGGCTGCGCTCAGGCTCGTGTCCCGCCTGATCAGGCTCGCCTGGGCCTCCAGTTGGCGCGGCTGGCCGGAAGTGCTCGAAAAAAGGGGCAAGTCCTCAGTGGGAGCAGACATCATCGGGCCTCCGTTTTTCGCATAGTCAAACGCCCCCAATCCTAGCCCGGAAGAGCCAAAATGTCAAATGGGATCGAGCGAGCGCTGCGATACACGAGAACGGGTCTTCTTAGTTTGGGAGGTCGCCGGACTGATCGAAGACGTGGGAACTCTGGCCGGCCGGCGGACGCTGGGGCGGG
>CAYGCA010000015.1:10621-12100 GCA_964348265.1 uncultured Anaerolineaceae bacterium | reverse complement strand
ATGGCGCTTCCGGTTGGACCACGAGGGAGCTTCTCGTCAGGCCCAGGTTGCGCAGGATGCTTTCAAGGACCGCAGCCTCCGACTGACCATAGTCGATAAGGTGTGTGGGAGTTGCTCCAGGGTTGGCGCGAGGCCCAACATGGGCCGCAAAACCGGAATACTCCAGCCGCTCGACGGCCAGGGTGCCCCACTCAGGGTGCGAAGAAGCATTGATCACCTCAACCGTGGTGAAGGTCTTGGGAAGCAGGAGGTCGGGTTCTTCGAAAGCGAAGGACTGCTCCAATAGGGCGCGGATCTCTTTGGGTTTGGGGAGAAGGACTCGGCCTCCGCTGGGAGTCTTCCAGCTCTGCACCACATCTCGACCAATGAATCGGCTGCGAATCTGGTAGTGGGTTACCTTGGACCCGAGAGGGACCAGTTCCAGTAGATCGCTCAGGCCAATGTCGGTTGTGACCGATTGGGTCAGTTCTTCGTAGAGATCTGGCAGTCGAGTCAGGAGATTAAGACGCGGGGCCTTTCGGTAGGCAGCTCGCAGGACCTCCTGCTGTCTCCTGGACCGATCAAAGTCAGAGGAGCGCTTTCGGGCCCGTGCGTACCAGAGGGCGTACTCTCCGTCCATATGCACGATACCTCTCGGCACGGTGAAGAGCGCCCAGTTCTTCTCGTTTTCCGGGTCCAGGGTTGGCTTCTTCAGGCGCCAATCCGTGTAAGGGCAGGCAACATGGACGTCAACACCGCCCAAGATATCGATTACTTCGCGAAAACCAGTCATCTCGACGCTGGCGTAGTGATGAATCTGGATACCGAGGTTGTACAGAATTGTGTCCCCCAGCAGCTGGGACCCGCCCCCTGGATAGCCGGCATTTTCGCCGCGAATATAGGCCGCGTTGATGCGCTCCATACTGAAGCCCGGGATATAGACGTAAAGGTCACGCGGAATCGAGATCAGCGCCACGCCGCCAGCCCTCGGATGAATTGAAAGCACAATCAGCACGTCCGTGCGGAAGGAGCTGCTCTCAATTCGTCGATCGGAGCCGATCAGGAGGATGTTGACAGTATCCGGCGGTAGCAGAATGGGTATGACAGGACCAGGGATGTCAATCGGAGGAGGCGTACGCGCCCTATAGGTGAACGGCGCTGGCCAGGTGGGGAAAGGTGTACGAGGGATAAAAGGCTGCGGCGTTGCGCTCTCGGTCGTTTCCGGGTTGTCCGAGATATCCAGCGGGGAGGCGGATTGGCTTGGATTGCCAAGCCCCTTGGGCACTCGAGGGGCGTTCACTTGAGAGCCACTCACAGCGACGCAGGCAGCCGTAAGAATACTCAGGCAGGTCAAGCCCAAGGTTCGGCTCGTCATGGACCAAAGGCCATTTCGAGAAGCTGTTCGATTTGCTCCCAATTGGGCAGTTGGACCGCTGCACCACTGGAGGGCACTCGATAACTGGTTGTCATCGAGGAATCGATCGTGTAGCGGTGGATGCG
>CAYGCA010000015.1:0-10611 GCA_964348265.1 uncultured Anaerolineaceae bacterium | reverse complement strand
CATTATCGCGGCTAGGGGCACCAGCGGCAAGGCGGTGTTGAGCCCGATGTCCGTCTGGACAAGCGTGCCGAACTGCGAATAGAACTCGGGCACCTTCCGCAACCCTTCAAGACTAACCACCTTTCTGAAGATCGCTTCGATTACTTCCTGCTCACGGCGTAGGCGATCAAAGTCGCTACTTGCGTACCGCATGCGAACGTAGCAATGAGCTGTCCAGCCGTCCATGTGATGGGTACCGGGAGAAAACCTGTAGTATCTGTCCCCACAGCGATCATTGGTGGCCTTCCCTACCTCAACATCGATGCCCCCTAACAGATCGACTACCGAGATGAATCCGCCGAAGTTAATCCGCGCCCAGTTGTGAACCGGGATTCCGAAGTTGTAGAGGATCGTGTCGGATATCATCTCGAATCCGCCGTGGGGTTCGGCGGTGTTGATGCGGTTGACCTTCCAGCCGGGGATATACACGTAGAGATCCCGAGGGAAGGAGAGCATTGTCGCCTTGCCTTCAACGGGATCGAGCGAAACAAGCATGATGACGTCCGTGCGATACCCCCGATCGTAGGGCCGGGCGTCCGAGCCCAGCACGACCACATTCACGACGCTCTCAGCGAATTCTATTCTGGGTGCTGGCGGACGAATATCAATCGCCGAAGGATCAGTTGGCCCTGCGAAGGGCAGCCAAGGTCGCTCAGGATCGAACCTTGGGGTGGGCGTGGGTTGCGGGATGGCAGGGGTCTCCGTGGGCATCAGTGGGGGGAAAGGAGAAGGCGTCACCGTCAGTGGCTGAGTCGGCCTTTCCGCTGTCGGCTGAGAAGAGTCGGTGCCCCAGATTGAAGTCACTGTCGGCCAGCTGCAGGCGGCCAACGCGCTGACAACGAGTGCGCTAAGGACGGCTAGACGACTGAACATCCCCGTTACCCTGTCACCAACAATTATCTCCCATTGCGAAGACGTTCCGCAAGGAGGGAAAGTTCCCGGTTAACACCCCGAGGTATCCGCTGAAGGGCGGTATTCGGCCAATGACAAGCTTCCGAAGACGTTCCGCATCTGTCGTTTCTTATGGGTTTGGAGGCGTCTCTGTTTCCTGTGGAGCCGGCGTGGAAAGAGTTGGCGTGGATGTAGGGAAAGATGTTACCGCAAACTCCGTCCTGGTGGGCGTTGGTGGTGCTGGCACAAATATCCGCATACCTGAGTGAAGCCGGTTGGCTGGACCCAGGCAGTTCGCTTCGCGCAGGAGATCCTCGCTGACGCTGTAGCGCCTGGACAAGTCGACGAAATCCTCGCCGTCTGCCACCTCGTAAAGGCTCCAGCCGGAGGGCGGACCGCAGGTAGCTGCGGGCGGCGTTTCAACCTCTACTTCCCCTGGCAGATACAGGGTCTCGCCTAGCTTGGTTTCTCCCTCCATGCAATTCCCAGCCTGTATCTCTTCAGGGGTCGTCCCCAGCCGGGCCGCAAGAACTAGCAGGTTGTCCCCCGGTTGCACAGAATGCAGGCGCCACCCGCTGGGGGGCATGCACGCAGGGGTTGGGCTGATCCCTGGGATTCCGGCAGGCCCGTCTCCAGCCCCGAGCTCAGCCTCCGAGTTGGCAGCCAGGAGCCCGCCCCAAAAGACGATGAGGGCAGCCAGGGCGAGGCTGGTGCCGGATAGTACCCCCTTGGTCGAACTCATGCGGCCTGGCCGGCTGGAGCCGCCTCCTGCGGCTCCAGGCTCATGAGGGGCATCAGGACAGTGAAGGTGCTCCCCACTCCCACCTCGCTATCTACCCAGACTCGACCCCCGATAGCCTCGCAGAGCGTCTTTACCAACGAAAGCCTTGGATCAGGACCGTGTCCGCCTCGTAGATCCGCTTGAATACTCGCCCGATATCCTCGGCCGGGATGCCGTCTCCCACGTCGGAAACGGAGACCACAACGAAAGTGCCATCCTCGGAATCCTGGGTGTGGGCAGCCGCCACTACCTCCTCACCTTCCGGCGATGCACCTATGGCATTCTCGATGAGGTGGATCATAATCTGCGTGATAGCGTCCTCGTTACCCAGCACCGGCGGGATCTCGTCGGGAAAATCCATCCGCAAAGCCAGGTTTCGTTCTCGCAGAGAGGCGCTGGTCTGCATCACTGCCTCTTCTATGCAGTGCAACAAGTCCACGGATGTAGTCGTCAGGCTAAGTGTCCCCGATTCAAGCGCGGTTACCTGGATCAAGTCGCTCATCAAGGTTCCCATTCTCTCTATGCCTGAGCGAACTCTCTCCAGAAACTTCCTTTGCATGGCCCCGAGCAATCCCACCGACTCGCTGAGCAGAAGGTCCGTGTAACCCAGGATCGATGACATAGGTTGGCGGAGTTCTTGGGCGATAGAGGCGATCGCTTCAAAGTCTGGAGGCTCTTGAGCAGGACCCACCTGGGAAAGCGCGTTTGCCTCCGCGGCATGCAGGCTTTGCTTCGTGGCTGCCAACTCCCTTAAGGCTAGTTGGAGTTCGGATGCTAGCCGGTCGATTTCATCCCCTTCGCCCTCGGGAGAGGACTCCGTCTGGGTTGCACTCAGTCGTTCGATTTCAGCTTCCAGATTCTCAATGGTCTGTTGGGCCTCTTCGTGCATGGCGATCAGGGAAGCTAGGTGCTCGGCCTGCGCTTGATCCTCCTCTGCGCTGAGAGCTTCCAGTTGTTGGAGCAGCCCGACGTTCTCTCGCTCCAGAGTCTCGGCACGCTGCTGAGCTTCGGTAAGCGCTTCGTTTAGGGTATTTGAGATTTCCTCCTCTTTGAGGGCGGCTTGTTTCAACTGAGTGAAGCGCCTTGCCAGGTGGCCGGCGACCTGCTCCAGAACCTGGCGATCGAGCTTTGACCAGCGCCGGCGAGCATAGGGAGACAAAAGAAGAAGGCCGCCGTACATTCGCTCGTCGTCCATCAAGGGCGCCATCAGAGCTGGCGCAGCGACTTCCAACTGCAGTAGAGAGCGCAAGGCCTTGAGGTCCGGGGACCGACTCTGGCTCGGCAGGGTAAGCGACCGACGCCGATTAAGAGCAGTGCTTATCACCGGGAAGCTGCTGCTGCTCAGAGCTTTCCCCGGAAGATGGCGCTCTCGGATTAGGTCGTACCCAGTTGCGATCGAAAACTCGCCAAATTCATCAGGCGCCGAGACGAGAAAGCAGTATTCCGCTCGCATCGCCTGCCCTACAGCTTGGGCGGCAGAGTTTGCCAGCTCATCCAACCCCTCGGCGGTGGTCATGCGCGCAAGGCCAATGATGGTCTCTAGATCCTCCATAGGCATGGAGGACTCAGACTCGGCGGCTGCAATGGTCTGCTCGGCTTGAGGCTCCTCGGTCGTCTTCGATGGGATGACCAGCATGCGCACAGCGATCAGCGCAAAGAGTGGATAGGCCGTGAGCTCGCTCAACCTGACGATACCTGCCAACGATTCGGTGGTAGAGCCCATCACAAAGTGCAACGCGAATCCGACGATCAGCAAGCCAAAGGCACCCAGGCTGAGATGCCATTGAGGCGGACGATACAGCGAGAGAAGAAAAGCTATTGCGATCCCAGTCAGAACGCTTGCCAGGCCCCAGACAAGGTCCGATGTGGTTCGGTTGAATGCCGATGAAGACGGGATCGAGACTTGTGCGAAGACTGTCCCGACCAAGCCAATCATTGCTAAGAAGAGCCCAGCGACCAGCAGCCGATCCGCCTTTTGACCACCTGAGGGTTGGAAAACCGCCCAGCCAAGAATGAGGATGCCTGCAAAGCTTGACGTGCGGTCCAGAGGCGGAAGGATGGCGGATAGGTCCAGGATTACGACTGAGGAGAGGCCGGCTACCGCCATGAATAGGAGTCGGATGGCAAGCAGTCCAGCTCCCGCGAAGCGCCAGCTGCGAGGGATCGCCTCTTGTAGATTGGCGGAACCCTGAACCTGGGCCGCGCTGTAGATCAGTGCCAGTGTTATGGCCAGGGTCAGGTGATAGACCAGGTTTCCCGGGTAGGTCGTTAGGAGGCTGGCAGCTTCCGACAGAAACATCATAGATGCAACCTGGACGGCGCGTTGCGGATTATAGCATGCACCCTGAGAGTCGGTGAGCCTGCCGGTCTGCCAGATAATCCCCAGTCCACTGTGCGGCCGACAATCGAATCCAATAGCACAGGTCATTCGGGCCAACGTTTCTGGTAGCCCTGCCCGCCTTGTTGCAAGATGGAAGCCACCCATGCATGATGCTTTGGGTAGATCGCTCGCGATCCTGTCGGTTGGAACGGCGGACTGAGGGTGCCCAAGCTTCGGCCTTCAAATGTGAGCCGACCGAAGCGTTCCCTGGGGGGAGCGCGGGTGCGCCGACCCCTGTGAAGGTCATGAGCTTACGGGTCGTTGGTGAGCCATCCTTGGCAGAGGCCTGGCAACCTTTGCCAACCACTGAGAGCTGAGCATGCCGTATCCGAACGGCAGCCAGAAGGTGATGCCTCGGTAAGCAATGGTAATGACCGCGGCTGCTGCCAGGGGGACGTGGAGTGTGTTCAGCCCCAACGTCATAGCGCCCTCGACGAACCCAATCCCTGCGGGGGTGGGAGACACGATCAGAAGGAGATAGCCAATGCTGAACCCGGCGACGAGTGTGCCCACTGAGAAGGGTTGCTGAAAGGCCAAGAATACGAGGAAGAGGATTGTGATCTGAATAGCCTTACCGAACAGCGAAAGCCCCAACGGCGGTGGCAGACCGCCTGGCGAGCGACGCAGATAGGTCAATCCGTCCGAGATTTCTCCGGCGAATTCGCGGGCTCGGGACACGTTCAGATAATCTCTGTGCAGGAACGAATAGAGAATACCATTGATCGCTCTCCCGCTCTTTTCCAGCACAAGCCCCAGTTTCTCGGAGGAGCGAAGGCCTAGGAGCACGAGGCCGCCTATGACTGAGCCCGTGGCCAAGAAAGCAAGCGAGGCCAGGATCTCGAGCGAACCCAACTGATTCCTCCGGAGGAGTACGAGCAGCCCCAGGAGAAGCACCACGAGGAAGCCAAAGTACTCGTACAGGTAATAGAGGGCCACGGCGGTGGTTACCCTCCCGGTTGGGACGCGGCGTCGTTTGCCGTCGACGACAAAGAGGGTCAGGCCACCCATCCCCATGCTCGGCGCAACGATATTCACAAAGAAGGCGGCGGCAATGGCCGCAAGACGCTCGAGCTTTTCTTCTACGCCCAGGAGGCGGTAGATAGCCCGGAAAATGGCGGCAACATTGACGACCCATGCCAGCTGAACGGCGATTGCCAGGGCAAGCCACCGAAAGTCACCGCGTTGCAGGGTCTCGACCACCAGACCTAGCTCTCCATTGTGGGTGACGAGAAAGTAGGCCGCGATCAGAAGAACAGAGACGACCAGCAATCTGCGCATAGGCTCGACCTTGCCTATCTGTCAGGTCTGCGCAGCCCAAGAGTCGAAAGCGGCTCGAAGCTTGCAGGCGCGTCGAGGTTGATCAAGGATGCAGAGCGCTCAATCCGGCGAATAAGCCCCGTGAGCACCTTGCCAGGCCCAAGCTCAACGAAGGTGGTTGTCCCTCTTTCGAGCAAGAAGTGGATGATTTCCGTCCAACGAACGTTTTCAGTGAGCTGCGCGTTTAGGTCTTCCCGAACATCGGCTGAAGACCGGAGCGGCTGGGCGCTGACATTTCCGATTACGGGCAGATCCGGATCGGCGATCGAGGTCGCGTTGAGAGCGCGTGAGAATCGGTCCTGCGCCGGTTTCATGAGCGGAGAGTGAGCGGCGATACTCACCGCGAGCCTGACGACCCTTCGGGCACCGAGTTCTTCGAGCAACGGGGCGGCGGCGGACAGCGCAGACTCTTCGCCGGAGATCACAACTTGGCCGGGACAGTTGTCGTTGGCGACCCAGACGCCCCCCTCGACCTCATCTGAGACTTGCCCGCAGGCCGCCTCAACTGCCTCCACCTCAAGGCCGAGAACAGCGGCCATCCCTCCCGGGTTCACCTCGCCGGCTTCCTTCATAGCCAACCCGCGCTGGCGCACCAGATGAAGAGCATCCTGAAAGCCCAGAGAATTGGCTGTAACTAGAGCGCTGAATTCGCCGAGAGAATGACCGGCAGTGTGGGCCGGCCGAAAACCGGGAAAGCGCGCCTCCAAGGACCTCAATACGGCGACGGAGGGCGTGAGCAGGGCCGGCTGTGCGTGCTCGGTGTCGTTTAGAACCTCGACGGGACCCTCCCAGCAGATACCCGACAGGTCCATTTCGAGGATTTCATCAGCCTCGGCGAAGACGGCCGCTGCAATCCGATCCGCCTTGGCTAGCTCAGCCCCCATAGAAAGCGCTTGGGAGCCTTGTCCAGGAAATATGAAAGCCGTACGACTGGGGTCAATCGACATGGGAAGGGAGAGGTGGCTGAACGGCTGGGCGGGTGCGACTTACTCTCGCTCGACTTCGACGACTTCACGGCCGTCGTAGAATCCGCAGTTGGGACAGACCCTGTGGGGGAGGTGTTTTTCGCCGCAGTTTGTGCATGTCAGGAGGGTCCGTGGATTCATTGCGTGGTGAGCTCGACGGCGGTTGCGCCTACCTTTGGAGGTTTTGCGCTTAGGAAGCGGCGGCATAGGAAGTCTCCTCAGAATGGCATGATAGAGCCTGCCCTAGGGCAGGCGGCTCCATTATAGCAGTCGACCGGGTGGAGTCAAGGTGGGCGAACAAAGCTGAGACCCGCCTTAGTCCATTTGCGTGAAGCAGGAGCCGCACGTTGCGGTTGGCAGCGTGGGAGAGAGAACTGGGGGGAGGCAGGAGGGAGCTTCTCAACAGTTATAATGTGTCTATGTCTGAGCCAAACGAATTGACCCATCTCGATAAGGCTGGCAGGGCAAGCATGGTCGATGTTGGTCTGAAGAAGGCCAGCGAGCGTAGGGCGGTAGCCAAGGGCGTGGTCGTTATGTCGGAGGAGGCCCTAGCTGTGGCTCGCAAAGGTGATCTGAAGAAGGGAGATCTACGCGCCATCGCTGAAGTTGCGGGGATCATGGCTGCCAAGCGGACCCCCGAATTGATCCCTCTTTGTCATCCTTTGCCGCTAACTCATGTGGAGGTGGAGGTGCGATTCTCCGATGACCTTCCCGGGGTTGAGATCACCGCGTCAGTTGGCACGATCGCTCAGACAGGCGTCGAAATGGAGGCCTTGACGGCTGTTTGCGGGGCTGCGCTCACCGTCTACGACATGATAAAGTCGGTCGAACATGCCGCCCGGCTGACTGATATCCGCTTGATCGAAAAGCACGGTGGCCGCAGCGGCAGCCTGATTCTGGAACAGGCTTGAAGAATGGAAATTACGGTACTCTACTTCGCAACGCTGAAGGATCGAGCTGGAAAGAAACGGGAACGGCTTACGCTGCCGGCAGGCACTACCATTGGCGGACTTAGGGATCGTCTGGCGGCGCTCCACTCAGGGATGGCCGAATCGCTCGCAACGGCCCTGTTCTCCATCAACCGCGAGTATGCTTTTCCCTCCGAGGAGCTTCACGAAGGCGATGAGGTGGCGATCTTCCCGCCTGTCAGCGGGGGGGATGAGACGAAGGCTCCGACGATCATTCGAATTACAGAAGAGAGGCTGGACCTCAACACGATGATCGACTCGATCATCGTGTCCACCACTGGCGCAGCCTGCGTCTTCACGGGTTTGGTTCGAGCTCAGACAGAGCGTCAGGAGCCTCACGAGACCGACTTCCTCGAATATGAGGCCTATGTGCCTATGGCTGAAGAAAAGATGCGCCAGGTTGCAGACGAGATCAGGCAGGGATGGCCGTCCGTGGAAGGCATTTTGCTCGTACAGCGAATCGGTCGGCTTGAACCGGGCACCCCAACCGTCATGATTGCCTGCAGCGCTGCTCATCGGGATACGGGCGTGTTCGAAGCGGCGCGCTACGGCATCGATCGGCTCAAGCAGATTGTCCCTATCTGGAAAAAGGAATTTGGTCCCTCAGGGGAAGTCTGGGTTGAAGGTGACTACCTCCCTAACGAGCGTGACCGGAACCGATGAGCGACCGTTCGAGATTCGATCCGCAAGCCGTCGGTGCTGGCTCCACTCCTTTTCTTTGCAGTAGCTGCCGGCGGACCTATCCGGAGGAAGGGGTTCCATTCCGGTGCATACACTGCGGCGGCCTGTATGAGTTCTCCAGTAGTTTGCACTATGCCCCAAGCGAGCAATCCCGGGGAATCTCCACGGGGATCGGGCGCTATAGAGCCTCTTTTCCCCTTCCTGAGGGAGCACCTTTCATAAGCTTAGGGGAGGGTAACACGCCCCTGCTTGATCTGTCGATTGAAGGAACTCGGGTTTATTTCAAGCCCGAGTATCTCAGTCCGTCCGGCTCTTTCAAGGATCGTGGGACAGCGGTTCTGGTCAGTTGTCTGGCGGCGGCGGGGGTAAGGCTCGCGGTGGAGGACTCCTCCGGCAACGCAGGTGCGTCATTCGCCGCTTATGCCGCCAAAGCCGGCATCCAGGCTCGGATATTCATACCTGACTACGCCTCTGGACCCAAACGAGCCCAGATTAGGGCCTACGGCGCTGAGGTCGTCCGCATTCTCGGTCCGAGGTCAGAGGCTTCGAGGGCCGTCCAGCGCGCTGCTCAGGCCGGGGCGGTGTATGCCAGCCACGCCCACCTTCCACATGGTCTGGCAGGTATGGCAACCCTGGCCTTTGAGATCGTCGAGCAGCTCGGCCGAGGGCCAGGCGCGTTGATAACGCCTGTGGGGCAGGGGTCACTTTTGCTGGGCGCTCACTTGGGCTTCGCGGCGATGAAAGCCGCTGGAGCAATTGAGAGCCTCCCGCGGCTGATCGGAGTGCAGGCCCGAGCGTGCGCTCCGATTTGGGCGGTTCATACCAGGGGGGCCACCGGTCTCGCATGGATTCATGAGGGAGAGACGGTCGCCGAAGGGATCCGGATTATTCACCCGCACCGGGGTGATGCTGTCCTGGCGGCAATCCAGGAAACCGACGGCTTGATGCTGGCTGTAGACGAGGAGCAGATCCTTTCAGGGCAGAGTGAACTGGGCCGACGCGGGTTCTTTGTGGAGCCTACCTCAGCCGTAGTATGGCCTGCTCTCCTGGAAACGCTTACAGAAATCGAAGGACCGATTGTGGCGGTCCTGACCGGCTCAGGCTTCAAGCAGGATCCAGCCTCTGTAATTACAATACAGTCGGCTATTCATGAACAGAAACTGGCCTGATGTGTCCTTGGTTCTCTCGGGTCGCCGCATCAGCTGGTCGCCTTGGGTAGTTTGCCGCTGCCGGTTTGCGCAATCTCCGTGAGTGCCTGCTTGCGATGATCTGGATCCAGCACAATAGTAGTAAAGGTTGACCTGCAAGGCCTCCCTTGCATTCGGAACTCTGCCTGAAAACCCCGCTTGGGGACAAGCCTTGTATCGGCAAGGAGACTGCATGCTGTGAAGGGTACCGCTAGACGAGATCACATTCACCGAAATTGACCACTTGGAGTCCGCCGCCTATGAGCCACCGAGTTGTAGTCACAGGTATGGGGGCTGTCAGTCCTATTGGCTTGGATGTGCCTCACAACTGGCAAAGCGTCGTAAACGGGGTATCCGGTGTGGCGCCCATCACCCTTTTTGACGCTTCAGATCTGGAGGTGCAAATCGCGTGTGAAGTAAAGGGATTTGAACCTGAACTGCACCTGGCTCGGAAGGACGCCCGGCGACGCGACCGATTCGAACAGTTTGCCGCAGCAGCCGCCTCAGAAGCAGCTCAGCAGGCGAATCTGGTGATTCACGAGTCACAGGCCGGCCGTGTTGCCGTAATCATTTCCTCTTCCGTGGGCGGCTTGAGCTCGCTGCTAGAGGCTCTTCTCACTATTGAGCACCGAGGGGCAAGGCGCGTTGGGCCGTTCGCGATCCCAATGTACATGCCCAACGGCGCTTCAGGGATGGTTGGGATCGATATTGGAGCAAAGGGTCCTTGCTATTCTGTTGGCTCTGCTTGCGCCTCTGGGGCAGATGGAATTGGCCATGCCTGGATGCTTATCCGGTCGGGACTCGTAGACGTAGCCATTGCGGGAGGCACGGAAGCCACGGTGGTCAAACTGGCGATCGCGGCCTTCGACCGTCTGGGAGCGCTTTCGCACCGGAATGAGGACTATACATCTACGCCGGCGCCTTTTGACAGGCATCGCGATGGGCTGGTCATCGGCGAGGGAGCGGGTGTTATGGTGTTGGAGAGCCTCGAGCATGCTGAGGCTCGTGGATGTGAGATCCTGGCGGAAGTCGTAGGTTACGGCTCAACAGCGGATGCCTTCCACATCACAGCTCCAGGGCCATTGCTCAAGCGCTGGCCACGGCCCGAATCCGACCGGATCAGGTAGATTACATTAATGCCCACGGGACAGGCACGCCCCTGAACGACGTGGCGGAGACCAGGGCGATTAAGGCTGTGTTTGGTGAAAAGGCCTATGATATTCCGATTTCATCCACCAAATCGATGACCGGCCACATCATGGGGGCAACGGGGGCCCTGGAAGCAGTGTTCACGGTTGAGACCATTCGGACCGGAATCGTCCCCCCTACGATCAATCTTCATGCTCCCGATCCGGATTGCGATCTCGATTATGTTCCAAACCAGGCTCGAGAGCAGCCAGTG
>CAYGCA010000014.1:38226-41967 GCA_964348265.1 uncultured Anaerolineaceae bacterium | reverse complement strand
TTGCACATCGGGTTAAGTTAGATGGATTCACCTCTCTGGAGAGGTCTCACTGACCGAATCTGACTTGATCGAGCGCGCTCGGCAGGGGGAGAACGAAGCCTGGGAGGCTCTGGTGCGCGCGCACCAGCAGGCCGTGTTTCGCTTGGCCTACCTGCTCCTTGGAGACCCCCAAGAAGCCGAGGATATGGCGCAAGAAACGTTCGTGCGTGTCTACCGATCGTTAGAGCGATTCGATGCCTCTCGTCCGTTGCGTCCTTGGCTAATGCGCATCGCGCTGAACTTGGCCCGCAACCGGCGGCGCTCCCTAACCCGTTACAGGGCCGCCCTAGAGCGAGCGTTCCGCAATGATCCAGCCTCTGATCAGAATCCGCCTTCTGCGGGCATTGAGGCAGACCATTCTCAGGAGGCCGAACTCCTCTGGCAAGCTGTAGGACGGCTCAGGCAAACGGATCGAGAGATCGTCTACATGCGCTACTTCCTGGAATTGAGTGAAGTTGAGATGGCCGGCGCGCTTGCGGTGGCGCGCGGCACGGTGAAATCGCGCTTGCATCGAGCGCTTGCCCGCCTGCGCAGAATAGCTGAGGAAGAGTTCTCCGACCTGGAAAGGATCGAACAGTGAGGCACCAGAGATCAGATCCGTCCTACCGCGCGGAGATTGGGGAGAGGCTGGAATCTTTGGCTCGCTCTTTCCCCTACCCGCCTACACCAGATTTGGCGGCGGAGCACCAGCGGCTGACGGCACAGACCCATCCTCCACCAAGGCTTCGGCGCCGTCTAGCCTGGAGCGCCTCCATAGCATTCCTACTGTTGGCAGGCGTGCTGGTCGTCCCCTCCGCCAGGGCTCAGGTCCTAGAGTTCCTTCAGTTGGGCGTTGTACGGATCTTCCTCTCTGACTCCTCGCCGTCCCCCACCTCCAAACCAGTCCCCTCCATGCTTCAACAACCATCGGCCACGCTGCCGCTGGCAGTTGCCCAAAAGGTGAACCTTGACGACCTGGCTGGTGAGACCAGCTTGCAGGAAGCGAGGGAACGGGCCGGGTACCCGATTTTGCTTCCCTCTTACCCACCTGACCTCGGTCATCCAGGTCGGGTCTATTTCCAAGACTCGCCAGCTGCGATGACAATTCTGGTCTGGATGAACCCCGAGGACCCTGAGCTGATCCGCCTAGCGCTGTTTGTCTTGCCTCCGGGACCCTATGTGGCCAAGACCCAGCCCCAGATCATCAAAGAAACAATGGTCAACCAGCAACCGGCTCTGTGGACGAGCGGAGACCACATCGTCTTCCTTCGCAGCCGGAATCAAATAGATGAAAGACGCTTTGTGACAGGCAATGTCCTCATCTGGCAACTTGGAGAAATCACCTATCGTCTGGAAACGGATCTTCGCCTCGAGGAGGCGGTTCGAATCGCTGAGTCTCTGAGGTGATCAAGGCTTGGTTGAAGGAGTGCACACGACTGCAGGTTGAGCAACGCCCGCCCAGACGTGCTTGCGGAACTCAAGTGTACCGACGCTGATCCGACACACCTTTGGAGCTTGGGTCAGTGCTATAATCGCCACGTTATGCCCCGGCATCACTACTTTCTGTGGCTGGCGAGCTGCCTCCTGGCAACTGCGTGCATCGCGCAGGCCGGTGAACCTACGCCTACGCCCGGATCTCCACCCCCAACCCAAGCACCCGATACACCGGTGATCGCGCCAACGGATGGTGGAACGCAGCAAAGCTTGACGCTTTGGTTGGCTCCTGAGTTTGCCCCGGATTCAGACACAAATGCAGGCGCTCTTTTAGCAGAGCGCTTGGCCGCCTTTCAAGCCTCCCGCCCGGGATTGAGCTTGGTTGTCCGGATCAAGGATCAAGAGGGTCCGGCGGGCTTGCTGTCCACCCTGAAGGCTGCCAGCATAGCTGCGCCCAGCGCCCTGCCGGACCTGATCAGCCTCGACACCGACGGTCTAGCGGACGCTACCAACCTTGGACTTAGCCTGCCCCTTACCAACGTCATGGCCAACCCCTCATCGCCTGAATGGTACGATTTTGCCCTCAGCGCGACCAGGATTGAGGGCAGCTTCTACGGACTGGCCTTCGCAGGCTGGGTAGATCTCCTTGCCTATCGAACCGAGCAGTATGAGGGACCGCCGACATCCTGGAATCAAATCCTGGCCGGTCCGCCCGCATTCATTTTCCCGGCCGCTGACGACAAAGCCACCTTCACCCTGGCCCAATACTTGTCTTTGGGGGGTGGTCTGTCCGACTCGGCCGGATCCCCGGCCCTCGATCCAGCCATCCTGGCTGATGTGTTGGCATTCTACGCCTCCGCTCGGGCAGCGGATGTGCTGCCTCTCACCGCGCGACAGTACACTTCAAGCGCAGAAACCTGGAAAGCCCTTCAAGAAGGTCGAGCTTCGAGCGCAGTCGCCCCGCTCAATGATTTCCTGCCTAACCAAGAGGCAGGCGCTTTGTCGGCCATCCCCCTACCGACCCGGGCCGGCGCTGGCGTCTGCTTCACCGACACCTGGTCATGGGCGATCGTGGCCAGACAGCCTGATCGGCAGACACTATCGGCCGAGTTGCTGGAGTGGCTTATCCAGGCCGAGTTCCTTGGGGCTTGGACTCTCGAGCTGCGCTCGCTTCCGCCCACCCAATCGGCACTCTCGGCTTGGCCCGAAGGCATGCATTCTGCAGTCGTCGGCCGCTTGGTTACAGCCTGCCAGCCCGCGCCACCCTCAGAGACTTTGGCGATCTTTGGCCCGCCTCTGGAGGATGCGGTCGAGGCGGTGCTGGGTGGTGGGACAACGCCCGAGTCGGCCGCGCTGGAAGCGGCACAGGCCGTAGGCTCCACGCGGCGACCGGAGAGCTGATTCCCTCGGTCTCAAACCGCAGGCCATTTGGAACCGATTTGCCCAGGTAGTCCATGACCCGACCGCTTCACAAAGATCATGCTCTTCACCTGGAGGCCATTCGCGAAACGGCGCTGGCGGCGGCAGATGCGGCTGCTGCCGTGACGGCCCATCTTCAGCTCGAAGGAAACCTCCTGTCTGCTGGGCGCCACACAATGAGGTTGCGTTCCGGGGCGGCTGTCTACCTTATCGCTTTGGGTAAGGCCGCTCCTGCAATGAGCCGAGCTGCCGCTGGGATCTTGGAGGAGCGTCTGAGCAGCGGCGTGGCCACTCTTCCAAAGAACACACACAGGCGGCCAATCGCAGGGATCATCGACATTTCCGCCGGACACCCGTTGCCAGATGAGGGCAGCCTGGCTGCCGGTCGGGCTGTGGCCGAACTTCTGGCTACAACCCGCCCCGTGGATCTCGTCCTGGTGCTGATCTCGGGAGGTGGATCGGCCATGCTCGAGCTCCCTCATCCGGGCATCTCACTCGATGACCTGAGGAAACTCAACACGCTCCTCCTCCGATCCGGCGCCCCAATTGAGGACATCAACCTCATCCGCAAGTCCATTTCGCAACTCAAAGCTGGAGGACTGGCCCGTATGGCTGCGCCGGCTGGAGTGGTGGCGCTCATTCTGTCAGACGTGGTGGACGATCCACTAACGGCCATTGCCTCCGGCCCGACTGTCCTGCGGCGGGTCCGACGGGAGCAGGCCCGGCTCCTGATTGAAAGGCTGAATCTATGGGCCAAAATCCCGGCAGGCGTGCGCGCAGCTCTTGGCGAGGAGGACGTACGACCGACTCGGTCACGGCGACCTCTCAACCTGCTAATCGGCAGCCATCGGCAGATCGTCCGGGCCGCGG
>CAYGCA010000014.1:36421-38216 GCA_964348265.1 uncultured Anaerolineaceae bacterium | reverse complement strand
AAGGCGGAAAAAGGCGATCAGGGCGTGCGTCTAAAAATGGTGCGGTCTCCCTGCTTCAGCGATGGAGACCTGCTGCCGTTGATTCGGCAGCAATCGGCAGATCGTCCGGGCCGCGGCGGAGGCGGCCCGCCAACTTGGATTTCAAACAAGGGTGCTCACGACGCGCATGCGTGGGGAAGCCAGGGAGGTCGGCCGGCGGTTTGCAAGACGTCTTAAGGCAGCGAAAGATCGACCGGTCTGCCTGCTGATGGGAGGCGAAACCACCGTAACCGTAAGGGGCACGGGCTCCGGAGGGCGAAACCAGGAATTGGCGCTTGCAGCCGCTCTGGAGCTGGCCGGTCAGGTCGATGTTGCCCTGATGGCATTGGCCACCGATGGCATCGATGGCCCGACTGATGCGGCCGGCGCCATTATAGATGGGGCAACTGTTCCCGGACTGGCTGGATTGGGGCTGGATCCACAGGCGGCCCTTGAGGCAAATGATTCGCATCCTGCCCTCGCGGCGGCAGGCGCCCTATTTCGGTCCGGCCCAACCGGCACCAACCTCAACGATCTGGTCGTCGGGCTGGCCTACAGGTGAAGCCCGTGTCCCCGGCCAGCAGTCCAGCTGGAGGCGCTCTTCGTTTCTGTATGGGCCACTGGTTGACCATCGACCCTCTGCCTGCTACAATGCCGCCGCTCAATTCGACCAGAGAGGGACCCCTTCATGACGATACATTTCGGTACAGATGGCTGGCGGGGCGTCATCTCAGACACCTTCACTTTTCACAATCTGCGACTGGTGGCGCAGGCCATCGCTGACGCCGTAGCTTCCGATGAGTGGCTGAACGGCAGGCAAGGCAATACACAGCCTGATCCGAAGCGCATGGTCGTTGGCTTCGACACCCGTTTCCTCTCCGATCGCTATGCCATCGAAGCTGCCCGCGTCCTTGCCGCGAACGGATACAGCGTGTATCTGACAAGCGCCGACGTCCCTTCACCAGCCATCTCCTACTCCGTGCACCACCTGGGCGCGATCGCCGGCGTGATGATCACCGCCTCCCATAACGCTCCGCGTTACAACGGGGTGAAACTGAAGACCGCCTACGGCGGCTCGGCCGTACCCGAGCAATGCCGCCGGGTTGAGGTCTACCTTAACGACAACGAGGCGCGTGGTCGGGGACCAAACTTGATGGATTTCGAACAGGCACGCCAGGCCGAGCTGATCGAGCGCTTCAACCCGACACCCAGTTACTACGACCACCTACGGAGTCTGATCAGATTCGACGCAATCGCCGACAACCCACAGCGAGTTGTGGTCGATTCCATGTATGGATCCGGCAGAGGCCAGATCAAGGGAATCCTGCAGGGTACGGGCTGTGAGGTCTTCGAGGTGCGCGGAGAGATGAATCCGGGCTTCGGGGGAATTCACCCCGAGCCAATTGGCCGATACCTCGGGGCGCTGGCCGGCGCCATCGCGGCCGGCCATGGCGACCTGGGGCTGGCCACCGACGGCGACGCCGACCGGATCGGCGCCATGGATTGCCGGGGGCAGTTTGTCGATCCCCACCGCATCCTGACGATAGCATTGAGATACCTTGTGGAGCAGCGCGGCTGGCGCGGCAAAGTCGTCAAAACCGTCTCCACGACCCGGATGATCGACCGCCTTGCAGGCAGATATGGGTTGGAGGTGCTGGAGACCCCCGTGGGCTTCAACTATATCGCCGACTGGATGCTGCGCGAGGAAGTGCTCATCGGCGGCGAGGAGTCAGGCGGGATCTCCTTCAAAGGACACATCCCGGAAGGAGACGGTGTG
>CAYGCA010000014.1:35713-36411 GCA_964348265.1 uncultured Anaerolineaceae bacterium | reverse complement strand
ATGGGGTTGTTGATCACAGAGATGGTTGCCTCCACTGGGGCGACCCTCGAGGAGTTGGTGGAGGAGGTTCTGGCGGAAGTAGGGCCTGCACATTACGGCCGGTTGGACCTGCGGTTGTCTCGCCCGATCGCCAAAGACAGAATGGTACATCGATTGACCCAGGACGCACCTGCCAGTATCGGCGGAAGCACAGTAGCCAAAGTGGAATCCCTCGACGGAGCAAAGTATCTTCTCGATGACGATTCATGGCTTCTGATCCGGCCGTCAGGAACCGAGCCGGTGCTTAGAGTGTATGCCGAAGCTCGCGAGCCGGAGATGGTGGACGCTCTCCTGGACCACGGCAGGGCTGTGGCAGAGGCCTGATTGAGCCTGGATGCGTGGCCGCCTCGTGCGCCACGCCCGGAAAGAACCGCTTTCGTTTGCCCCTGGCCGGAAGCACATACCACCCAACAAGCCAGTTCCCAGCCCCAGCGACGCACCCCTCCGGGTGAACTGGAGGCAAGTTTGCGTCCACCGCCTATCAACACGCGGTGGGAAAAACCCTCTGCACGTGCATTCCGGGAGGCTGGCTGTCCCTCGGATCTCTGAGCAGGGGAAGGCAGGACTTGGCCGATCGCGAATCAGCCTGATCTTGGCCGAGAAAGAAGCTTGTAGCCCCGGCCGCGCTGGGTAATGAGGTAACGGGGATTCCCCGGGTC
>CAYGCA010000014.1:30401-35693 GCA_964348265.1 uncultured Anaerolineaceae bacterium | reverse complement strand
GATAGTCTTCGCCCCAGACAGCGGTTACGATGCGGTACTTGTCCGTCAACTTGTCAGTGCGCTCGAAGAGGAGTCTGAGCAGACGGAACTCCAGATCAGTGAGCACTGGGATTCGGACTCCACCTACCCAGACATCTCCCGAATCAACATCCAGGTGTACTCCCTGGACACTCACATCGAGGGGTCGCCCCTTGCGTCCCACAAAACCCTCAAAGATCGGCGAGAATATCTGATCCGCACGCACCATACAGATTCGCCGCAAATGAGCCAGCTGGCCGGCAGGCAGGCCGGCTTCCGGTTCTGTTGCCAGCGAGATCAAGGCCTCCCTTTCCTCCGGGGTGAGTTGGTTCCAAAGCTTCAGGCACTCGGCTCTGGGCTGGGGCCTCAGGCCTACCATCCTGACAACATCGTCTTCCGACTTATTGGGCAACCCAGCCAGCACTTGCGCGACGGCAATCAGCAGGCCGGGATGTCCTCCTGCCAGCTCTATCGCCAGCGACATATCGGATTCACCGGCAGGCAGAGATCCCATGACCTCCTTCAAGAGTCGATCCGCCTCCTCATCCCTTAGTAGCGTCATGGGATAGGTGGATCGGGCGAACAATTCAGCGAACTCTCCCTCCACATCGTGGCCGCGCAAGTCAGCCAGCGGGCGGAGGGTCGCAGTGACATAGGCCAGACGATCGCTGAAGCGATCCCTGAGGGCTCTCAGGTTGAGCAGCACCCTCTCTTCGAGCGCCATGTAGATCTCGTCAAATTCATCCAGGAGCAAGATCAGATCCGTGTCAAGCTGTTCGCAGAGCTCTGTCAACGCCAAATTGAACGATAAGGAAGCGGCGAAGGCGTTCTCCGCCTCCGTTATTGCCTGATGGTGAGTGCGCAATGCCCTCCCCAGCTCGGCTGAGACCTCGTCCGATAGCCGTTCCAGAGCCGATCGGACGACGACCTCAAAAAAGGCCTGCCCTGAGATGTCGACGGCACGATTGCAGTCGACGTAGAGCAAGAATCCCACTCGACCGCAGGCCTGATGGTAGGCCTCCTCCGCTGCCGGGCTCGAGAGTGAACGCATTAGGATCGACTTACCGGTATTGCTCAGACCAGTCATGGCCACACAGCTTCCGGCAACCAGCTCCTCTAGGGTGGAATTCGCCAGCGCGGCGAAGGGGAAGTTCAATTCCAGCATAGTCGTATTACTCAGTGTGGTCGGCCAGCCACCCGCCCGGAGACCTCTCTCTGCGCTTCAAACATTCGCCAGAGGTCACGCTGCCTTGAGTATACACGCAACATAAGCAGGGGCGCAGCGCGCTGCGCCCCTGCTTGATCGGCAAGGTGTAAGCTATCAATCTGCGGTGCGCAGTCTGACCTGACGGGTTACGAAGACCACTACGATCAACACCAGGCCCGCAAGAAGTAGACCCGAGACACCTGCCTCATCCGCGAAACCAGCCACAGGCAATGCCGTCGCAGTCGGGGTAGGCGTTGCCTGCTGGGCCGCCGCAGCTGTCTGCCGGGCTGCGGCCGTTTCGGTGATAGGAACAACCGTCTCGAGTGTCGTGAACGGTGTATCTGTCGGCAACACCACGACCAGAGTCGGGGTAATGCTCGCTGTCGCTGTAGGCTGGACTGTATTGGTGGGGGTTGCTGAGGGTGTGACCAGCGCCTGACCCGCCTCCTCCGTCAGCTGCCGAGCGACCGCCGTGTTCGTCAACGGGACAGATGTCGCCTGAGCGATTCGCCGCTGCTGCGCCCCGGGTGCAAAGAAAAAGACATATGCCCCCAAGCAGATCATGCTCAGGACAAGCAGTGCTCCAAGGCCTGCGGCGGCGAATAGGAACGTTCGGTTCGCCGATTCTTCTGGCAGCGGGCCACCCACCTCAAAGTTTTCTGCCATGGTCTTCTCTCCTCACTCTCTTCGCCAGCCAGCCCACATCGCTCGGCCACAGCTAGAGACGGACAGTCGCCTCACTGCAAGACTTCCAGGTTTGCAATGGGCACCAAAACTACTTCACCTGCGTCAAGGTCAACTTCCACGCTGCGAGCAAGAATCCCACTCGGGTATCTGATTGCCTCGGCCAATACGCTCCGAACCACTCCCACAAAGCCCAGGTAGGGTTTGCGCAAGACGCGCACTCGGACCCCGGGGGTTAGCGCAACCAACTCATCCGGCAGATCAACCTCATGGCTTGCTGGCAGAGGGATAATGACCTCCGGTCTCTGGCTACCATAAGGCGAAGACAGGCTACCGTCCACCGACACCTCTCTACCCTCGTTCGACTCCAGAAGATTATACGCAACCGGGTTCATAGGCAAATCGCCAAAACCGTCGATTACAACGACCGGGTACTCAAGCCGCCTGACAAACGGGATCAGATCGGATGTCAGCCCTCCCAACACCAATCCCCGCACCGATAGATCAGCCACCCTCTCTAAGGGCGACGGATGATCGCATATTCCGGCCACCAGTACCGCCCCCCGCAAATTGATGTCCAATTGAGCGTTATCCAACCTGCCGTCGCGCCCCGCCACCGCAACCCGCATCACACCAAAGGCGCGTCGACCGTTGCCCCACACCGCTTGGATGAGTGCTCCGGTGGTTTCGACCACGGTGCGGGTGGAGCCATCCGTCGAGAGCACTTGGCCAGGAAAGCCTGCGTGAACCTCGAGAGGCTCACCTTTCGCCTCGAACAACACACGTCCGCCCGAGATGCCAACAATTCGGCCATCGCTGGGGGCCCGCACGCTGCGCCGGGCCAAGCCAACCGGCCCAGCAAGGATATCGTCCGCCTCCACCCTCTCTCCACGTTCGCGTACCAGGTGGCGCGGAACCTCATGCTCAGGGACTCCAAGACCCCTGGCAATATCAAGGTAGAGATGTTGGGAGGCCATTTCCGCTTCGGCGACTACATTCTGGGCCTGAACGCTCTCATTAACGCGCACGGTGACCGCTCCGGGTACTGGAAGGCTGCGTTCCCGCCGGATCGTGGCAAGGGGCATGATATGCCTGACGGTGGGCAAGTATGATGCGTTCATCTCTCACCGTTTCCGGGGTTGCAAGAGCAGTGCCAGCCCTTCATCATTCCACCGCACCGATATCCCAGAGCCACTTCCGGTTCAGTTCTCGCCTCTCCTCAGGCTGCTTGGGGAGTTGCAGCGGTCGACCGCGTGCATCGATGATCAGCCCAATTGCGCCGCCGGCCACAGGAACGGCGCCCGCTCGCCCCGGGCCACCGAAGCCGACATCAAAGCCCCGTTCCGGCTGAACCGTCAGTCGTCCTTTCTCGCCCTGTTCAAATGGGATCACGGCAAGCTGACCCAGACGGACTTCGCCCTCCACACTGCGCCCACCGTTCTCAAGGTCCAAGCGCAGGCTCAGTGCTGGTCGACCCACGCGTCCTTGTCCGATCGGCGATACCACGGTACCCAAGCTGATGAAAGTCCCCGATCCCAGCACCTGGATCATCACCATCGGTAGCACGGAGGCAGCAGCACCCAGCGCGGGCGCCACATTCTGCGAATCCACCACCAAGGTCGTAATCCCGGTGGGCTGGATTGCATCCAGCAGTGCCATGGCAATGTAGCCGGGATGAGGCGCACCGGAGAACGCGCCCCCACTTGCGATGATCGGCTCCATCGGAGGCAGGAAGACCGCACGACCTCCTCGGTTGGCAGGCCAACTATCCCGGGCGTGCGAGAGCGCAGCCTGGATGATCACTCGCGCCAAGGCATACTCAAGCTGCAACTCATCCAGCTCAACCGGAATAGTCCCCGGATGAAGCGATTTGTTGAAAATGTAATCCTGCACTTGCCTATCAGGCATCTCATCGGGCAACCATCGAGTAACCTCATCGATCGAAACATCCCGTAAGAGCCCGGGCAGGGAGGCACCCAGACCCAGATCAGAACGCACACTCAGCCATAATTCCCCGGAAAAGGCGCCTCCAATTGTGGTGTGATTTCCACCCAAATCTACTCCCAAGACGCCCTTAGCCGGGTCGTAGATTTGGCTGAGGAAGCGAAGAACACGCCCAAAGGAATCGGCTGTGAGCATGACATGGCCGCCAGACCAATGTGTCAGCTCATCATACCCAGAGACATGTGACGAGCGCACCTCTGCGATGGCTTCAGCCATGCGCAACCTCGTGGGGGCGAGATCCTCGGTGCGCAAACTCGGCCGGACGTTGGGCGTGAGCGCCACGTTGAGCCGATCGCCAAAGCGGTCAAGTACCGTGGCACCAAGATGCCGATTTCCAGCATAAACGACATGTGGCCGCTGAAACTCCGGAGTAAGTCCGGCCGCCATGCTGACCACTTCTACCATGCGCAGAACCGACTCAGACGCGCCTCCGTCGGTCCCTCCTACCACAAGGATCAGATCTGGGCGAGCCTTAAGGACTAGGTCAATCTGCTCCTCTTCCCGGCGTCGATCAAGCAGGTTGACTTCCCCGACAATGTTCAGGTAGGTGGAAGCCGCCAGACGCCGCCCGCTCTCTAGGGAGATACCTGGCATGAGACCCACCAAAACGGCCTTCACCCGCGGGCCCGCCGAGGTCGTTGCGACAAAAACATCCACTCCAGCACCGGTGCCAGTAACCGGCATAATCAGCGCTTCAGATTCGTCCACCAACTGACGACCCGTGATCGCCTGGATCTGGTCCATGGCGCCGCGCACACCCTCACTAACGTCTAGCAAGGGCGCAGCGGCCGTCGAGGCAGCCTGACCAGTGGCCACAAGCCGGTAGTGACCGGCAACCACATCAAAGAGGCAGGCACGCGTATTAACACTGCCAACGTCGACGGCCAGCAATGTGTCGGGTTGGACGACTGAACTCATCATTATGAGCCTTACCCGGGCAGAAAGCTGCGCACCAGACTCACCAGAAACTCAATCCGCTCCGAAAGCACAATGATCGACGCGGCGAGCGCCCCAGCGTACATGACTCCAAAGGTCAGCGCAATGAACCATCCACCGAGAGTTGCGATTTGCACGAATACAAATGAGCGTTGGGCCTCGCCTGTGAGGCCGCGCCTGGCACTGAAGCGAAAGTACAATAACGTGCTTACAGTGCCGGTCAGCAGGATGATGACGCTCACCATCCGTTCCAGACCTCTCTCCGCAGTCTGGGGCGAAACCGCACTAGGGTTCAGCGTGTCCATGGCGGCCCGAGTCTGTGGGATGAGCGTACCTGTGATCGCGCCCCCGACTACGACTGCCGCTCCCACACCTACCAGGAGAGCGACAGGCAGCGTTCCGTAACGCGCCAAACTGGGTGAGACCTTGAACAGGAGCAGAAG
>CAYGCA010000014.1:17709-30391 GCA_964348265.1 uncultured Anaerolineaceae bacterium | reverse complement strand
ACCACAACTGTGAAGTCGGTAATGCCTGCCACGCCTCGAGAGAGGATGGGGTCAAGCAGGCCGGGTTGGAGGACGTTGTGCCAGGCAACTGCGCCCGCATAGCCCGCGGCTACGCCAATGAAGATGTAGGTTGCCAAGCGAAAGAGAACATTGTCACCGATCAGGTAGCTAAGCACCATCACGGTGAGAATCGCGGCCACCAAGCTGCCGATGAGGTCGGGGGTCAACTCTGCGGGCATCGGTTCCCGATCTTTCGCCTCATTGCTCGCGGAGCTGCATGAACCAGGTTGCCGCGCCGTAGGCGATCCCCGCTGCCAAGACGAGCTCGGCCACAAGCATGCCAGCGCCAAAGCCGTCCCAGCGCTCCTGCGCCTCTGCCGGTCGTCGGTGCCATAGGGCGACGAAGCGTAGGGGATGTTTGTCAGACGCAGCGGGATGCGCCGCAGATAGCGCACCCCCTGCTCATAGTACGCGGCGGCTGGCAGACCCGTTAGGATACCGTTCACCTGCGGTTCAAGCGCCTCAAAGTAGGGTCGAATTAGAGGCTCTGCGCCGGCGCTCAAGACCATTACCAGTGGAGCATCACCCATCCAGGGATGGGCCTGCTCAGCCCAGACACGGGCATTCTCGGTGCCGGCAGTGATGACCGCTACCATGCTGAAGTCGCGGAGACGATCTACACCCTCCAGAATTGGCGAGTCCCACCCCGTTCCAAGGCGCATATCGTCCGGGAGTTGAAAGCCTTTCAGCACCGCTTCACGCGGTGCGGCTGCGAACAGTTGAACTGCCGTCGGCCCGCCGGAAAGATACCCTAGATGAATATAGTTCTTGCCGTTCTCTGCCTGATGGGAGCCGGCTATCTTCCTCACCAGCCGATCCGCCAGCGCCGGGCCCGTTGGACGAGTGGAGAGCGTGACAATCGGCAGGTCACGCGCCATAAGATGTTCCAGAAAGGCCCCCCCGACAGCGTCAAGCTCACCGGAAAAACCGGGTTCATAGTCAATGACCATCAACACCGGTCGTTCGGGGGAGAGGCCGTTTACCAGGTTAATGAGCGGGCCCAGTTCTTGCGGCCCGCGACTGGGTAGCCCAAATGAGGGCAGGTCGAGCACGGTCGGAATCACCACCGCCACCAATAGGACTGCGGCAATGATCCAGCGAAGAAGAGGCAAGGGTGCTCGGGGAGCCTCGGCCCCTGCATACTCACGCTGTTCATCCTCGACAATCCGCCGCAGCAGGTCCGCCTGCGCATACTGGCGTTCGGTGACATCCAGCCGAGCGCCGCCGATGGTGGAAGACCGCGGCTTGGCCACCACTGGTTCAGCGAAAAGAACACCCCGGAGGCCCGCCAGCGGCCCGACAGACTCGACGACCTGCTCCTCTTCAGGCTCGATTTCAATGACCGGACGGAACGTCTCCACGGGCCGCATAGCTTCGAGCCAAGAGGGAAGCTTGGCGGGAGCAATGTCAGGTGGCGGCTCCGCCACCTGCTCCTGCCCTTCGGCAGCCTCACCAAGCGACTCACTCAGCCAGTCTGGAAGCTCGATAGCGTCGAAATCAACATCTTCGGGACTGGGTCTTTCAGCCCCTTCCTCTCGTTCGAAAACCAAGGCTGGAACATGGGGCATTTCCTCCTCCGCCGGCACGGATTCCGGCTCCGGCTCGCCCTCAAGCTCCCGCAGCCAATCAGATTCTATTTCGCCCTCAGGCATCCGCGGTGAGTCCAGCTCCTCCCAGCCTTCCTCCGCAGGTCCTTCGACCTCCTCGGGAAGAGGATAGTCGGCCTCGCTCGGGACCTCGTCTAGGAGCTGCTCGAAGCTCGGCGCTTCTGCTTCGAGGTGGTCAAACTCGCTCTCAGGGACCGCTTCCAGCGGGGGGGCGATCTCTTCCTCAAGGATCTTGGTGCCCTCCTCTGCCGCCTCGGCTGCTTCAGTAGCGCGTATTTGGGCTAGCCAGTCGGGCACTCCCTCAGCTTCTACGTCCTCCTCAACCATCTCGGATTCGCGACCGTATTCTGCAAGCCAATCCGGCACCTCTCCTTCGGGTGGTCCCTGCGGCTCGCCCATGCTAGCCTCAGGCATATCCGCAAGCCATTCCGGCTGCGTCTCTTCCGAAAACTCTTCGGCTTCTTCCTCTAGGCCACTCCCCTGGTCGACCGCCTCCGCCAGCAGATCAGCCACGGGAGGCTCCAACCCTTCTTCTACCACCCCTTCTTCGGCGCTTGATTGCCAGGGAGGTTCCACTCTATCAATTGTTGCGTCTGGGTGCTCTTCGGCCTCTCCCCTAGGCTCGAGCAAATCAGTTATGCCCGTCGGAGGTTGGACGGCATCCTCTTCAATGATTTCCTTTGGTTCTTGCCCCTCCAGCCATTCCGGGATCTCGGCCGGCGCCAATTCCTCAGGTTCACCCGATTCTGCCTCTCTCAGACGGTAGAGCCAGTCTTCCGACTCAGATTCGGTTGTCTCCTCTTCTTCTAGAGCGCCAGCTTCTTCCGCTGCTAAGGACGAATCTTCAGGCAGCTCCTCGTCGTCCTGCTCGAAGGATGGAACCTCACCCTTGGCGTCCGCCGCGCGCAGACGGCCGAGCCACTCTTCGGATTCATCCGGCGGTTGGCTTTCTGCTCCCCGCAGTCGATCCAGCCAGTCCTCGCTTTGCGGCTGCTCGGCCTCTATGTCTGGCTCCAGTTCATCCTCAGCGGCAGACTCCTGATCTGCCTGTGAGCGGATCCTGGCCAGCCAGTCTGGCGCTTCGTCGCCCGCTCCTGGCCCTGCGGACTCAGGCCGGGAGGCTTCTCCCTGGTCGTCCGGGAATTCGGCTGATGGCTCTCCCAGCCTCAAGGGTTTGATGCGCGCCTCACAGTACTCACAAACCTCCGCATCGGGATGATTTAGCTTTCCACACATTGGACAACGGACTTCATCCATGGAATTAATCCCCATACGGTCGATCTACGGCCATCAGGACTCGCAAGCCAGTCGTGATGGCCCCTAGGGCCACCCCAAGCAGGACGCCTCGCGCGCCGCCGGCCGCCCAAACCTGGCTGATCCAAGTTCGCAAATCGGACACGCCTCTTGCAATCAAGCCCTCATTGCTGATCGCCCACGGGCTCGTCCCAAGCAGCACCACCAAGGCGCTGCCCACGAAGATCAAACTGACAAGATCCCTGCGCCTGGAAATCAGACGAAAACCGGCGAAGGTCAGCGTGACCGCCAACAGAGCGCTCAAGCTGGCTTCAACCGGGATTTGAACATATTCAAACAGCAGCAGCACAACATCGTTGTCGGGGCCAAAAAACAGCCCCAGGAAGAGCGTCAGTAGGAAGAAGGCAATCAGAACCGCGCTGTAGGGCCAGCCTGCTTCCTGCGAGCTGAGCTTGTTCCAGTGAACTGTGAGCAGATTGAAGAGGCCGATCAGCAGGGCAGCAGCGGCCAAGAGCACAGCCCACTGCATGAGCAATAACCGAAGCGCTAGGACAACCCGCACCTCTAGGAAGTATCCCAGAAGGACGAAAACGCCGCAACCGATGGCTACCGCCGCCCACAGGATGTAGGCGCCAACCTTCACAGGCGTACTCCCAATGTGCGCAGCAGAGTCCCCAAGAGGATAAATCCCACGATCAGGAAGCGCACAATATCCTGTGTCCGCAGGCTGGCACGGTGCAACGGGCCCACGTTGAGGAAGGCACCTCCGGCGAAGACCTCCTCGCCGATTAGGGGATGCTCAGCTGTGGCAAAGAGTAGTGCTTGTGATTGGACGTCGTCCGTTCCAGCCAGCACAAACATCCTCTGCCGCGCGCCAAAGTCCGCGCCCAAAGCCCCTTCGAAACCAAATGATCCGACCAGCATATGAACTGAAACATCCTCTGTCGCCAGCAGAACAGGGAGGCCGGCAATGTAGGAAAACGGGGTGGGGCCAAGAAGCCTTCCCGAAGTAGGTTGATAACGGTCCTTCGCCCCGACGTCTGTGTAGGCGGTGCGCAGTGTGTCCTGAGCCAGGATTGTCATGGCACCGTCACCGGTTGTCACGACGACGGGCCTATCACTCATCGAGGTCTCTCTAGCCACACGGCCCAATATCGCCAGCCCCGCCAGAGCAGGCGCACTGTCCGAGCCAATAAGGGAGCCCGTTCCGAGCGACACGTGAACGCGCTCTCCAGCTTCGACAGCGCGCTCGATCATCGTGCCAAGTGCCTCAAAGGCAGGCAGGGGCCGGAAGACGGCCGGCCAGCGTCGCCCCAATGCGGCGAAAGCCAGCATTAAGCCCACAAACGCAGCCAGGACGGCCAACCCGAAGAGCCCTGCGGCGCTCAAGAACCGATCTCCTGGCGCAGTCGCTCGGCCAAAGCCTGGACCTCTTCCTCATCTTCGAGCAGGCGCGCCAACTCACGCATTAGGCCTCCCCGGCTACCGATCAGAGGCTCTACAAGGTAGACAGCCTGTGCCCCAAGAGGCATCAAGGGGCGCGCAATGTCCAGCAGGATCGCCGCCGGCTCCTCGAGCCCCCTGTACACCAACCAGTCGAAGATTTCGTCGGATGATGCCCCATCGGTGTTCATTTCGCGCAGTATAGCACAATCAGCGCGCGGCGGCCACAACCCCCATACTTGGGGGTCCCTCCACCCTGAAGGCCTGAATATAGGGGAGATTGTAGCCCCCACGACTCCAGTGGTCAAGCGAGCCTGCTTGCACCGGCCCCCCCGTCGGATATAATACGGAACAGTTGTTCGAAAGGTCCACTGAATGAGCCTGGAATTGTCCAAAGTGCTGCCTCAGATTGAGGAACTCGGTCGCTCGGCAGCAGTGCGCTCCCGAGAACTCGCCCAACGTATCCCAGAAGCACACCGATCCCTCAAGACGGCGGCTGAGATGCCCCTTGAGATGATCCATCAAAAGCTGGTGCGGACGGGCGAAGGTTGGATTGGGGCAAAACCCACGGATGAGCCCCTCGATTCCTCGATACCGGCGCCCGCCCATCCCCCCAAGTTGAATATCATCGGTGCAGACGGCTCGCAGATCTATCCCGACCGACATGGACCCTTCCTCTACTACCTGATCAACATCGGCAGCCTCCACATCCGGCATGGTAGCGCTTCCCCGCCGGAAGCGAGCAGTCGACCGATCCTCTTTTTCGAAGACGAAGACCTTCATAGGGGAACCGGCTCCTTGATCAGCGCTGAGTTGATTAACGGCCGGCGAGATATCGCCGAAATCGGTGAACTCGCCGACTTGGCTGAAGGCTGCCCACAGGATGAACCCGTTCTGGCCCTGCTCGACAATGGTCTTCTCCTGTGGCTGGCGTTGCAAGTCCAAGACCATCCTAGGGCGGATGTTGAGCCTGTGCTCCAGGAATACTACCGTCACCTTGATCGTCTCAAGGCCAGCGCGGCCGCGCTGGCAGGTTTCGTCGACCGCCCTCGCAACACGAACGTGCTGTCTTTGTTGCACCTGATCCAACTCCCGATCGAGGCAATCAATGAAGCCAATCTCCAAGCCAACCCCTACCGCGGCCTCGTTGATCGGGCCCTTTTCGCTGGACTGCTGGGCCCCGGAGAGCGCAGTGCCCGATTCACGTACGCTTCGCGTCTCAATGAGGAGTCGGCTGCCCGAGGTCATCAAATCCAGTTCTTCTATCTGAATCCCGGGGCTGGAAACCAGATCGCCCGCATCGAGGTGCCAAGCTGGGTGTCTGAACGCCCCCTGCTTCTGGACTGGGTCCACGCTGCCATACTCGAGCAGTGCCGCACGACAGGCGGCTTTCCCTATGTCCTGGTTCGAGCTCATGAATTGGCGGTTGTCACCCACGCCGAGCGGCAGACGCTCGAAGGGATGCTTTCAAAGGTGTTGCTGGATCAAGGCCTTGAACCGCGCTACTCACAAAAGGAACGCACAAAACAATGGACGAGAAGAAGACGCCGCCACCGCTTATGAGGAGCCTAAAGTGAGATGGTTGACAACGAGCCGCTGATCGGTCGTGTGACCCGGTGTAGTACACGTGGTTTTGTCGGAGCAGTTCGCCTACCTGAGCCGGAGATGCCCACGTTTGGGACCTTTTGCAGGACTGAAGCCCAGCAGGGGAAATCACGTGTGATCGGTCTGATTTATGACATTAGCATTGAGGATGACGAATTCGCCCGACAGTTGGCAAGCGCCGAGGCCCCTCCTGTCGAGCAGCTCGCCGATCACCAAGCCAACCGTCAAGTGCCAGTTGAGTATAGCGCCCTGGCCGTCGGCTATCACGACGACGACGGGTTCCACTACAACCTACCCCCTCAACCACCCCTCACCCTCGCTCCCGTCCATCCGTTAGGGGCTGAGGAAATCGCCGAGTTTACCGAGCGTCTTGATTTTCTGGCATTGATTCTGTCCGCGCTCCAGGTTCCCGTGGACGAACTCCTTATCGCTGCCCTGCGAAACGCAGCCAGCTTGCGCTCAGGCGAGGACAGGGAGAATTTTCTGCACCAAGCGGGACGGACCTGTGCCCGCCTGTTAGCTGACGATCTCACAAGACTCGAGAGAGTGTTGCTTGGCTTGCAGAGTTGAACCATTGAACCTACCAAGGCAATCCCGGCTGCCAAACCATTCTTGGATATAGGAAACCGTCTATGAACGAAGACCTTGATCTGAACGCGGTGTTCGGCCCTCGCCCCTCCGGAGGCCCGCTCGGAATTGTTGTTGGTGGGTCGCTTTCGTCAGGCTTGCTGATCAAGCTCGCTCCGCAGCTGTCGCTGGAGAAGCTGGCGGTAGGGCGCTACGTAGTCATTGAAGGCAAGCAGACCGGCCGCAAGTTCTTCGGCCTAGTCACCGACATATCCCTCGAGGCCACCAATGCCGACCTTGCCCGTCGCCCACCGGATATCTCCGCGGACTTCGTGGCCGACGTGTATCGCGGTGAGGTGGCCTACGGTATGATCCATGTCAGTCCCATGCTGATGCTGGACGACCCCGAAACCGAGCCGCGCCCCATCAAGACCATACCGGGCCATTTCTCTCACGTCCACGAGGCGGCAGCCAAAGATGTCGAACGCGTTTTCGGCGCAGAAGACGAGGCCCACTTCTATGTCGGAACACCGCTGGAGATGGAAACAGTCCAGGTAAATCTAGACTTGGCGCGCTTCGTCAAGAGCGGGACTGGGAAGTCTTTCATAACCCGCACGCTTCTGGCCGGCATCATCAAATCGGGCTTGGCTTCGACGCTAATCTTCGACATGCATAACGATTATGGCTGGGCAGTGAAGGACGAACAGGGGCGGGAATACAAAGGGCTGCGTCAGCTGTTTCCAGACGGTCGCGTGAGCGTTGTCACTCTCGACGAGGACACTTCGCGCGCTCGCGGCAGCAAGATCGACCGCGTGCTGAGGATCGGTTTCGAGCAGATCGAACCCGAAGATGTTGTGATGCTGGCGGGCCTGCTCAACCTCACCGATACACAAACTGGGGCGATTTACTACCTGAGACGCCGGCTCGGCCCGGAGTGGATCACTAGACTTCTCGATGAGGGCGAAGAGACCGAAGATTTCGAAGCAATGATCGACAAAGAGCGAATCGCCGCAAGCACATTGGGGGCAATCCGCCGGAAGTTTGAGCTCTTCCGCAGAATGGAATTCCTGGTCAAAGGCCAGACGGACGATGCGGTGGAGGATATCTTCGGACGGCTGAACATGGGGACGAGCGTCGTCCTCGAGTTCGGAAGGTATGGGAACAATCTGGCGGCCTACATCCTGGTTGCCAACTACCTGACGCGCCGCATCTATGACCGCTATGTTGAAAGGAAGAACAAGGCCGCCGGCGGAAAGGCCGACGAACCGGAACCGCTTGTGATCGTCATCGAGGAAGCCCACAAGTTCCTGGATCCTCAAATCGCTGAGCACACGATCTTTGGCACCATCGCCCGAGAACTGCGCAAGTACAACGTCACCCTTCTTATCGTGGATCAACGTCCAAGCGCAATAGACGACGAAGTCATGAGCCAGATCGGCAGCCGGATGACCTGTCTGCTTGACAATGAAGCCGATATCCGGGCCGTTTTCTCCGGAATCAGCGGCGCTGCAGCCCTGCGCGAGGTGCTAGCCAGGCTCGACACTCGCCAGCAGGCACTGATCTTGGGGCATGCTGTACCTATGCCCGTCGTCGTGCGAACGCGCGACTACCATGAAGCCTTCTATTCATCCATTGGGGTTGTCGAAGGAGAAGCCCTCAAACAGGTCGCCCAACCCACATCCGCCGCTCTCTTTCGTTGGCTTGTAGGGAATGCTCCTCGTGACATGCCCGTCTGATCACATTCTCAGAGGAGTTAAGACTCGATGACGTACGCCGATATGCTGCGCCCCACTGCTAGAACCTCCCGCTTGCTCTTCGATTTAGCGGTTGTGCTTGGCGGCAGCCTGGTCGTGGCAGCCTCGGCCCAAATCAGGGTTCCCTTGGGCTTCAGTCCGGTGCCGATTACCGGTCAGACCTTGGCGGTCCTGTTGGTGGGTGCTCTACTCGGCAGTCGGCGCGGTGCGGCGAGTATGCTCACCTACCTCTTCGAAGGCACCCTTGGATTGCCCGTCTTTGCGGGGGGAGCCTCCGGTTCGCCTCACCTGCTAGGACCCACAGGTGGTTATCTGGTGGGTTTCGTCGCCGCCGGATACCTCACTGGCTGGCTTGCCGAACGAGACTGGGACCGGAGGCCGGGAACTGCCATCATGGGAATGCTTCTCGGCAACGGCGTCATCTATTTGTTCGGCTTACCCTGGCTGGCTCGCTTCGTCGGCCCGAGCCAGGCTGTCAGTCTCGGTCTGGCGCCTTTCATCCCCGGGGACTTGCTGAAGATCATCCTGGCGGCAATACTGCTGCCCTCGGGCTGGGTCCTGCTCGGCCGGGCCTCACGGCAGGTCGGGGGGCCGCGTCCGAAGTAAGCGACCAACCGGTTGGGTCCATTGTCAGCCTGATGGACCTGTCTCATGCGGCCTGAGCCCCGGCCAATAATCCCCCGATGTTCCCCATAGTCCTCTCCGGGCCACCTAGGCCGAAATCCGAACAACCTTCTCGCTGGCGTCGGGGGGCGGAAATTTCCCAAAAAGGCCGACTTTTGTCTTTACCCTCCTTCATCAGGATTAATCTAACCTTGCGGGAATCGGATGACTGCGAGTACAGATAGTCTTGGAGGCCGTCGCCTGTCCGCCATTGTCGACGCTCGCTAGAGGATGTTGAGGAACAATAGCGCTGGCACCTCCCCTCGCAGCACCTCTCTCAATGAGATAGGCGCATCAGCGAATCAGATTGCCTTCACCGTCGATGATGACGGAGGTGAAATACACTTCACCAGTCAGGCCAATTCCATCATTCTTTGACTCCCACACGGTTGTCTCATCCGATCGAATTGAAAACTCCCATGAGAAATCATCAGCGAAATTCCATACCAACGCTGTGAGCCTATTGTCCTCATTCGCATACAGCAGGCTGCTGATGTTGAACCAGCCGAAGTCTTTTCCGTCGTAACTTCCGGCGGCAGGCACCCCATTCACAAGGAGCAGTCCTATGTCATTTGAGATTACGCGCGCGGCCCAAGATCCGCTCAGGAATTCCTTCTGAGGATCGATGAGATTGACCTCCTGGACGCGTGCGTCCGGCAGAATCTGAACTGTCTGGACATAGCCCAACGTATTCGCTTGGCTGACGTCGCCCTCCCGACTCCATACAATCGAGTCGCTCTGTCGAATTGCAAACCCCCAGGTGCCGGCACCTTGCCCGTTTAGGTTCACAAATCCAATGTGATTCGATGTCTCCGCCTCCAGTAGGTCGTTGATTCCGATCCAGCCCGTTTCCCTGGCAGGGTCTGCGTATGTTGAGGCTGCCACAATATGGCCGTTGACTAATACGACATTGCGATCATCCGTTCTATAAGCGCGAACTGCCCAATCTCCGCTCGGGCGACCGGAAATGGATTCCGGCGTGGGCGTTTTGCCAATCTCAGGAGGCAGGGTATAGGTTGGCAAAGGCGTTTGTGTGGGGAAGGGAGTGTAGGTGGGCAGGGATGCAGCAACTTCCACGGCCTGATCACCCGTCATCGTCACCGGATACAATTCGAGAATGAAGGCCTGAACTCCCCTGGGATTTGTCAGGAGTAGGAAGACAATCAGACAGCCAAAGAGAGTTGCAAGAGCGCCTATGAAAGCCAGAACGGTTTGCAGGAGTTGAAGGAAGGGGGCTCTACCCTTAGGGGGAGTGTGATACTCGCCCGACGTCCTGTCAGGTTCCAGCACAAGATCCTCCTTAGCCTAACGCGAATCAGTCAGTTGAGTTGAATGGTATGTCCACGTCTCAGCCCGGCGGGGCTCTACGGAATGATCCGATTTTGGCGGCCAGGACAGAGGCCTACCTTGCTGCGGTTCAAGCTTCGGCACCGGCTGCCCGACCAATAGTGTACGCTTGGAGTAGGTGCAGGCTCACAGTGCTCCACGCTCAGCAGGTTCTTGATTATACAGATTCAGTCACGAGCGCGCTGTCAACCATCTGATGCCCAGTCGTCCTTCGAATGAGAAAGCCCAGCTGGTTCAGCTGGCATAGCCTCCGGCCTGGCCCATAGGCACGCTTCTTCAGCAACGACCGACGACTACGAGACTCAGCCGAATTCCTGCGTCTAGCTCTCATCGCTCGCCCCTGATAGACGACTCGCGTCCGATCGACGATCTGTCAGTCAGAGCGCAGGCAGTATCGGGCAGTTTGCCCGGCAAGTGACCTCTCGGTGGATGGGCAGCGCGCTTGATATGGATATCAGCCTCTGGTCCCGATCATAGGCCCTTATGCGTTGCCTCGTGAATCTCAGCCTGTAATCCGTCCGGTCGGTCCGTATGGGGTAACTGGGTGCAGCGCTTCCTCTTTGGGGGATCAGTGTCATTCCGGCCGCCCTCTTGAGCGGGAGAGAGCGTCTTAGGGACAGAGCCCCGCAACCTTCCGTTGCTTCTGTCACGCTCCCGGGCAATGATCCCAGATCCCAACGGCTGCCCGTTTGAGGGCAGCCGCTGAATGTCCGCTGACTTCGAAGGCCGAAGGAAGGCTTGTCGAGTACCTTAGACGGGGTGCCTGGCCTCTTCTTGCGGGTCCGGCCGGGGCAAACTGAACATGATCAGGGTGCCGTGAGGAGGCTCGCTTTCGGCCCAGATTCGGCCCCCATGGGCTTCGACAAAGCTTTTCGCAATGGCCAGGCCCAGTCCGGCCCCGCCTCCCTCCAGGTTGCCCCTCGATCGACTCTTCTCCCCACGATAGAAGCGGTCAAATACGTGCGGCAGATCTTCAGGCAAGATCCCGTCCCCTGTATCCTGGACACTTACGACGACGGAATCTCCCTGTGGCTTGGCTCGGAGATGGACTTCGCCGCCGCTGGGGGTGTGGCGCAAGGCGTTGTCGACAAGATTGTAGAGAACACGCCCGATCTCTTGCGGCGCCACCCAAACGGGATCGACCGCAGGGTCGACCCAGCCCGTAACTGTGATATCCCTGGCGGTGGCCTGGGCCGAAAATCCCCCAATGGTGTCCGAAATGAGATCAGCCAGTGAGCAAGTCTGAAAGTCCAGGACGAGTTCAGCGCGATCCACCCTTGCCAACTCAAAAAGATCATCAATCAGATCGCGCATTCGGTTGATCTCGATTTGACATTGGTGGAGGTACCGGCCGACTGTCTCTGGATCGGCGACGACCCCCTCTGCCAGCGCGTCGATCATTCCGCGCAGCGCGGCCATGGGTGTCCGAAGATCGTGCGAGACCCAGGCTATGAAATCTCTGCGCGCCTTTTCCATCTGGCGCGCCTCTTCATCTCCCCGCTGCAGCCGCTCGGCCATTGCATTGAAGGCTTGGGCGAGCTGGGCGACTTCATCCTGACCCGAAACCGGAACGCGTGTCGAGAAATCGCCCTCGCTCAACCGGACCGTGCTGCGCGACATCATCCGTAGCGAGGAGGTGATCCTGTTAGAGAGCAACGCGCCGAAAGAGACAGAAATAACGCTGGCAAATAGCAACAACAGTCCAGCCAAGGCCAGGTCGTGCTGGCTGATGAACATGAGACGCGCCGTGATCCAGACATTTAGCATGGTCAGGGCAGCGGCCAAGACATAACCGATTGTTAGCGACGTAGCCAAGCTTCCGCGGCTCCGCCACCATTCCAGACGATAGGCGAGGAATCCAATGCCGGCCGAGGCCAAGGCGCTCAGCGCAAACAGCGCTGCTAGCTGAGCAAGGTCTTCCAAAGTGGGCCGCATCAGGACGAATGCGAGCGCAAGCGTCAGGGCGACCGCCGCCACAAGGCCGATCAGGTATTGGAGAGAACGCGGGGCTCGATCAAGCATTTCAACCTTCGAACTTGTATCCTACACCCCAGACTGTCAGCAGGCGATCCGGCTGAGAGGGATTGCGTTCGATCTTCTCCCTTAGACGACGAATATGCACCGTGATCGTCGATGGATCTCCGTAATATTCATAGCCCCAGACGTTATCGAGAAGCTGGTCCCGAGTGAACACCTGCTTGGGATGGCGCATTAAAAAGGCCAGAAGCTCAAATTCCTTTGACGTCAGCGAGACTTCGGTTCCGTCAACGACCACCGTCCTCGTTGAACGTTCAAGCCTCAGACCATCCAATTCAAGGATTTCATCAGCCGGAGGTTTGCTCTCTTGTAGGCGTCGAAGCACGGCCCGGACGCGCAGAACCA
>CAYGCA010000014.1:14990-17699 GCA_964348265.1 uncultured Anaerolineaceae bacterium | reverse complement strand
CGCCTCGGCAAATCGATCACCATGTCGGCGCGACGGATGACGGCGGGGGCTTCCCATTGGCCCGCGGCTCGACGCAGCACAGCCTTGACGCGCGAAACCAGCTCGCGTGGGCTAAATGGTTTTACGATGTAATCATCCGCGCCTTGTTCCAATCCCTGAATTCGATCATGCGTCTCCCCCTTCGCGGTGAGCATGATGATCGGCGTTTGGGAAACAAGGCGCAGTTCGCGGGCCAGCGTGAGCCCGTCAATCCCCGGGAGCATCAGGTCAAGCACAATCAAATCCGGCAGCGACTCTTTCAGAAGTTGCCGCGCCTGGTGGCCATCGGCAGCCTCCCAGACCTGAAACCCTTCCCGCTCCAGATAGCGCCGGATCACATCACGAATGGTTTCTTCGTCTTCAACAACCATAATGCGAGGCTGATCGTAGAGGTCTGATTTCATGATATCACCAGCATAAACCAGCCCAGAACTTCCGGGTTGGCATAGCGGGGCCTCCTCGCAGAGAATGTGGCTGCCCACAACGCCTGGGGTCAATCCTTGCTTTCACCATTCTCCGCTACTCCTCTGAATAAGGATCCACAACGGCTCCACCTTGAGTTTCCCCATAAACCAACGTGGTTGGGAAGAATGTATGCCAGCCGAACCAGTAGGCGAGGTGACCGCTCATTCTCGGGGCGAGCTCTCCCTCTGGTCCCAGCAAGGCCGTTTCCGTTACACGCCAGATCCGGCCCTGTGAGTCGAGCACTTCATCAGGCCCTGGTCCCAGTCTGAAGGTCTCGTCCCCACGGAAATAGGCTCGCACCTCTGCGCCAGCGTCGTAGGTTACCGCGCCCTCCCGCAAGCTAACACCTTCAACCGCAATTCTGCCGCGGCTGGCAACAAGTACAATGGCGGTCTCGACAATGAAGTCGTTTACGACCCCCTCGTCTAGCAGACGATCCACTGGATAGGCCTTGGGGACCCCATCGACGCGCACGGCATAGATACGGGCTTTTGTAGGCAGAAGATCACTTCGCTGCCAGACGGGGAACATGGTACGGTCGGAAGCAAAGTAGTCGCCATACGGGGCTCCTGGCAGGTACAGCCTTTCATAGCCGGTCTCCAGTGACAGCACTTCGGTATCGGGATGCTGCAACAACCAGGCTTCCCAGGTGGTAAGAACAACCGGCAAGATCTCAAGGCTAACACCCCGGCCCGCCAGCCTGCCGAGCACCGGCTCGCCGGTTAGCTGATTCCAAAGAGAATGAGTCTCCCGATCGTACATCAGCTTGTTGCTCCGGAATAGGAGACCGCTAGAGCCGAAGGTATACGTTTCACCATTGCTTGCTCTGCCGCTGAAGGCGATACCTGCACCACATAGCGTGCAGTACGCAAGCGAAATCGGAACTCCCCCCACACTGTCGTTAGCCATCTCATGCCAGTCCATGATCCTAAGCGGATAGGCACGCGATTCTCCACCGATCGAAAGGCCAAACACGGGTTCTTCAGGCAAAAGGTAATCGGCTTGTTCCGCCGGGAGCATTTCAGCCCGGTCGAGCGCCGGAATACCGTCCACCTTCACACCGCCCCACTGGATCTCTTCGGGCCGGATCACTGAGGGCAGATCGTCGTGCAAGAATTGCTCGAAGCGCGGGTCGATCCGGCCAAGAAGTCTCCCTTTCCAGCTGGTAAACCCGGGAGGGGGCATCAAGCGCGTCCCACCATACCATTCCACCCACGCCGGCCAATCACGGTCGAAGCTCTCCTCGCTGAGCTCTTCCAGAGCCAGAATAACCTCTGAGTAGATGTCCTGACGCGCGATGCCGATCTCAGCTGCGCGCATGAGCTCAATCAACACTGAGATGAACCGAAGATCGTGGGTCGCCATGACTTGCTCCAAGGCCGCCGCGGCCGCTTCCCGATCCCGGCTCAGCAGATCTTCCATCAATCGGCGGGCCTCCTGGTCGTTGAGAGGGGCAATCGAGCCCAATTCCGCCTCCTCCGATTGACGAATGGGCGTCTGAGTCGGGTTACCACCTGGCGAGGCTTTCTTGGGCACTGGAACTTCGGTCGCACACGCCCAGATAGCCGCCGAGAGCAGCAGCAGCGAAATTTCCAACCCAGGCCTTAGCCAGCTCAGCATCTCATCCGGCTCCCAGGACGACCCATCGCAAGAAGCGCGGGGTATGCACCCTCGTGCGGGGGGACAAGCCCCTTGAATTGACCAGGCTCAGTGGCCTGGCAACGGATATCAGCCTGCTCCGTCAGTTCTTCCCTCCTCATTCTGAAAGAACGATTCCAAATGCCAGCGGGGAGACGGTCGACCAATTCCTCGAGCTTTGCCTCTCCCGGCTGCTCAGCAAGTGAATCCATCCAAGTCTTAAATACATACCTTACTATAGTCTTAAGGGGTCCCCTTGCAGCCTTAAACCTACCCAGCCGGTCCGTCCACAGGTCATCGTCCCGAAGTCGATTCGTTCGGTCTGATTCCGGGTATCCAACTAGCATACTTGCCTGGCGTATGCTGTCCGCCGCCCGGGTGCGGCCCTCCCAGGCTGAATGCCAGCACCATTCTCTGACTTTCAGAAGAGTGACAGGGTAGTGCAGCTTTGAGACGCCATTGAAGAGGCGGTCAGGCTCAGTCAAGACAATGATGGTCCGAGGGGGGCGCGTCCAGCTCCGGCGTGTTGGGACTGCGCCTGACTTTCAGCCCGCGGCTGATGCCAAG
>CAYGCA010000014.1:7127-14980 GCA_964348265.1 uncultured Anaerolineaceae bacterium | reverse complement strand
CTTTCCTGCCGCCGCAGTCCCCCATGAAACTCCAAGATCGCTCAATTCAGGCTTTGCCCGGCCTTGGATCAGAGGACTCTGAGGCGAATGTTGGAGAACGAACCTGGAGGCGGAGGGGGATTGCAGGAAGAGAACAAATGTGCTAATCTTTAGATGCATGAACCTCGTCAAAAAGCTCGTCCTGGCGGCCGAAGGGGCCGATTTCGAAGCCGCCGAGGAAGTGGCGAATCCCGGAAACCCCCATGTTCGTCGGCTGTGCGCTCATACGCCAGCCGATCTTCGCCTGCGCTTCGGAACCCGGCCAAAGCGTCGCGTAGGCGTCCCTCCGGCCGAGGTGCAGATTGGCGGCCGAACCCTGCCAATCCACTTGGCGGCAATGGGGGGCCGTCGCATCCCCCTGCTCAAAGCCATGCTGACAACGGCCTGCGAGCGGGATTGCTACTACTGCCCCTTTCGAGCTGGAAGGGATTTCCGCAGAATCAGCTTCACGCCGGAGGAAATGGCCACGGCTTTTGATGCGGTCCACCGCAGTGGTCTTGTAAAGGGGCTGTTCCTTTCCACAGGCATTCTGAAAGGCGGGGCCACCACCCAAGACAGGCTTCTGGATACGGCCGGGATTCTACGCAAGAAGCTCGACTACCGCGGCTACCTTCACCTCAAGCTCATGCCAGGCGCAGAGAAAGATCAGGTGATGCAGGCCATGCGGCTGGCAGACCGAGTGTCCATCAATCTGGAGGCGCCGAATCCCGAAAGACTCAGTCGTCTGGCGCCAAACAAAGCCTTCTTTGATGAGCTTCTGGGGCCCCTCCGCTGGACAGAGGAGATCCGCCGCACCCACATGCCACGCGCAGCATGGCGCGGTCGATGGGCGTCTACGACCACCCAGTTCGTCGTGGGTGCAGCCGGGGAAAGCGACCTCGAAATCCTGAACACCGTCTCCCATCTGACGAACGAACTAGGATTGAGACGCGCCTACTTCGAGGCCTTCCGCCCCGTTCATGACACACCGCTTGAGGACAAGCCGCCCGAGGATCCCCTCCGAGAGCAACGGCTTTATCAGGCTTCCTTCCTCCTGAGAGATTATGGATTCGATTTTGAAGAGCTTTTCTTCCAGCCTGATGGACGGCTGCCCCTAGCCGAGGACCCCAAACTGGCCTACGCAAAAGCTAGGTTGGCCGAGAATCCAGTTGAAATCAATCAGGCCGATCGAGCAGACCTTTTGCGGGTGCCAGGCATCGGCCCACGGACCGCCGCCGCCATCCTCAGGCTACGACGAACCACACATTTCCGATGCTTAAGCAGCCTACGCCCCCTTGGCGTGACCCCAAAGCGCGCCGCACCCTTCATCACTCTGGACGGGAAGCGACCCGCCAGTCAGCTCTCCATGTTATAGACCCCAGAGGACCGATGGACCTCATAGGCTCGCTCTCAGAAACACTGATACGCGAGGTGCCTTCAGGAGCCTCGGCGTCTGCGGAACATACCGGTGAGGTTGCCAGCCTAGTTTGGGGCCTTTGGGGGACTGGAATAGCCTAGGTTCTCGAGTTTGGCCTCCAGCTCGATGCCCCCAGGTTCCGTCAGGGTACTTCCATCAGGGAACACCAGAGTGGGTACGCTTTCGAATCCCTGGTTAACGGAGCGCAGAAGCTCGCGGACCGCTTCATCGCCGAGAATATCTACGTAGCGATATTCGACGCCGTAGCGTTCCAGAGTTTCACGGACGGGTTGAACCATCCAACATATCGAGTGGCCGTATGGGCTGATTTGTTCCGACATGCCAGTTGTTAGCCTCCAATTGCCAATTGGAACCGGTCCCCTGGACCTCTCCTGACTCCCTCCCGCTGAAGATTGAGCCTACGATGTCTCCAACCCTCGGGTGCCTCATCCAAACCGAGGGAAAGACTACGATTTCAGGGCAGCCAAGACGCTCTCCTATCGCTCCGGGAAGAGAAGCTTTGAAAAAGGGCTCCCTCCCCAAGGCCGCAAATACCCTGTGAAACCAGACGATTCCTCGCCTGCGCTGCGCAACGGCTCAGAACGCAACGCCGAGTCTCCGCCGAAGGCTCGGGGCTTCCCAAGGTTTCTGGCAGAGCGTGGGAGCCGCCTAGAGGAAGAAGGGCTCCCATCTCCCAGCAAACCACGATCGAGTCCCAAGCTGCAAGTGTCTTTGCAACCCTTATGAATTCCTAAGGTCTTGACCCTCGGCTTTATGCCCCCATCCACTGGCAAAAGGACGTCAATGAGAGAAGGGCTAGGAATCTTATGGTGTAGAGGGGTGAGCGGGTTCGGAAGGGGGGCAGAGCCGCCCCCTCCCTGACTGCTGATGGAGTTCAGGAGAATAAAAGCCGCTCCGGCAGGGAGGGATCAAACCGATCAGAGATCCAACTCACGCCGGAGGCGGCGCCAAATCGGGGTTTTCACTTTGGCCAAGCAGGAGAAGGTCCTCTCATCCAGAACCTTCCTTCTCCCGGCTACCGAGAGAGGACCCACAAAGCATGACTCGAGACTAGTCTGCATCAGCAGCTTACAGGGAGAGGTTTGCCTGTGAGCTGCTGGCCATCCGAGGACTCTCCTGCCGGGGCCAAGTCTCGAATCAGGCTTGATTCGCAAAGCCTCTCGACGCCTGGCACAGTCCACAACACAGGCGAGGAAGGGGGATCGCCTGGAAGAAGTGTCCAATTCACCCGGCACAAGGGCAAGCACAGAGCAGAAGGAGCGCCATATCTAGTCCTCCGCCTGAAGACCCTGGAGTCCACTCCTGGCTGCCTTCTGCTCTTCCACAAACCACCGCTGCCCGGCGTACGAAGAGCCCTGGTTTCTCCGTACGGCCAGGAGGCGATCATGCGACAGCTTAACCCGCGCCTTCTCCGGAGTGAGGATCACCTAGTCGATCGAGATACTCCTCCACAAACAGGAGACCGCCCTCGCCGGCTCTACGCACGACTGCCAGCAGATCATCCATTGTGGACACTTCCTCCAACTGCTCTTCCACAAACCACTGCAGGAAATTCTGTGTGATGTGATCTTTCTCCTCGATGGCTTGTCCCATCAGATCATTGATCTGCCTCGTCACTTCAAGCTCCCAATCCAGAGCCATCTTGACAGCTTGCTCCGCCGACTGGATTGTAGCGGGGGGCGCCTCGATCGCGGGCAGGGCGACTCTGCCGCCGGCCTCCAGCACGTAATGAAGGAACTTGAGCGCATGGGCGCGCTCCTCATCGGATTGACGGAAGAAGAAACCCGCAAGAACTGGCAGCGTCTGCCCATCAAAATACGAGGCGATGTTCAAGTACTGGTTTGAAGCACCCAACTCATTTCCAATCTGCTCGTTCAATGCCCCATTCATCTTTTCGCTGATCAGCATTTTGCTATCTCTCTCCTCGATCGGGATGGTCAATAGTGGCTCAACTTCGTATGATACATCAACCCAGGCGCAGCGTGTAGCAAGGAAGGGCAGAAACCAACCTGGCCCCAAATCGGCCACGGCAAACGTCAGGGCGAAGCCCCGACAAAGCTGAGCGCATATTGGGCGTCAAGGTAGTTGGGGTTCACTGCCAAAGCAGAACGAAAATCCGCCACCGCCCCGTTAAGGTCACCTACGCGGTAGCGCGCCCAGCCTCGCCACAAGAGTGACTCCTCGGCCTTGGAGGTCCGAAAAAGTGTAGCCTCTGCGAGCTCGATCAGATCCTTGAAACGACCCTGGTGAAAGTAAGCAATGTAGGGCCCAAACTGGTAGCGCGTGAATCGCCACGGAAGGCCGAGCCCCAATGCCGTGTCGAAAGCGTTACCTGCTTCGCCATATCGCTCGAAATAGACCAGATTCGTACCCAAATTAAACCAAGCATAGGAATCATTTGGATCTGATTCGATCTCGGCGCGCGCCATCTCCAGGGCACGCTGTCGATTGAAGTCCGTGTCAGCGTCAGGCCCCAGGAGGGCGTCAATGGCGGCCTGCTCCTCGGGACGGTAAATGTAGATGAAGACCCGATTGAACGCCCGCCAGCCTTCGTCCAGTTCATCATACGAAATCCGCCGGTCGGAACCCCCAGTACCCGGATTGGTATCCTGGACGACGAAGACGCCCTCGACTTCATCGTAGCCCGTTAGGAGCAGGTAGTGCCCGGCCCAGCCGCCGCCCCCGTCGCCCGGCGCCAAGACGAACCCCTTCTCAACCACAACCGGATACCCGGCGGCAAGGAACCGCTTCAACCCCTCCAGGGTCCCCCCAACGCGGAAGTCGGCATTCAGCCAGCCGGCCCTGTTGCGAACGTAGTAGACAAGTTCCTCCACGTTAACGTTCTTGTCGCCTCGATCGGGTTTGAGCAGGTCGGAAATGTCGAACTGATCGCCCTGCCAGCCGTAGAATCGCAGCGCCAACGCCAGCGTCGCTGGGCCACAATTGTTCCAATCCTGCTTTTCCCAGACTGGAGCCGGCAACGAAACGCGTTCTGGGATAGCCGTGGGTGTTAGGGTGGGAGTTGCGGTCATTCGAGTCGATTCGGTCGGTGAAGGGGTTGAGGTAGCCAACGGTGTTGGCGTTGCCAAAGGCTTGGATGCGCCAGCTGGTACAGGTAGCGTATCGCCCGGCTGAAGCCAGCCCCGCACGATGCCCGTGGCGGAGTCCACGCGCCATTCCAGGCGATACTTGATCGGTGGAACCTGGTAAACCAGGAGCAGTGCCAAACTCGCCAGACCGGCCCCAAGGCCAAACCAGCCAAACCATGAAAGTGAACCGCGCATCGGGGGGAAATTATATCAGGCTGGCCCTTCCGGATCACGGCTCTTCACAGGCCCTCTATGGTCTCGGGACCTCCACCCCTGAACCCCCCAGGCTACTCCTACGGGTTTTGTCCCCCCCACCATCGAGTACTCATCTGCTAGAATTGACTCCGTTTCACACAACATTTGAGGAGCCTTCCATGACTGACAGCACATCAATCGTCATCTTCGGGGCCTCCGGGGATCTCAGCAAGCGAAAGCTGCTACCCGCGCTCTTCAGCCTGTATAGCAAGGGCAGGTTGCCCAGCGGATTCCAGATCGTCGGGATGGCCAGGACCGAGTACGATGATGACAGCTACCGGGAGTTGATGCGCAACGCAATCGACGAATTCTCTCGGGAGGGAGTTGACCAAGACGCCTGGAGCGAGTTTTCTGGGAGGATCCGATACAGGTGCGGCTCGTTCGCCGATAGGGAATCCATGCAAGCGCTGGACCATTTTCTAAGGGAGTTTGAGAGCGAGAACGGAGGACAGGCTAACCGCCTCTACTATCTTGCGATCCCACCCTCGGTCTACAAAGCTATGATCGCCTCACTCGGCGACGCTGGGATGGTCGATCAATCCAAGGGCTGGCGGCGGGTGATTATCGAGAAGCCCTTCGGCCACGATCTGGATTCAGCCCACCAACTCAACCAAGTAGCCCACCAGGTGCTGGGCGAGGACCAAATCTACCGAATTGACCATTACTTGGGGAAAGAAACGGTACAGAACGTGCTTGTATTCCGTTTTGCGAACAGCATCTTTGAACCAATTTGGAACAGGCGATTCATCGACCATGTTCAGATCACAGTCGCCGAGTCCGTCGGGGTTGGCCACCGCGGAGAGTTCTACGACAAGGTAGGCGTCTTGCGCGACATGTTTCAGAATCATCTGATGCAACTGCTTTCTCTCGTAGCGATGGAGCCGCCTGCTTCATTCGACTCCACCGCCATCCGTAACGAGCGCGTAAAAGTCCTCAGTTCCATCAGGCCTATCCAACAGGCTGACTTGCGAAAGCACAGCGTGCGGGCCCAATACCGCGCCTACCGAGATGAACCCGGCGTGATGAAGGATTCAACCACGGAGACCTACGCCGCCCTGAGGCTCTATGTGGATAACTGGCGTTGGCAAGGGGTGCCTTTCTACATCCGTTCCGGTAAAAGTCTGGCAAAGAAGACCTCGGAAATTCTGATTGAATTCAAGTCCGTTCCTCATCTCATGTTTTCGCTCTCCCCAGGTGAGGAAATCCGACCGAACCGTTTGGCCCTGTGCATTCAGCCGGCCGAGGGGATGCACCTGCGATTCGAGGCCAAGGTCCCTGACACTGTCGCCACGATGCGCTCTGTCAACATGGAGTTCCACTACGCCGATGAATTCGGACCCGGTGCCATCCCCGAAGCCTACGAACGCTTACTTCTGGATGCCGTCAACGGCGATTCTTCCCTCTTCACGCGGGCAGATACTATCGAGCTCTCTTGGGCGCTGATCGATTCCATCCTTGAAGGTTGGCAGAGCGAATTTGCACCGCCCCTGACATTCTATGAATCCGGCACCTGGGGCCCGAGTGAGGCCGATGACTTCATGGCCTCAGACGGACACCAGTGGGCTATGAGCTGCGGAAGCAGGTAGAGCGCGCTGTCTATGCCAATGAGAAATCTGCGAGAGTTCATTCAATTGCTGGAGGATCGAGGGCAGCTGGTCCGCATCGCGGAGCCTCTGTCGCCTGATCTTGAGATTACCGAGATTACTGATCGGGTCTCAAAATCACCCCCCGAAAGAAACAAGGCGCTCCTATTCGAGAATCCGAAGGGCTTCGACATCCCTGTCACCATCAATCTGTTCGGCTCAGAAAAGCGGATGAGTTGGGCGCTCGGGGTTGAAGACCTTGATGAACTCGGGGAGCGGCTGGCGGCGCTTCTGGACTTCCAATTGCCAAAAGGGCTCAGCGGCCTTCTTGACCGCGGACAAGATGTCTTGAACGTACTGCGATCAATCGGGCTGAGGCCATCCAAAGTTCGGCGGGGGCCTGTTCAAGAAGTAATCGACACTCAGAATCCCTCGCTCCATTCCCTACCCATTCTGCAGTGCTGGCCGAAGGACGGAGGGCGCTTCATTACTCTTCCACAAGTGATCACGCGCGATCCCGAGACCGGCGTGCGGAATGTTGGCATGTACCGCTTGCAGGTGGTCGACGAGCGGCGCGCCCTCGCCCATTGGCAGCGCCATAAGGGAGGCGCCGAGCATGAACGGATAGCGCGCGAGACTCAGGTGTCAAAGATACCGACAGCGATTGTTTTGGGCGGCGACCCGGCCTCCATGTGGTGCGCGTCTGCCCCACTGCCCCCCAACATCGACGAATACCTGCTGGCTGGATGGCTGCGAGGCCGGCCAGTGGAGTTCGTGGACTGCGTAAGCCAGCCTCTCGAGGTCCCAGCGCAGGCGGAAATCGTGATCGAGGGTTATGTGGAGCCCAACGACCACCTTCCAGAGGGTCCCTTCGGCGATCACACCGGCTACTATACGCCGGTTGAGCCTTTCCCGGTCTTCCACGTCACGGCAATCACCCACCGCCAAGACCCGATCTATCCCACAACTATCGTCGGAGTGCCGCCCATGGAGGACGTCTACATGGGCAAGGCAACCGAGCGGTTGTTCCTGCCTCTGATGCGTCTCTTCCTGCCCGAGATTGTCGACGTCCATATGCCGGCCGAGGGCGTCTTCCACAACCTCGTGTTGGTGTCCATCAAGAAGCGCTATCCGGGACACGCTCGCAAGGTGATCCACGGCCTCTGGGGGCTGGGACTGATGATGCTGGCCAAATGCATTGTCGTCTGTGATGAGTGGGTGGACGTTCAGAATCTCAGCCAGACTGCTTGGCAGGCGCTGGGAAACGTGGACTGGGCGCATGATGCTATCCTCACCACCGGCCCGGCCGATCACCTGGACCACGCCTCCTACAGACACTCCTATGGCGGAAAGATCGGCATCGACGCGACCGCCAAGCTTCCTGAAGAGGGCTATACGCGCGGCTGGCCGGAACGGATCCAGATGACCCCTGAAGTCAGAGAACGCATCGACGAAATCTGGGGAAGACTG
>CAYGCA010000014.1:0-7117 GCA_964348265.1 uncultured Anaerolineaceae bacterium | reverse complement strand
GAAGACTGGGGCTGCCAGAAGCTTAAGCCTTTCGTAATCTCTGTGTCCTAAGATCCCCAGAGTTGCTTTCTGGAAGGCGTTGCTGTGGAAGCTGAAACCGACAGACACATTCCTCTCTCGGTTGGCGCCCTGCTGGGCACCCTGACAAGCCTGGCAGTGATTGCCCTGACCTACTTCGGTGAGCGGGTTGCCGGTCTGCCCTTTGTTCCCTTCGATCTTTTCGACTGGCTGGCGCGCAACCTGCCGGGCGGTATCGTCACGCTCGGGATCGATCTTATCGTCGGCCTCGTAGGTGTTCTGCGCTTGGGCGACACATCTACCGCCTCCAAGATCATTGAACAGCTCGCGGCGCTCCTGCTACTGATTGCGGGCGGTGCGCTCTTCGGCGCAATCCTTGCGCGGCGCAGTCGAGAACATCGAGAGGCCCTTATCCGTTCAGGTGTATTTGGGGGAGCGCTCCTGCTAGTTTTGACCCTGCTGATTGAGCTTTCGCTCGGCTTTCCGTCTCAGAATCGACTGGCCGGCAGCCTCTGGCTCGCAGGCCTGTTCCTTGCCTGGGGACTCGCCCTGGGCTGGCTGGTACGGGAAGCCGCTACTTCCCTGGCCGACTCGCCAGACGCCCCCCTGCCCCGACGCCAGTTCCTATACCTCGTCGGCGGCGGCTTCTTGACCATCTCATTGGGATCGATCGGACTGACGGCGCTTCTGGGACGGGAGAGACTGCCAACCGGCCCCGAGGATGGAAGAGACCTGGTCGAGGAGATGACAAGGCCCGGTTCAACCTCCGGCCCGGCCGCCTCTCCGCCCTCAGAGGTCCTGGCAGCCCGCATCGAACCTGCACCCGGCACACGCGCCGAACTCACCCCCAACGAGGATTTCTACCGCATCGACATCAACACTCGACCCCCCGTTGTGGATGGAAAAACCTGGCGCCTAGAGGTGAGCGGCCTGGTCGAAACGCCGCTCTCTCTCACTCTAGATGAAATCCGTAAGATTCCGCCTGTGAGCCAAGTGGTCACAATGCAGTGCATTTCGAACCCGATCGGCGGTGACCTCACCGGCACAAGCCGCTGGACGGGCGTGCGCTTTAGGGACCTGCTCGCGCTTGCCGGGCTTCGACAAGGAGCTCAGGAGATATTGATCGAGTCGGTCGACGGGTTTTACGAAAGCGTGGCCCTAGAGGACGCCATGGACGAACGTACTCTGCTGGTCTATGAAATGAACGGCGTACCACTGCCTATCCCGAACGGCTTCCCGCTGCGCGTCTATATCCCCGACCGGTACGGCATGAAGCAACCCAAATGGATCTCGCGAATGGAGGTCCTCGATCGAAAGGGCAACGGATACTGGGTCGACCGGGGATGGAGTGAGGCGGCGATCGCCCATACGACTTCAGTCATAGACACTGTTGCTCTAGATCGCCCCACGGATGATCAAACCGTGCCCGTAGGTGGCATCGCCTGGGCAGGAGCGCGCGGCATCAGTAAGGTAGAAGTTCAAGTCGACGACGGTCCTTGGGTTGAGGCCGAATTGCGTGCTCCACCGCTCAGCCCGTTAAGTTGGGTGCAGTGGCGCTATGACTGGCCCCCTGTGCAGGGCCGACACACCTTCAGGGTACGAGCCTACGATGGCAACGGCGATCTCCAAACCCTGGAGAGCAGACGCGCGCGCCCGAATGGCGCCACGGGCGTGCATTCGGTTGCGATGTCCTTTTGAGCAACGCTGTCGGCCGCCTCACGCTTAGGCCTGATCCATGCCTGCCGAATGCCCCTCTGGTTCCCGCAGTCATTGAGTGGAGCCAGACTCACCCCTCAGCACCCTCGAGGATCAAAATCCACTCCCCACGGCCTTAGGGTGCCTGATGGTGTCCACCCGGCGAACTCGTCGCCCCCCTTTTAGGATTTGCCACTCAGCAGGCCTTGATAGTCGAGTTCGCGGAAGGGAACCTGGCACGGATTGCCATCGGCTAACCACATCTTGCGTGAATCGAGATCCATAATCAGTGAGGCAACCGTGGCCCCACGCTCAGGCGGCGGGAGATTCACGTCTGGATGCGAGCAGATCGCGTTTGGGTAGTAGAAATGGTCGCTCAGGAGACCCCGAAGCTTCTCCGGACTCAGATTTCCGTGCTCTCTCTTCAAGGAATCACGCATGCGGCGGAAGCGAGAGCGGCTATCCGACCAATGCCGCAGGCTCATATCATTCAGGCTGAACCCCGGGTCTGTGAAGTGATTTGAATGGGCAAAGATGCCCCCCTCGGGATAGGACAGATAGGTGCGAGAGTTATCGCCCGGGGCAGCCTCAACGTTCAGGGCTTCCCCGTTGCGGTGAGCGATCAAATAGTTGGCAGCCGACGCTCGCGGGTGATGGTTGATAGCCGCCAGCGCCTCTGACATGCCTTCGGCGTCCAGGATAGCGCGCAAGACCACATGATAGGGAACTCCTGCCTCGCCCCGATCCTGATCGGTGACGAGTGCATTTGTCGCAAGGCCAATGCCAGCGGAATTGAAGCCAGCTTTCGCCAAGAGACCGGCCTCCACCACAGTCACATAGTCCGGACCTTCATCCTGCTCTGCCTCAAGCACAATGACTGTTTCCTTCGTGGATGGATTCCAATCCCAGTTCTGACCGATAAGGGTGTGGCCTGTGACGGTCGCCTCAGGTAGGACGACGAAGGCGGTGCACTCATGCGCCGCCGCCTTTGCTACTGCGGCAAATATGATTTCCGTGCGGACGTTCAGCGCCAGTAGGTCAACGGGTTCCTGGCCAGCGCCCTCGGCCATCCCGTTGATCTCCTCCAAATATCGTACCTCGAGGGCCTCTATCACCGATCGGTAGCGCCCGGCCTGATCTCTGACCCGCGACCATTCCCAGCCAGCATAGTGACGGAAGAGGCCTCGATAGATTTGGAGACTGCGCGCAATTCGCTCGGCGGCCTTCTCCCCCACCTGACGCCCCCGATCTCTCGGACTTCCTTTGACGCGAATGTGGGGGTAGCTTCTCATGTGTCGGTCTCCTGCATCTCAGTGCGAATTCAATCCTTGAAGGTGTTTCACCAAGGCTCGCAACATCTCCCAATGGCCACATTCCCGGGTCCTTATAGTACTTCCAGTCTGCGAAATCTCCCAGCCTTTTGACCCCTGCTCTCTCGGCCTATCCCCTTGGGTCCGGAAGGAGGCTGAGCGTGAGCGGCCGGGTTAGGGCCAGCCGGCCTCCGTCCTCCAGCGTTTGGCTCCCATCATACACCCGGCGGCCATTCCCCCCTTGCCACCCCTTGGGCTGTCCGTCTTCGAGTGCGACGCACAGCGAGCTTGCCCTTTTGCGAATTTCCCGGTAGTATGGCCTTCTGGCTACGAAATTCGTATATCATGTCCAACCTCGATCAGCTTGACCTCGCGATTCTGGCCATGCTACAGCGCGATGGCCGAAAGCCCTACACTGAGATCGCCGAAACGACCGGCGTGTCGGAAGGGACAGTGCGTAATCGCGTCTCCCGTCTCATGGAGGAACAGGTTGTTCACGTCGTTGGCCTGGTCGACCCGAACCAGTTAGGATTCGATGCACCGGCCATGATCGGCGTCAGCCTTCGGCCCCCAGCGCTGGAAAAGGCAGCCGCGACAATCGCTGCCTTTCCCGAAGTTAGCTATCTCATCATGGTGTCGGGCGAATTCGATTTGATGGTCGAGGTCATGTGCCGCGACCGTGAACACCTTGCAACCTTTCTCAACGAACGCCTGCACAAGGTGTCCGGCATCTTGCGTACGCAGACTTTCCTCATCCTGCGTACGTTCAAATTGGCCTACGGTGCGCGACCGTTGCTCGCTCTTTCGTCGGAGCTGGGGGCAACCAAAGTCTCACGCGGCCCGTCGAGAGACAGCAAAGAGCAAACCTAGTTTCGGAGGCATCAATGTCGGAGCGCCCCGCAGTCGAACTTCAAGACGTCGTCAAGCGCTTCGGTGACGTGATGGCGGTGGATCACGTATCCCTCCGGATCTGCGTGGGCGAGTTCTTCTCCTTGCTGGGCCCCAGCGGCTGCGGCAAGACAACCACGCTTCGACTGATTGCCGGCTTCGAGATTCCAACTTCGGGCACCGTTTTCATCGGGGGTGAGGCCCAGGGCTATCTACCGCCCTTCCAGCGCCCAGTCAACACCGTCTTCCAGCACTATGCGCTGTTTCCACATATGACCGTTTTCGAAAACATCGCCTTTGGGCTCGAGATGAAGAGCCTCCCGAAAGACCGGATTAAGCGAGAGGTGGACGAGGCATTGGAAATGGTCCGGCTTGGTGACTATGGAAACCGGAAACCGAAGCAGCTCTCAGGCGGGGAGCAACAGCGCGTCGCACTGGCTCGAGCCCTCGTGAACCATCCAGATGTATTGCTCCTAGACGAGCCTCTTGGCGCCCTGGACCTGAAGCTCCGGAAGGCCATGCAGCTTGAGTTGAAGGAGCTCCAAGAAAGAGTGGGGATCACTTTTATCTACGTCACCCACGACCAGGAAGAAGCGTTGACGATGTCAGACCGCATCGCCGTAATGAATCTCGGCAGGGTGCTGCAGATTGGCACCCCAACGGAGATCTACGAGAGGCCTACCTCGAGTTTCGTTGCAGACTTTATTGGAGAGACCAACTTCCTGCCGGGACGGATCCAAAGGGTTGAGGGAAACTTCGCCACGGTCGAGGTGAGTGGACTTGAACCCCTGCAAGCCTCAGCCGGCGAAGACTGCCGGGCGGGGGTCGAAGCCACGCTTGCTGTTCGCCCCGAAAAGATCGAAATTGGGCGCACTAGGCCGAACGGTTCCGTGAACGTGCTGAAGGGCTGCGTGGTGGACGTCGTCTACGTGGGCACAGACACAAACTACCACGTCCAGCTCGACCAGCAGGTCATGCTCCAGATACGGAAACAGAATGAAGCCCTCACGCTTTCTGGGGAACGTCTAGCCGAGGGCGATAGCGTGTATCTCTCCTGGCGTCCCGAGAGCGCGCTCGTGATCGTCGAATAGAGTGAGGCTGTGGCCATCCCTCGCGTGGGCTCCGAACTCCTACAAACCGTCCGAGAGCGAAGATCGCTTCAGGTCTTGGCCCTGACATGGCCAACTATCGTCTGGCTTACCCTGTTCTTCCTCTTCCCTCTGGTGCTTGTAGTTGTCGTCAGCTTCGGCAGACGAGGCGATTTCGGCGGAGTGGCCTATGAATGGACCCTGCGAAACTACGCCCGCCTGGTCGACGCCTTGTACTTCGGGATCTTCTCACGCTCCCTGCAAATCGCCCTCCTTACCACGGTGCTGTGCCTGCTATTCGGCTACCCGCTAGCCTATTTCATCGCCCGTCGCTCACCACGCTGGCGCAGTGTTCTCCTCCTTCTAGTCATGGTGCCTTTCTGGACTAATTTCCTCGTGCGGACCTTCGCCTGGATGGTGATCTTGCGAAAGTCAGGCCTGGTCAACGCGATCCTGCAACGGTTCGGGTTTATCCAAGACCCGATACAGTTCTTCCCGAGCCAGACCGCTGTGATCATCGGCCTCTTCTACGGCTTTCTTCCCTTCATGGTTCTGCCACTTTACGCCTCGATCGAGAAGATCGATTTCTCGCTGGTGGAGGCAGCTCAGGATCTGGGCGCCAACCCACTTAGGGCTTTCCGAAGAGTTGTCCTGCCTTTGACGATGCCCGGCATCTTGGGAGGCTCGATTCTGGTCTTCATACCCTCTATTGGAGCTTACGTGACGCCCGAACTCTTAGGTGGGGCGAAATCCTGGATGATCGGCAACCTTCTTCAGCAGCAGTTTCTCGAGGTTCGCGATTGGCCCTTCGGATCAGCGATGGGCTTGATCTTGATGGCCATAGTTCTCCTAGCGACCACGGTCTACATGCGGAAGGGCGGGCAGACCTTGTGACCGAAGCGGCGATCGATAGGCTGCGTGCCGGCCGTAGAGGCCTCCGTTCCGGAACGCACTGGATGGAATCCTGGGGACGCCGCCTGCTGTCCACCAATGCGGTTCTGCTCTTCGCCTTCCTGTATCTTCCAATCCTCATTCTGGTCGTCTTCTCCTTCAACAAAGCGACCATCCTGGAAGGCGGCCGAACGGTGGGGGCGACGATCTGGAAAGGCTTCACCCTCCACTGGTATGAGGTCCTCCTTCAAGACGCCCGGATCCATGACTCCCTCAACAACACCCTCACTGTCGCAATCATCTCCACCCTCATATCTACAGTGCTGGGGACAATGGTCGCGTTGGCCCTTGAGCGGTATGATTTCCCGGGCAGGGCGACCCTGGACTCAGTTCTCTACCTGCCTATCATCATCCCAGACGTGGTGATGGCTCTCTCGCTGATCCTCTTCATTGTCCAGATAAACCTCCCGGCAACAGTTCAAAGCCTGGCCTCCGCCATTAGCTCGATGGATTTCCTGCCCTCGATCCTAGGGGGGTTTCTTCGACGCGTCGTGATCGTGTCCCCGATCATTATCGCTCACGTCGCCTTCAACATTTCGTTTGTGGCTGTGGTCGTTCGGGCCCGGCTGGCCGACTTCGATCGCACCCTGGAAGAGGCCGCCAAGGACCTGTATGCGAATGAGTGGAGGACTTTCCGTCGGATCACCCTTCCCCTGATCATGCCAGGCATCTTGAGCGGTGCCCTGCTGGCCCTCACCCTTTCGGTGGACGATTTCGTCATCACGTTCTTCGTCTCCGGGCCAGGTTCAACAACGCTTCCAGTACGCGTCTTCTCCATGATCCGCGTCGGGGTTACTCCAGAAGTGAATGCGATTTCCAGCGCCATGCTCGTAGCATCGATCGGGTTGGTTCTCTTGTCGCTCGTAGCCCAACGGAGGTGAAAACGGCGCCCCAATCCTGAAATTGAACAAGTCTACGTCCAATGCTGAGTGAGAGATTGCCATGCGCGCTCCCCTGATCCACCTTAGGCGAGAAGGAGGAAAAACGATGAAGAGGTTCTGGATTCCACTGCTATTGCTCCTGCTCTTGGCAACGGCCTGTGGGCGGCCGACGCCGGTACCACCCGCCACGCCTTTAGAGCCGGAAATGGCAGACACGCTTTACATCTTCAACTGGGCCGACTACATCGACGAGGAGCTAATTCCGGAATACGAGGAGACCTTCGGC